>JALZAB010000098.1 GCA_030948585.1 Chloroflexota bacterium
GCCGATCCGGCCCTCCGCGTTGACGGTCGGGACGCCGACCCGTCATACTTTCAGTCCGGCTGTCTTTCGAGACGGTGACCGCCTTCCCGAGCGGGGTAGGGCGGTCATTTCGCGCATCGGCCAGTCGCTTTTTGTGACATCGGCCGCGCTGCGCCGGGGGCCCTCGCCGCAAGGCAGGCGCCCTCGTCGGGGGAGTTGTCAGAAAAACGCGGACCTGTGTATGTCGTGCGTTCGCGCGCGTCACACACCGAGAAGGGAACGACGATGCCGACGATCTCGCAGCTGGTCCGCAAGGGCCGGAAGAGCCAGAAGCCGAAGGTGGACACGCCCGCGCTGCGCACGACCTGGAACTCGCTCGATCGCCGGTTCGTGCAGCTGCGCAAGGGCGCGCCCCAGAAGCGCGGCGTCTGCACGATCGTCCGCACGATGACCCCCAAGAAGCCGAACTCGGCGCTTCGCAAGATCGCCCGTGTCCGCCTCTCCAATCACATGGAGGTCACGGCGTACATCCCCGGCATCGGCCACAACCTTCAGGAGCACTCCGTCGTCCTCGTCCGCGGCGGCCGGGTGCCCGACCTACCGTCCGTGAAGTACCACATCATTCGCGGCACGCTCGACACCGCGGGCGTGAAGGATCGCATGCAGGGTCGTTCGCTCTACGGCGCGAAGAACCCCAAGGCGAAGAAGCGGCAGCCCAAATAGATGCCACGCCGAGCTCGTCCGACCGACCGTCCGCGGCTCCCTGACCGCAAGTACGCGAACGTGACCGTGCAGCAATTCATCAACAAGGTGATGCGCGACGGCAAGCGTTCGACCGCCGAGGGCATCGTGTACGACGCCGTCGATCGCGCGGAGCAGGCGACGCGCAAGCCCGCGGTCGAGGTCTTCGAGACCGCGATGAAGAACGCGACGCCGCTCCTCGAGGTCAAGCCCCGGCGCGTCGGCGGCGCCACCTACCAGGTCCCGGTCGAGATCCCCGCGGCGCGCCGCGGCTCGCTCGCCATGCGCTGGCTCATCCAGTCCGCGCGCAAAAGGCCGGGCAAATCGATGGCCGAGAAGCTTGCCGGCGAGCTGATGGACGCGATGAACAACACCGGCGCCGCCGTTCGCCGCAAGGAGGAGACGCACAAGATGGCCGAGGCCAACAAGGCGTTCTCCCACTACAAGTGGTAGCGATGCGGTCATGACGATCGAGACGAAGGCCACGAAGGCCACGCCCGGACGCGAGTACCCGCTCGAGCGGGTCCGCAACATCGGGATCATCGCACACATCGACGCCGGCAAGACCACCGTGACCGAACGGATCCTCTTTTACACGAAGAAGATCTACAAGATCGGCGAGGTCCACGATGGCGCCGCGACGATGGACTGGATGCCGCAGGAGCAGGAGCGCGGGATCACCATCACCGCCGCTGCCACCACGTGCTTCTGGGCGGATCACCGCATCAACATCATTGACACGCCCGGACACGTGGACTTCACGGTCGAGGTCGAGCGGTCGCTCCGCGTGCTGGATGGCGCCGTCACCGTGTTCGACGGGGTCGCCGGCGTCGAGCCGCAATCCGAGACGGTGTGGCGCCAGGCCGACAAGTACGAGGTGCCCCGCATCTGTTTCGTGAACAAGATGGACCGGATGGGTGCGAGCTTCGAGCGGTGTTTCGACATGATCATCGACCGCCTCGGCGCCAACCCCGTCGCCATCCAGCTCCCGATGGGCGCGGAGGCGAACTTCAAGGGGATCATCGACGTCATCCAGCGGAAGGCCCTGTTCTGGGAGCAGGACACCCCGGCCGAGGCGGTCGTCAAGGACATCCCGGCCGAGTACGCAGAGGCTGCGAAGAAGGCTCACGAGCTGCTCGTCGAGAAGGTCGCCGAGACGGATGACGACCTCATGCACAAGTACCTCGAGGAGCACGACATCACCACCGACGAGCTGATCAAGGGCCTGCGCGCGGCGACGATCGCGAACAAGATCGTGCCCGTGCTCTGCGGCGCCGCGCTGCGCAACAAGGCGGTGCAGCCGCTGCTTGACGCGGTCGTCGCGTACCTGCCGTCGCCGCTCGACGTCCCGCCGGTCACCGGAACGGACCCCAAGACCGGCGAGGAGCTCGTGCGCCGGCCGACGGACGACGACCCGTTCGCCGCGCTCGCGTTCAAGATCGCGGCCGATCCGTTCAGCGGCCGGCTCGCATTCTTCCGGGTGTACTCGGGCACCATCCGCGCCGGCGATCAGGTCTACAACGCCACCAAGGACCGCAAGGAGCGCATCTCCCGCATCGTCATGCTCCACGCCGACAAGCGTGAGGACGTGAGCGAGGTCGGCGCCGGCGAGATCGCCGCGGCCATCGGCCTGAAGCAGACCTTCACCGGCGACACGCTCTGTGATCCGGACAAGCCGGTCATCCTCGAGGCCATCAAGTTCCCCGAGCCGGTCATCCAGATCGCCGTGGAACCCAAGACGAAGGCCGATGAAGAGAAGATGTCCCTGGCCCTGGCCAAGCTGGCCGAGGAAGACCCCACCTTCCAGGTCAAAACCGATCCCGACTCCGGGCAGACCCTCATCGCCGGGATGGGCGAGCTGCACCTCGAGGTCATCGTCGACCGCATGTTCCGTGAGTTCAAGGTCGCGGCGAACGTGGGCCGGCCGCAGGTCGCGTACCGCGAGGCCATCACCAAGAAGGCCGAGGGCGAAGGCAAATACGTGAAGCAGTCCGGCGGCAAGGGCCAGTACGGCCACGTGGTCGCCGACTTCGAGCCGCTCGAGCGCGGCGCGGGCTTCGAGTTCGAGTGGAAGGTCAAGGGCACGGGCCTGTCGAAGGAGTGGGCGAAGGCGATCGAGGCCGGCATCCGTGAGGCCCTCGCGAACGGGATCATCGCCGGCTATCCGATGGTCGACCTCAAGGCGATCGTCACCGACGGCTCGCAGCACGAGGTCGACTCCAACGAGATGGCGTTCAAGATCGCCGGCTCGATGGCCCTGAAGGCCGCGGTGCCGCGGGCGGGCGCGGTCATCGTGGAGCCGGTCATGAAGGTGGAAGTCGTCGTGCCCGAGGAGTTCATGGGCAACATCATCGGCGACCTCAACTCACGCCGCGGGTCGATCAACGGGATGACCGAGCGCGCCAACGCGCGCGTCATCAACGCGTTCGTCCCGCTCGCGACGATGTTCGGCTACGCGACCGACCTGCGGTCGGCGACCGAGGGTCGGGGTGTGTACTCGATGGAGTTCGATCACTACGAGACGCTTCCGGCGCACATCGCAGCCGAGATCATGAAGGGCAAGTAGAGGGGGCTAGGAAATGGCAAAGAAGAAGTTCGAGCGCAACAAGCCGCACGTGAACGTCGGGACCATCGGTCACATCGACCACGGCAAGACCACGCTCACTGCGGCGATCACCAAGACCCTCTCGCTGAAGGGCGGGGCCGAGTTCCGGGCCTTCGACACGATCGACAACGCGCCCGAAGAGAAGGAGCGCGGCATCACCATCTCGATCGCGCATGTCGAGTATGAGACCGCGAACCGCCACTACGCCCACGTCGACTGCCCCGGACATGCCGACTACATCAAGAACATGATCACCGGCGCCGCCCAGATGGACGGAGCGATCCTGGTCGTGTCCGCCGCGGACGGCCCGATGCCCCAGACCCGCGAGCACATCCTCCTCGCCAAGCAGGTCGAGGTGCCCTCCATCGTGGTGTTCCTCAACAAGGTCGACATGGTCGACGACGAGGAGCTGTTGGAGCTGGTCGAGCTCGAGGTCCGGGAGCTCCTCTCCAAGTACGGCTTTCCCGGCGACGAGGTCCCCATCATCCGCGGCAGCGCGCTCAAGGCCCTCGAAGGGCCGGCGAATGCCGAGGATCCGGCGTACAAGCCGATCTTCGAGCTCATGGAGAAGGTCGACTCGTACATCCCAACCCCGGTGCGCCAGAAGGACAAGCCGTTCCTGATGCCGGTCGAAGACGTCTTCGGGATCAAGGGCCGCGGCACCGTGGCGACCGGCCGCGTCGAGCGCGGCGTCGTGAAGGTCGGCGAAGAGGTCGAGATCCTCGGCATCCGCGACGCCCGCAAGGTCGTCGTGACCGGGGTCGAGATGTTCCGGAAGCTCCTCGATCAGGGCGAGGCCGGCGACAATGTCGGGCTGCTCCTGCGCGGGATCGAGCGCGAGGACATCGAGCGCGGCCAGGTGATCGCGAAGCCCGGCTCGGTGAAGCCGCACACGAAGTTCCAGGCCGAGGTCTACATCCTGACCAAGGAGGAGGGCGGCCGGCACACGCCGTTCTTCAACGGCTACCGGCCGCAGTTCTACATCCGCACGACCGACGTGACCGGCTCCGCGGAGCTGCAGCCGGGCGTCGAGATGGTCATGCCCGGGGACAACACGAACCTCACAGTCACCCTGATCACGCCGATCGCCCTCGAAGAGGGCCTCCGGTTCGCCATCCGTGAGGGCGGCAAGACCGTCGGCGCGGGCGTCTGCACGAAGGTCATCGAATAGATGGCGAAGCAGCGGATCCGGATCCGGCTCAAGGCCTACGACCACAAGCTCATCGACCAGTCCGCGGCGCAGATCGTCGAGACGGCGCAGCGCACCGGGTCGACGGTGACCGGGCCGGTCCCGCTGCCCACCCGCATCGAGAAGTTCACGGTGATCCGCAGCCCGTTCATTTACAAGGACTCGCGCGACCAGTTCGAGATCCGGACCCACAAGCGGCTCATCGACATCAACGATCCATCGCAGAAGACCGTCGACGCGCTCATGAAGCTGAACCTTCCCGCCGGCGTAGACATCGAGATCAAGCTCTAGATCGCAGTAGGACGAACGAAATGACCGACGAAACGAAAACGGAAGAACCGACTGAGGCACCGCCCGTCGCCGAGACGTCGCGCGGTGCGCAGGCGCCCGACATCGAGAAGCCGCTCATGCTCGGCCGCAAGATCGGCATGCTCCAGCACTTCCGGCCCGACGGGTCGGCCGTGGCCGCGACCGTCATCGCCGCCGAACCGAACATCGTGACCGCGGTCCGGACGAAGGAACGAGACGGCTACACCGGCCTCCAGCTCGGGTATGGCGCCATCGATAAGAAGAAGCTGCAGAAGGCCCGGCTCGGCCATCTGAAGGAGTCCGGCGCGACGGTGCAGCACCTCCGCGAGGTCCGCCTCGATTCGGTCGACGGGTTCAAGACCGGCCAGGCCATCGGCGTCGAGCGCTTCGCCGCCGGCGACAAGGTCCACGTGGTCGGGGTGTCGAAGGGCAAGGGCTTTCAGGGCCCCGTCCACCTGCATCACTTCTCGCGCGGCCCCAAGTCCCATGGCTCCGACCATCTGCGCCGCCAGGGCTCGGTCGGTTCCGGCACGACGCCCGGTCGCGTGTGGAAGGGTCTGCGGATGGCCGCGCACCAGGGCGCGAACCGTGTGACGGTGAAGAACCTCGAGGTGCTCCGTGCCGATGCGGACCGGTCGCTGCTCGTGATCGCGGGCGCGGTCCCCGGTGCGCGCAATGGCATCGTGATCGTGAGGAAGGCCTGATGGCCGAGAAGAAGACGACGGCCAAGAAGGCCGTCGCGAAGAAAGCCACCGCGCCGAAGGCGGACAAGCCGCTGCCGGCGAAGGGTGCGGCGAAGAAGGCTGACGCGAAGCCCGTGAAGCGCGCGGTCGCCCGTCCGGCCACGCGAGCCGCGACCCCCCGGCCGCAGCCACGGGCCGAAGCGCCGAAGCGCGAGCCGCGCGAGAAGATCGCATCGAAGCCTCTCCCCACGGCGCCCGCCGGCCATGCGCCGGTGATCGCCGCGGACGGCAGCTCATCCGGATCGGTCGAGCTTCCGGCCGCGCTCGGCGCGTCGAAGAAGCGCACCGGGGTGCTGTTCCAGGCGTTCCAGGCTGCGCGGGCGAATGCGCGCCTGGGCACCGCCGCGACCAAGAACCGCGCGCGCGTCGCCGGCGGCGGCGCGAAGCCCTGGCGGCAGAAGGGCACCGGCCGCGCCCGTCAGGGCTCGACCCGCGCCCCGCACTGGCGTCATGGCGGCGTCGTCTTCGGCCCGAACGGCCGCACGTACTGGCAGCGGATCCCCGAGCGCATGCGCAAGGCCGCGTTCGGCGAAGCGTTCGCATCGCGCGCGGCCGAGGGCCGCGTCATCGTGTTCGATCAGATCGGCGGGTTGTCCGAGCGGCCGCGCTCGGCCGAAGTGTTCGATTGGCTCGCGCGGATCGGCGACACCGGCAAGACCCTGATCGTCGGCGCCGACCTCAACGAGGGCCACGGCCGTGCGATCGCGAACCTCTCGGATGTCGAGATCCGTTCGGTCGGGTCGCTTCGTCTCGTCGATGTCCTCGGCGCGCAGACGGTCCTCGTGGCCCGTCCGGCGCTCGAGCTCCTTGCCGCGCGCGCGGATGTCGCGGCGGTCAAGAAGGGACTGACGGCATGAGAGGCGATCTCGTTCTGGTCCGCCCGATCATCACGGAGAAGTCCATGACCGGCACGAACTCCGGCCGCTACACCTTCGCGGTCGCGAAGAAGGCGACGAAGCAGGAGATCGCGCAGGCCGTCGCCGAGTCGTTCAAGGTCGACGTCGTCGCGGTCAACACGCTGACCGTGCACGGCAAGTCGAGGCGTATCGGCAAGAAGACGGGCAAGCAGTCCGACTGGAAGAAGGCCGTCGTCACGCTCGCCGAGGGCCAGCGCATCGAGCGCTACTTCGTGGAAGGGGTGTAACCGGATGCCGCTCAAGAAATACAAATCCGTCACCCCCGTCCGCCGCTACCGCCAGACCGCGGACTTCTCCGAGATCACGAAGAAGCCCGCGGAGAAGCGTCTGACGGAGTCGAAGGACCGGACCGGCGGCCGCAACGCGAAGGGCCGTGTCACCATGCGCTACCGCGGCGGGGGCGAGAAGCGCCGCTACCGGATCATCGACTTCAAGCGCAACAAGGACGGGATCCCGGCGAAGGTCACCGCCATCGAATACGACCCGAACCGTTCGGCCCGCCTGGCGCTCGTCGTCTACGCGGACGGCGAGAAGCGCTACATCCTCGCGCCGCTGGACCTGAAGATCGGCGACAGCGTCATCTCAGGGCCGGAGGCCGAAGCGCGTCTTGGCAACTGCATGCCGCTCGAGAACATCCCGACCGGCACGCAGATCCACGGGGTCGAGCTCCAGCCCGGCCGTGGCGCACAGCTCGTGCGCTCGGCGGGTGGCGTTGCCCAGCTCGTCGCGAAAGAGGGCGACTACGCCCAGGTGCGGCTGCCCTCGGGCACGATCCGGATCATCCACATCAAGTGCCGCGCGACGGTCGGGCAGCTCGGGAACATCGAGCATGAGAACCAGAAGATCGGCGGCGCCGGTCACAAACGGCATATGGGCCGCCGCCCGCAGGTCCGAGGCGTCGTCATGTCGCCGCGCGACCACCCGCATGGTGGTGGCGAGGCCAAGTCCCCGGTCGGAGGGATGGCCCAGACCCCGTGGGGCAAGCCCGCGATGGGCCTGAAGACGCGCAAGAACCCGCGCACCGACCGCTTCGTGATCAAGCCGCAGAAGAAGAGGGGCAAATAAGTGAGTCGCAGCGTCAAGAAGGGCCCGTTCATCGAGGCCTCGTTGAAGAAGAAGATCGAGGCCCTCAACACCCGTAACGAGAAGAAGGTCGTGAAGACCTGGTCGCGCGCGTCGGTGATCCTGCCGATGATGGTCGGCCACACGATCGCCGTCCACGACGGCCGCCGCCACGTGCCGGTGTTCATCACCGAGAACATGGTCGGCCACCGGCTCGGCGAGTTCGCCGCGACCCGCACGTTCAAGGGCCACGGCCGTGGCGCCGCGGCCGAGACCGCGACCGCCGTGAAGGCAGGCGCATAACCCCATGGAAGTGAAGGCGAGCGCCAAGTTCCAGCGCGTCTCGCCCCGGAAGGCCCGTTTGGTGACCGATCTGATCACCGGGAAGTCCGCGGAGGAGGCGATCTCGATTCTCGAGCACCTGCCGAAGGGCTCGGCGATCACGATCGGCCGCGTGGTGCGCTCAGCCGTCGCGAACGCGGAGAACAACTTCAACCTGACGCTCGAGAACCTGTACGTGAAGCGCGCGATGGCCGACGAAGGTCCGCGGATGAAGCGCGTGTGGATGCGGGGTCGCGGTCGCCGCGATGTGAAGCTGCACCGCACCTGTCACATCACCGTGATCGTCGACGAGAAGGAGTCTTAGATGGGGCAGAAGGTCCATCCGATCGGGTACCGGCTCGGATTCACGAAGACGTGGAACGCGAAGTGGTTCGCGGAAGCGAAGAACTACCGCGTCCTCCTGAAGGAGGACATCGCGATCAGGACCACCATCCGTGGCCGGCTGCGTGACGCCGCCATCGCCCGCATCGACATCGAACGCTCGACCAACCAGGTCACGGTGACGATCCAGACCGCGAAGCCCGGCGTCGTCATCGGCAAGGGCGGCGCGAAGGTCGAGGAGCTCCGTCAGGCCCTCGGCAAGACGACAGGGAAAGCGGTCAAGGTGAACATCTTCGAGATCCGCTACCCGGAACTCGACGCGAACCTCATCGCCGAGAACGTCGCGCAGCAGCTCGAGCGGCGCGTGTCGTTCCGCAAGGTGCTGAAGCAGACCGTGTCCCGGTCCATGAAGGCCGGAGCGAAGGGCGTGCGCGTTGCGGTCGCCGGCCGTCTCGGTGGCGCCGAGATGTCCCGCCGCGAGTGGGAGCGCGAGGGTCGCGTCCCGCTGCACACGCTGCGAGCCGACATCGAGTTCGGGCGCGCGATCGCGAAGACCACCTACGGCACGATCGGCGTGAAGGCCTGGATCTACCGGGGCGACATCGAGCCGGCGCCGCGTCAGGTCTCGCAGAACGCTCCGGCGGCCGCGGCGCGGCCCGCCGTGCTCGGCGCGCCGGCCGGTGCACCCGCGCCCGTCGCCCCCGCGGCGGTCGCTCCGGTGGGAACGCCCTAGATGCTGCAGCCCAAGCGCCTCAAGCACCGGAAGTTCCAGCGCGGCCGCATGAAGGGCACCGCCTCGGGCGGCGCGTTCATCGCGTTCGGCGACTACGCCCTACAGGCGCAGGAGCCCTGCTGGATGACCGCACGCCAGATCGAAGCCGCGCGTCGCGCGATCGTTCACCACCTGAAGCGCGGCGGCAAGGTCTGGATCCGCATCTTCCCGGACAAGCCCGTGACCAAGAAGCCGGCCGAGGTGCGGATGGGCTCGGGCAAGGGCGCGCCCGACCACTGGGTGGCCGTCGTGAAGCCCGGCCGGATCCTGTTCGAGCTCGCAGGCGTCGATGCGGGACTCGCGAAAGAGGCCATGCGGCTCGCGTCGTACAAGCTCCCGATCAGGACGAAATTCTTGACCCGCGAGGGTGCGGAAGGTGAGAGCAGTGCAACTGAAGGACATGCGGCGGCTGTCTGATACGGAGCTCGCGGACGAGCTCAAGAACGCGAAGGAGGAGCTGTTCAACCTCCGGTTCCAGCTGGCCACCCGCCAGCTCAAGAACTACCGCGGCGTGCCGGCCGCGCGGAAGCGCATTGCCCGCGCGCTCACGGTGATGGATGAACGGAAGACCGAGGCGACGAATGGCTGAGAAGAAGACGACGAGCAAGGCGCAAGCGGCGCCGAAGAGCAAGGCGACCGCGGCCGCGGAGAAGAAGACCGTGGCGAAGTCGGCTGCGCCCAAGAAGACGACGGAGAAAGCAGCGGCGGCCCCGAAGAAGGCCACCGCCGCGAAGGCGCCCGTCCACAAGAAGACCACCGCCACGAAGACGACGGCCGCGGCCACGCCGAAGCCGGCGGCGCCCGCGGTCAAGCGCGCGCGTCCGCTCCGCCGGGCCCAGGTCGCCCAGGGCTCGGCGCAGGATGCACCCGCCCACTCGTGGCGCCGGTCACGCCGTCGCACCCGCGTTGGGCTCGTCACGTCGGCGAAGCAGCCGCACACGGTGACGGTCGTCGTGGAGCGCATGCGCGAGCATCCCCTGTACAAGAAGGTCATCCGTCTCCGCAAGAAGTACGCGGCCCACGACGCCGCCGGCGATGTGAAGGCCGGCGACCTCGTGCGGATCCAGGAAAGCCGCCCGTTCAGCGCGACGAAGCATTGGCAGGTGGTCGAGGTCCTGTCCCGGGCCGGCGAGGCTGGCGCAGCGGCGCCACGCGCGGCCGACGTGGAGAAGTACCTCGAACAGGCCGAGGGCGTCGACACGATCCTCGCCCCGCAGCGCGAAGAGAAGCCTGAGCCCGTGGCCGAAGGGACCGCTCAGTGATCCGGCCCTACACCCGCGTCCGCTGCGCGGACAACACCGGAGCCCGCGAGCTCTCGGTGATCCGCGTGCTCGGCAGCTCGACGGGCACGAGCGCCTCGATCGGCGACGTATTCATCGCCGCCGTGAAGCAGGCCATCCCGAACGCCCAGGTGAAGAAGGGCGATGTCGTGCGGGCGGTCGTCGTTCGCCAGACGAAAGAGATGCGGCGCGCAGACGGATCGCTCATCCGGTTCGACGACAACGCGGCCGTCCTGCTGACGCCGCAGAACCAGCCGCGCGGCACCCGCATCTTCGGACCGGTGGCCCGCGAGCTCCGCGAGCGGAACTTCATGAAGATCGTCTCGCTCGCCCCGGAGGTCCTCTAGATGACGATGAAGATCAAGAAGGGCGACCTGGTCATGGTCCTCGGGGGCAAGGACCGGTACGACCGCGGCAAGGTGCAGGACGTCGATCCGCGCAAGGGCACCGTGACCGTGCAGGGCGTCAACACCGCCAAGCGCCACACGAAGGCCAACCCGAACAAGAACGTGAAAGGCGGGATCATCGAGCAGCTCGTGCCGCTCTCGATCGGCAAGGTCATGCTCATCTGCCCGCACTGCAACAAGCCGTCGCGGATCGGCTATCGCGTCGAGGACGGCTCGAAAGAGCGGTTCTGCAAGAACTGCGGCCAGGGCCTCGCGACGGAAGGGGCGGAATAGATGACGACCGAAGTCAGCGCCCCCAAGGCGCCGCGGAAGACCTCGCCCTCGAAGCGCAAGTCCACGACGGCGGCGCCACAGGCGACATCCAGCGGCACGATGCCGAAGGTCGCGAGCCTCCTGCAGGAGCGGTACGAGAAGAGCGTGAAGGACGAGCTGCGCAAGCAGTTCAGCTACGGCAACGTGATGCAGGTGCCGCGGATCGAGAAGATCGTGCTCAACATCGGGATGGGCGAGTCCATCGGCAACGCGAAGACGATGGATGCCGCCGCCAACGACCTCGCGATGATCACGGGCCAGCGTCCGGTCGTCACGAAGTCGCGGAAGGCCATCTCGAACTTCCGCCTGCGGGTGGGGATGCCGATCGGGCTCAAGGTGACCCTGCGCGGCCCGCAGATGTGGCACTTCCTCGAGAAGCTGGTCACGGTCGCGCTGCCGCGCATCCGTGACTTCCAGGGGATCCCGGAGCGCAGCTTCGACGGCCGCGGCAACTACTCGCTCGGCCTCAAGGAGCAGCTCGTGTTCCCGGAGATCGAGTACGACAAGATCGACCGCCTGCGCGGCCTCGAGATCACGATCGTGACCACCGCGAAGACCGACGAGGAAGGGCGCGCCCTCCTCAAGTCGCTCGGCATGCCATTCCGCACGCGCGACGCCCAGGGGGGAAGCTAGATGGCGAAGCTCAGCCTGATCCTCAAGTCGCAGAAGACCCCGAAGTTCAAGACCCAGGGATACCACCGGTGCCTGGTCTGCGGGCGAGCCCGCGGCTACATGCGGAAGTTCGGCCTCTGCCGGATCTGCTTCCGCGAGCGCGCGCTCATCGGCGAGCTGCCGGGCGTCACGAAGTCGAGCTGGTAGGAAAAAGACGATGACGACAGAAGTGCCGACAACCACGACCACGACCCCAGAAGCCCAGGCTCCGCGCCCCGAGCGCGCGGAGGGCGAGGCCCCGCGTCCGCGGCGCGTGATCGTGCCCAAGGCCCGCCGCCCGCGCGGCGTGGCGGTGAGCGACCCGGTCGCGGACATGCTCACGCGCGTCCGGAACGCGTCGACCGCGCGTCACGAGACCGTGATGATCCCGTCGAGCCGGATCAAAATAGAGATCGCGCGCATCCTGAAGGCCGAAGGGTTCATCACGGGCTACTCGACCGAGGCCGCGAGCGAGCGAAAGGCCACGAAGGAGAGCGAAGTCCTTCCGGCCGGCACGCAGCTTGTGGTGAAGCTCAAGTACATCGGCGGCAAAACCTCCGCCGTCTCCGGGATCCGGCGCATCAGCCGGCCTGGTCTACGGGTCTACGCGCGCAAGACCGAGATGCCGCGGGTCCTCGGTGGCCTGGGCGTCGCGATCGTGTCGACCTCGTCCGGCCTCATGACCGGCCGCGAGGCCGAGCGCAAGGCCCTGGGCGGCGAAGTCCTGGCGTACGTGTGGTAGGGGCGAAGAAGAAATGAGCCGCATCGGAAAGCTTCCCGTGACCCTGCCGAAGGGCGTCGACGTGACCGTGAAGGGTCAGGACGTCGCGGTGAAGGGCCCGAAGGGCGAGCTGAAGCGCACGTTCCACCCGCTGGTGAAGATCGACCGGTCGGACGGGACGCTGACGGTGGTTCGGGCCAACGAGAGCCAGCAGGCGAAGGCCATTCACGGGCTGTCGCGGTCGCTGCTGTTCAACATGGTCACGGGCGTCGCCACCGGCTACGTCCGCGATCTCGAGATCAGCGGTACCGGCTACCGCGCCACGCTCGCGGGGAAGAAGCTGCAGCTCGCGCTCGGCTACTCGCATCCGATCGAGATCGACCCGCCCGCCGGCATCAGTTTCGCGCTCGAGACGCCGCAGAAGGTGCGCGTCGCTGGTGCGGACAAAGAGGTCGTCGGCGAGATCGCCGCGAAGATCCGCGCGCTGCGCGTCCCCGATCCGTACAAGGCGAAGGGCGTGAAGTACGCGGGCGAGTACATCCGTCGCAAGGCAGGCAAGGCCGGCAAGGTCGGCGCGAAGGCCTAGGGGAGGAGCGGCAATGGCATTCACCGAGCGCGACGAGGCACGGAAGAAGCGGCACCGCCGCTTGCGAACCCGCATCGCGGGCACCGCCGACCGGCCGCGTCTGGCCGTCTACCGCTCCCTCAACCAGATTTACGCGCAGGTCATCGACGACCGCACCGGTCGCACCCTCGCCGCGGCCTCGAGCCTGGATGCCAAGGACACCAAGGCGAAGCGGGCCGAGGCCGCGACGGCCGTCGGCGCCAAGATCGCCGAGAAGGCGAAGGCCGCCGGCATCGAAGAGGTGATCTTCGATCGCGGCGGGTACCGCTACCACGGCCGCGTGAAGGCGCTCGCCGACGCGGCACGTTCGAACGGATTGAGGTTCTAAATGGGACGGATCGACGCCAATCGCCTGGAGCTCACCGAACGGGTGGTCCAGATCAACCGCGTGTCCAAGGTGGTGAAGGGTGGACGGCGGTTCAGCTTCTCGGCCATCGTCGTGGTCGGTGACGGCCGCGGCCACGTGGGCGCCGGTCTCGGCAAGGCCGACGAGGTCCCCGAGGCGATCAAGAAGGGCGTCGAAGACGCGAAGAAGCACCTGATGCTCGTGCCCCTCGTCGACCGGACGATCCCACACCCGGTCACCGCCGACTTCGGTGCGGCGAAGGTCCTGCTCCGCCCGGCGTCGAAGGGTACCGGCGTCATCGCCGGTGGCTCGGTGCGCGCCGTCGTCGAGTCTGCCGGCATCCACGACATCCTCTCGAAGTCGCTCGGGAGCACCAACCCCGTCAACGTCGTCATGGCGACGATCGAGGCGCTCACGATGCTTCGTTCCGCCGACACGGTCGCGGACACGCGGGGCATCGAGCGCCGCAAGCGTCGGACCGAGGAGCCGGTGGCGGTCTCATGAGCCGTCTCGAGATCCACCAGCACAAGAGCGCGATCGGCGAGAAGCGCGCGGCGAAGGGGACCCTGCAGGCCCTCGGCCTCAAGCGGACGGGTCAGCGCGTCTCCCACGAGGACACGCCCGCGCTTCGCGGCATGCTCCGGCGGGTCGCGCATCTCGTCGACGTCGGTGAAGGGAAGTCGCGATGAAGACGCACGACCTCGTCCCCGCGCGGAACTCGCGCAAGAAGCGCCGCATCGTCGGCCGCGGCACCGCCGCCGGCCAGGGCAAGACCGCGGGCAAGGGCACGAAGGGCCAGCTCGCGCGCAGCGGGCCGGGGCTGCCGGCCTGGTTCGAAGGCGGCCAGATGCCGCTGCACATGCGCCTGCCGAAGCTCCGCGGATTCAAGAACCGGCTGCGGGTCGAGTACGTCGCGGTCAATGTCGGTCAGCTCAAGACGTACGCGGTCGACGGCAAGGTCTCGCCGGAGACGCTCGCGGCCAAGGGACTCATCGAGCCGTCGGCGAAGGTGAAGCTGCTCGCGAACGGCGAGCTCGGCCAGAAGCTCGAGGTCCACGCGCACCGCGTGTCCGCGGCGGCCAAAGAGAAGATCGAGTCCGCGGGCGGCACGGTGGTGCTCATCGACGCGGGGACCAGCTAGCGCGTGAAGGTCCTCGAGACATTCCGGGATGCCTTCCGGGCCCCCGACCTCCGCGTCAAGATCCTGTTCACCCTCGCGATGCTCCTGGTCTTCCGATTCCTCGCGCACGTGCCGCTGCCCGGCGTGGACCAGACCCAGCTCGCCGCCATCCTCCAGAACAACCAGCTGCTCAGCCTCCTCGACCTCTTCTCCGGAGGCGGGCTCTCGCGGTTCAGCGTCGTGGCCCTCGGGGTGAACCCGTACATCAACGCCTCGATCATCATGACGCTCCTCAACCAGACGATCCCGCCGCTCGAGCGCCTCTCGAAAGAGGGGGAGTACGGCCGCAACAAGATCAACTCGTACACCCGGATGCTTACCGTGCCGCTCGCGCTCCTCCAGGGCATCGGGGTGTCCGTGTTCATGCAGCGGTCGGGGGTGCTGACGGACTTCGGGCCGGCCAACCTCGGCCTCACCCTCGCGATCCTCGCGACACTGACCGCCGGGACGCTCATCCTGATGTGGCTCGGCGAGCTCATCAGCGAGCGCGGCATCGGCAACGGCATCAGCTTCATCATCTTCGCCGGCATCGTCGGCCGTCTGCCGCGCACCGTGCAGCAGACCCTCGAGGTCCAGACCAACTACTTCGCCCTCGCGGTCTACGCGATCATCGCCGTGCTGGTCATCGCGGCGATCGTGTTCATCCAGGAGGGCCAGCGGCGCGTGCCTGTGCAGTACGCCAAGCGCGTCCGCGGGACCCGCATGTACTCCGGTGGCGCGACGCACATCCCGCTGCGCGTGAACAGCGCGGGCGTCATCCCGATCATCTTCGCGATCTCGATCCTCCTGCTGCCGAGCCAGGTGGCGCAGTACTTCACCAACAGCGAGACCGAGTGGCTGCGCAATCTCGCCACCGGCATCGTGAGCGCCTTCCAGAACACCGTGCTCTACAACGGCGCGTACTTCGTGCTCGTTGTCGCGTTCACCTTCTTCTACACCGCGTTCACCTTCGTCCCGAACGACGTGGCCGACAACATCAAGCGGTACGGCGGATTCATCCCAGGCATCCGGCCGGGCCGGCCGACGGCGGAGTTCCTGGGCCGCGTGGTGACGCGCATCACGATCGCGGGCGCGTTGTTCCTCGGCCTTGTGGCGGTCATGCCGACGCTCGTCGGCGACCTCACCGGGGTGCAAACCCTGCGCCTCGGCGGTACGAGCATCCTCATCGTCGTCGGCGTCGTGGTCGAGACGATGAAGCAGCTCGAGGCCCAGCTCCTCATGCGCAGCTACGAGGGGTTCATCCGGTGATGGCGGAGCGCGAGGCGACCGCCTCGCCCGGCGACTCGCGCGCCGGAGACCTCGTGTTCATGGGCCCGCCCGGGGTCGGCAAGGGCACCCAGGCGAAGCGGCTGGCGCAGCGGAACGGCTGGGTCCAGCTGTCGACCGGCGACCTCTTCCGCGACCACCTGAAGCGCTCGACGCCGCTCGGCGAGCTGGCCCAGCGCTACATGGATCGCGGCGATTACGTCCCCGACGATGTGACCATCGACATGGTCCGTGAGTTCATCGACGCATTGCCCAAGACGACGCGGGTGATGTTCGACGGCTTCCCCCGCACTGTCGCGCAGGCCGAGGCCCTCGAGGCCCTGCTCGCGGAGCGCGGCCGCTCCATCGGCAGCGTGCTCCTGCTCGACGTACCGCGTGAGGAGCTCGTCCGCCGGATCCTGAACCGATCGCGCTCGGAGGGCCGCGCCGACGACACCCCCGAGGTCATCGCCCGGCGCTTCGATGTGTACGCCGAGCAGACCGAGCCGGTCATCGAGCACTACGAGGCCCTGGGGCGCGTCCGCCGGGTTGACGGTCAGGGTGACCTCGATGCGATCACGATGCGGCTCATCGAGGCGGCGCGCTGATGGTCACGCTCAAGACCGCGGAGCAGATCGCGAAGATGCGGGAGGCCGGCGCCATCGTCGCGGACATGCTCGCTGCGACGCGCGACGCCGTGAAGCCCGGCGTCACAACCGCCGAGCTCGATCGCATCGCGGCGGGGGTGCTTACGCGCGCTGGTGCGACGAGCTCGTTCCTCGGCTACTACGGCTATCCCGCCACGATCTGCACGTCGGTGAACGAGCAGATCGTGCATGGGATCCCGTCCAAGCGAAAGCTAAAAGAGGGCGACATCGTGGGCATCGACGCGGGCGCGATCGTGGATGGCTGGCACGCCGACGCCGCGATCACCGTCCCGGTCGGACGCATCTCCGCCCAGGCCGAGACCCTCATCGCGGTCACTCGCGAGGCGCTCGAGCGCGGGATCGCCGCCGCGACCGTCGGCAACCGGCTCGGGGACATCGGCGCCGCGGTCCAGCAGTTCGTCGAGTCCAAGGGCTTCTCCGTCGTCCGCAACTACGTGGGGCACGGCATCGGGCGCGCGATGCATGAGGAGCCCCAGGTGCCGAATTACGGGACGGCGGAGCTTGGCCGGGTGATCAAGGAGGGCCTCTGCATCGCGATCGAGCCGATGGTGAACATCGGCGGCGTCGCGACCCGGGTGCTCGAGGACAACTGGACGGTCGTGACGGCGGACGGCACCCTTTCGGCCCATTTCGAGCACACGCTGGCCTGCCTGCCTGACGGACCGGTCGTGCTGACCGTCGAGCGGGGGTTGGCCCCGGCCGGCCGTTCGACCGATGTCGCCGCTCGGGTGTCCGTATGAGAACCGCTTGCCGAAATCGTGCGGTTTTGGTACATTTTCGGTTCCCGTGGCGCACTGCCGCGGAGCTTTTTGTGTTTGGAGCGCATGGCCAGCAGTAAGCCGAGCAACAAGGACGTCATCGAGGTGGAGGGCACGGTCTCCGAGGCCCTCCCCAACGCGATGTTCAAGGTGGAGCTCCAGAACGGCCATTCGGTCCTCGCGCACATCTCCGGGAAGATGCGGATGAACTTCATCCGGGTCGTTCCGGGCGACAAGGTCCTCGTGGAGCTGTCGCCATATGACCTCAAACGGGGTCGGATCACGCGAAGGGTGAGGTACTAGGTGAAGGTCCAGGCGAGCGTCAAGAAGCGCTGCGACAAGTGCAAGATCATCCGGCGGGATGGCGTGAATCGCGTCATCTGCTCGGAGCCCAAGCACAAGCAGCGGCAGGGATAGGGGAGGCACATGGCTCGGATCGCCGGCGTCGACGTCCCTCGCGAGAAGCGTGTCGACGTGTCCCTGCGGTACATCTTCGGCATCGGTCCGACCACGGCGCGCCAGGTCCTCGACGAGGCGCGCATCGACCACGCGATCCGCGTGCGGGACCTCACCGAGGCCCAGGTCGCGAAGATCCGCGAAGTCATCGATCGAAAGTTCACCGTCGAAGGTGATCTCCGCCGCGAGGTCGCGCTGAACATCAAGCGGCTGCAGGAGATCGGCTCGTACCGCGGGCTGCGCCACCGCAAGGCGCTCCCGGTGCGCGGCCAGCGCACGCGGACGAACGCGCGCACGCGCCGGGGTCCGCGCAAGACGGTCGCCGGCAAGAAGAAGACCGCGGCGAAGACCTAGGCCGGAAGAGAAGAGAAGGGACGAACGTGAGCCAGGACAAGGCCGAGAAGACCCCAGAGAAGCCCGCCGAGGGCGCGAAGCCCGCGCCGCGCCGCAAGCGCGAGAAGCGGACCGTTCCGCGTGGGGCCGCGCACATCAAGGCCTCATTCAACAACACGATCGTCTCGCTCACCGACCCGCAGGGGAACGTGATCGCGTGGGCCTCCGCCGGCGCGTCCGGCTGGAAGGGCTCGCGCAAAAGCACCCCGTACGCGGCGCAGGTCACCGCCGAGAACGCCGCCCGCAAGGCGATGGATCAGGGCCTCCGCACGGTCGAAGTCTTCGTCCGCGGGCCCGGCGCCGGCCGCGAGGCCGCGATCCGCGCGCTCGAGGCAACCGGCCTCGAGGTGACCGCCATCACCGCCGTCACCCCCATCCCGCACAACGGCTGCCGCGCTCCGAAGCGGCGCCGGGTCTAGAGGAGAACGAATGGCTCGCTACACCGGACCGGTCTGCCGGCTCTGCCGCCGCGAGGGCATGAAGCTTTACCTGAAGGGCGAGAAGTGCGTGACCAAGTGCACGTTCGAGAAGCGCAGCTCGCCGCCCGGCATGCACCAGCAGCGCCGGCGCAAGGTCTCCGACTTCGCGCTGCAGCTGCGTGAGAAGCAGAAGGCCCGCCGGATCTACGGCGTGCTCGAGAAGCAGATGAAGAACACCTTCGACAAGGCGACCGAGAAGCGCGGCGCGACCGGTGAAGTGCTCCTCGAGCTCCTCGAGGCGCGCCTGGACAACGTCGTGTACCGCTCCGGTTTCGCGAAGTCGCGGTCGCAGGCGCGCCAGCTCGTCAATCATGGCCACATCAGCGTCAACGGCCGCCGCACCTCGATCCCGAGCTACACGGTCAAAGCGAACGACACCATCGCGGTGGTCGAGTCCTCACGCGAGTCGCAGTACTTCAAGGACGTGCTCGCCTGGGCGAAGACCCAGACCCGGCCAGGGTGGCTCGAGGTCGACCCCGAGTCCTACACCGCGCGCATCGCGTCCGACCCCAAGCGCGAGCAGATCGAAACACAGGTCGATACGCAGCTCATCGTTGAGCACTATTCGCGCTAGCCGACCAGGAAGGGAACAAGACCGATGTCCATCGTTGAACTGGAATACCCGAAGATCGAGCGCCTCGAGGGCGACGACCGTCACGCCAGGTTCGCGTGCGAGCCGCTGCCCGCGGGCTACGGCACCACGCTGGGCAACTCGCTCCGCCGGGTGCTGCTGTCCTCGCTCCCCGGGGCTGCCATCACCGCCGCCCGCATCCGTGGGGTGGCCCACGAGTTCTCGACCATCCCGGGCGTCAAGGAAGACGTCGTCGAGATGGTCCTCAACCTGAAGAACGTCCGGCTGCGCTCGTTCGCGAATGAGCCGGTGACGCTCACCCTCGAGAAGACCGGACCGGGGGACGTCACCGCCGCCGATATCCAGGCCACCAGCGAGATCGAGATCGTGAACCCCGAGGCCAAGATCGCGACCCTCGAGCCGGAAGCATCCCTCTGGATGGAGCTTACGGTCGAGACCGGCCGCGGCTTCAGCTCGGGTGACAAGAAGGAGGGCCTCCCGATCGGGGTGATCCCGATCGACGCGCTCTTCTCACCGGTCAAGCGCGTGAACTTCTCGGTGGAGAACACCCGCGTCGGTCAGGTCACCGATTACGACCGTCTGATCCTCGAGGTCTGGACCGACGGCACGACGCCGCCAGACGAGGCTGTGGCCCAGGGCTCGCAGATCCTCATCCAGCAGTTCTCGCTGTTCACCGGACTCACCCGCTCGCAGGCCGCCCTCGCGCCGACGCCGCGCGCGAACGGCAGCTCGGTGCCGTCGGCCATCGCGGACATGCCGATCGAGGACCTCGACCTGCCGCAGCGCGCGTTCAACTCGTTGAAGCGCCACGGCATCACGAAGGTCGGGCAGCTCCTGCAGACCCCTGACGAAGAGCTTCTCCGCATGCGGAACTTCGGCAAGAAGTCGCTCGATGAGATCAAGGAGCGGCTCGCCGCCCGCGGCCTCATCGAGCCGCCGGAGCCGAGCGAGCTATCCGCCGACGGCGACGAGGACCGATCCGACGATGTCGACGACACGGCGGCCGAGGACGACGCGACCCCCGAGGGCGACGAGCCGGCCGCGATCGATGGCGACGACGAGATCGTCGCCGACGAGCAGCGGTAGGACATGCCGCATCAGGTCCACCAGCGGAAGTTCGGACGGCAGACCGGGCATCGCAAGGCGATGCTGCGGAACCTCGCGCTCTCCGTTCTCCGCTACGAGTCGGTGAAGACCACCGAGGCCAAGGCCAAGGAGGTCCGCACATTCATCGACGGGATGATCGTGCTGGGCAAGGACGGCTCGCTCGTCGCGCGCCGGAAGGCCATCGGCTGGCTGCCCGAGCAGGAGATCGTCGAGAAGCTGTTCACCGATCTCGCCGAGCGCTACGCGGACCGTCAGTCGGGCTTCACCCGCACGACGCGTCTGCCGCGCCGGGTGGGGGATAGCGCCCCGATGATGCTCATCGAGCTCATGCCGGGCGTCGAGGAGAAGGCCGAGCCGGAAGCGGAAGCGAAGCCCCGTCGCCGCCTGGCGCTCCCGCGGCGGAAGACCACCGCTGCGGCCGCCGACAAGCCGTCCGCAGGCGCCGCGTCCGCCAAGAAGAAGACGGTGAAGAAGACCGCTAAGGCAACCTAACGAACTACCGGGCACGCGTCGCCTACGACGGGACCGCGTTCGCGGGGTTCCAGATCCAGGACGGCGCACGAACGGTGCAGGGCGAGCTCGAACGGGCGCTCGCCACGGTCTGCGACGAGCCGGTGCGGATCGCCGGCGCGGGGCGGACGGACACGGGCGTCCACGCGATCGGTCAGGTCATGAGCTTCCGGACGGCGAGCGCGCTGGACGGAGCGAAGCTGGGCAAGGGGGTCAACGCCCTCCTGCCGACGGACATCGCGGTCTCGGCGCTCGAGCCATGCGGGGATGGTTTCCACGCCCGGTTCTCGGCGACGGGACGCACATATGAATATCGGCTTCGGATCGGATCGGAACGCGATCCGCTCGAGCGCTGGGCGTACCACCATCCGGCTGCGCTGCGGCTGGATGCGATGCGCGAGGCGGCCGCCGGGCTCATCGGACGTGCCGACTTCGGAGCGTTCGCGACGGGCGAGGGCGGCACCCGAACGGTGCGGCGAGCGGAGTGGACCCGCGACAGCGAGCTCCTCCGGTTCGAGATCGAAGCCGACGCGTTCCTCCGAGGCATGGTCCGCGCGATCGTGGGGACCCTGCTCTTGGTGGGACGCGGCAAGATCGACGTCGGACGGTTCGGCGAGATCGTGCGATCCAAGGATCGCGCGCAAGCGGGGCCGAACGCGCCGGCACAGGGCCTCTGTCTGACCCAGGTAACGTATGGCGAAGGACACGCAGACAACGGAAACGGGAGTACACCGCACACCGATGACCAGCATCACGACTAGAACGAAGAGCGCGAAGCTGAGCGAAGTCGAGCGGCACTGGCGCGTCATCGACGCGGACGGTAAGGTGCTCGGCCGCCTGGCGACGCAGGCCGCGGCGACCCTTCGCGGAAAGCACAAGCCGTCGTTCACGCCGAGCCTGGACACCGGCGACCCCGTGGTCATCGTGAACGCCGCGAAGATCAAGGTGACCGGCAAGAAGCTCTCGGACAAGCTCTACATCCGTCACTCGGGCTATCCCGGTGGCTTCAAGGCCGAGACCCTCGAGCGGCTCCTCGCGCGCCGGCCGGAAGAGGTCGTGCGTCGCGCGATCCGCGGGATGCTCCCGCAGAACCGCCTCGGCGAGCAGATGTCGCGCAAGCTGTTCGTGTACGCGGGTCCGGAGCATCCGCACCAAGCCCAGAAACCCGAGACGCTCGCGATGGAGAAGCGCTAGATGAAGACCATGCCGTACTTCCAGGGCACCGGCAGCCGCAAGACGAGCGTCGCGCGGGTGCGGCTCGTTCCGGGCGAGGGCACGGTCGTCGTGAACGGCAAGCCGCTGGAGGAGTACTTCGGCCGCGACGGCTATTCCGAGTCGGCGCTCCAGCCATTCACCGTCACGAACACCGCTCGCCGGTTCAACGCGATGGTGAAGGTCAACGGCGGTGGCGAATCGGGTCAGCTTGGGGCCATCCGCCACGCGATCTCCCGAGCGCTCCTGCAGGTCGACGCCGAGCATCGCGGGGTCCTGCGCAAGGCCGGCCTCCTCACACGCGATCCGCGGGCGAAGGAGCGGAAGAAGCCCGGTCTCAAGCGCGCACGCAAGGCGCCGCAGTTCACGAAACGCTAGCCGGGGCTCCCCGCCGCGAAGCCGGGAGCGCACACTAGTCGCGGTGGCAGGCGTCCAGGACTTCAACTACAAGGTCGCGCTCGCGTCCGGCCTGCGGGAATTGCAGGCCGGGCGGTTGCGTCAGGCCGAGCAGCAGTTCACGTATCTCTGCAGCAGGTTCTCCGACGCGCCGGGTGGCTATCGCGGACTCGCGAAGGTCCGCATGGAGCAGGCCGACCGGCCGGGCGCCCTCTCCACCCTGCGCGACGGCGCGGCCAGGCTCGCCAAAGCCGGCCAGCACAGCGGTGTCGTGTCGCTGCTGACAGAAGCTCTGCAGCTTGATCCGCTCGACCTCGCGGCGCACCGCCGCCTCGCGGCAGCGCACGCGCTTGCGGGCGAGCTCGATGCCGCAGCCGCGGAATACACCCGCTTCGCGCACGCTCTCAATTACAAGGATCCGAGCGCGGCGCAGCGCGAGGTCCGCTACGGCCTCGATTCACTGGGCCCCGTGCCGGCGCTCATCTCACTCGCCGCCGACCTCGGGATGGATGTGAGCGCGCTTCCTGTCGCACGCACCGCTCCAGCTGCGGCGCCGATCCCGGCGGAGGCCACGCCACCCGGCGCGATCCCCGGGATCCCGCGACGCGCGCGCCCGGAGCCGGCGCCCGAGGCCGAGCCCGATGTCGATCCGCGCGCCGGCATCCTCGACGCGCCGGAGCCAACACCGGCGGCCCCCGCGGCGGCGGCTGACGATGGACCGCAGGCCTGGGCCCCGCATGCTTCCGCGCCACAGCGCGAGCGCGTGCCCGAGCCCGCGCTGGACGAATCCGACAGTGCGCTCGCCGCGGACATGCGGGCCGCGGAGTACATCGCCGCCAAAGATCCGCGCGCCGCGCAGGCGGCCCTCATCGCCGCGCGTCACTTCATGAGGGACGGGCACACCAACGCCGCGTCGGATCTCCTGCTGCAGCTCATCGCCTCGGGCCTCGCGGACCACCAGGCCCAGCGCCTTCTCGTCGACGTCGTGAGCTCCATCGGAAAGCGCGACGTCGCGCGCGCGAAATGCGCCCTGCTCGCCCAAGCGCTCCGCCTCGATGGCCAGGCGGACCTGGCGGTGGAAGTCGAGCGTCTCGCCGAGGCGGTCTGATGGACCAATTCATCGGTGCCGTCCGCGCGATGTTCAGCGGCCAGACCTTCGGTTGGAACAACGTCCTCGACATCGCGATCGTCTTCGTCTTCGTGTACTACCTGCTCCGGCTCATCCGCGGCACCCGGGCCGTGCAGCTCCTGCTTGGCGTGCTCGTGCTCATCGTGATCTACGGCCTCGCGGTCCTGCTGCAGCTCACGCTGACTAAGCTGCTGTTCCAGGCGTTCCTCGCGATCGCGGTGTTCGCGATCCTCATCGTCTTCCAGCCCGAGCTGCGTCGCGGGCTCGGCCAGCTCGGCCAGCTCGGGCCTCTTAATCGCCTCCTCACGCCGAGCGATGCGGAGGAGGTCGATCACGTCGTGGACGAGCTGACCCGCGCGGCGCTGCTGATCAGCGGCGCGCGCCATGGGGCGCTCATCGTCATCGAGCGCGGCACCGGATTGCAGGACTACACCGAGACCGGCGTGCCCGTGAACGGCCGGCTGTCCGCGGAGCTCCTGGCATCCATCTTCATGGTCCGCTCGCCTCTGCACGACGGCGCGGTGATCGTTCGCGGGGCGCAGATCCTCGCCGCCGCGTGCCTGCTCCCGCTCGAGGACACCCAAGAGCGGGCGTCGCACCGGTACGGGATGCGACACCGCGCGGCGCTATCGATCAGCTCACAGACCGACGCCATTGTCATCGTGGTCTCCGAAGAGACCCAGGCCATCTCCATCGCGAGCAGCGGCCGCATCATCGGCGGCCTCGACGATGAGCGGATGCGCCGGGTGCTGAGCTCGCTGCTCCGCAGCCGGATCCAACCGCTGCCCTTCCGCAGCAAGGCGTCCTAGCCGGTGGGCGCGTCCAATTACGCGGCGCGGCGGACCCGACTCGGGCGGTTCGACATCCGCCACGCGATCATGCACGACTTTCCGCTGAAGGCCGCTGCGCTCGCGATCTCGGTGCTCGCCTTCGTGGCGGTGGCGGAGACCACGCAGGAGGCCGTCGTCACGTTCCACGTTCCGGTGGAGCGGCCGGCGGACGTGCCTGCGGGCTACGTGATGCGCGGCACGCTCGGCGAGGTCACCGTCAAGCTGCGCGGACCGCAGAACGCCGTCGCCAAGCTCGCCCAGTCCGACATCCACCCGGTCCCTGATCTCGCGCAGGCCGATCTCGGCCAGAACGACCTCCAGAATCTGGCGTTCCGCGTCCCGCTGAGCGACGCGAGCATCGTCGTCGAGACGGATCCGCCCAGCGTGCCCGTCCGGATCGAGAAGGTTGTGTCGCGCGCGTTGACCGTGCAGGTGCGCTTCGCGAACGATCCCCCGAAGGGCTTCCAGCCGGGGAGCCCTTCCGTCACGAGCCCCGACGTCACGGTCAGCGGGGCCCAAAGCCTCGTGGCCGGCGTCGCGGCGGTGTTCGCGACGCTGCGCTTCGGCGATACGCCGATCGATATCTCCGCGAGCGCGGCCGCCGTTCCCGTGGACGCGGCGGGGAACCTGGTGGCGGGTGTCCAGGCCGACCCGCCCACCGTCCAGGTCAGCGTTCCGGTGCTTTCGACCACGAGCACTCGCACCGTCCCGGTCCTCTGGGCATTGCGCGGCGCGGTTGCGTCCGGCTACTGGATCTCGCGGGTCACGACCGACCCGATCGCGGTCCAGGTCCAGGGCACGCCCGAGAGCATCGCGGTCGTGGACCGGATCGAGACCGCCGCCATCGATGTCAGTGGGCTTGCCGCGAATCGGTCGTTCCGCGTCCCGTTGCTGCTGCCGGCGGGCGTGACCCTGCTGCAACCCACGGACGCGACCGTCGGCGTCACCGTGATCCAGCTCTCCGGCACGCGGCCCTTCCCGCTCGTCGCGGTGCAGACGACCGGCGTCGGGACGGGCCTGTCCGCCGAGGCCGATCCGACCACGGTCAGCGTCGTCGTCTCCGGGTCGGCGGCCGCGCTCGCTGCGCTCGGGCCGACGGACGTGACCGCGACCGTGGACGCGACGGGCAAGGGCCCGGGCAGCTATCCGGCCGACGTCGTGCTGAAGCTGCCGGCAGGTGTTACCGCAACGTCGCTGCAGCCGATCCGGGTGACGCTCACGATAAAGAGCAAATGAGCAGGCTCTTCGGCACTGATGGGGTCCGCGGGGTCGCGAACCTCGACCTGACGCCCGAGCTCGCGCTCCGTCTCGGCCGCGCCGCCGGCCACATCCTCGGCGGCCCGGGGCACTCGGTGATCATCGGCCGTGATACGCGCCGATCGGGACGGATGCTCGAGAGCGCGCTCGCCGCCGGCCTGTGCTCCGTCGGCATGGACGTTCGGTTGACTGGGCACATCCCGACACCCGGACTCGCGTATCTGGCGCGCACCGAGGACGTCGTTGCCGGAGCCGTGATCAGCGCGTCGCACAACCCGGCGCCGGATAACGGCATCAAGTTCTTCGATCACGCGGGGCTCAAGCTCCCCGATGCGACGGAGGATCGGATCGAGTCCGCGATGACCGACGACGCCGCCCTTCCGCGGCCCACCGAAGGGGGCATCGGCCTCGTCGGCGATGTGCGGGGCCTCGTGAAGACATACGAGGACTTCCTGGGCGGCCTCGCCCCCACGTTGAACGGGCTGCGCGTCGTGCTCGACTGCGCGAACGGGTCCACGTACCGGGTCGCGCCGGCGGTCTTCGCTCGTGCCGGCGCGGAGGTGCTGACGCTCTTCGACACGCCGGACGGCGCCAACATCAACCTCGGCTGTGGCGCGACGGCGCCGGCGGCGCTGCAGAAGGCCGTCGTCCTGCACGCGGCCGATGTCGGATTCGCTTTCGACGGTGACGGCGACAGGGTGATGACCGTAGACAGCCGCGGCACAGTGCTGGACGGCGACTTCGTCCTCGCCCTGGCGGCGCGCCACTTCGCGAAGCACGGCAAGCTTGACCCCAAGGTCGTCGTCGGCACCGTCATGACGAATGGCGGCCTCGAGGCGACGCTCGCGCGCGACGGCATCGCGCTCGTGCGCACGCAGGTCGGCGACCGCTACGTGTGGGAGGAGCTGGACAAGCGGAAGGC
>JALZAB010000119.1 GCA_030948585.1 Chloroflexota bacterium
AGCCCGCCCGATCGCCGTCCTGGCAAGATAGCGGCATGGAACGTGTGCTTGGAATCGGTGGACACTTCATGCGGGCCGCCGACCCGGCGGCCCTGGGCGCGTGGTATCGCGATTGCCTAGGCCTGGAGGCCGATGAGAACGGCCTGTGGCGTCAGGGAGCCGGGCCGACGGTGTTCGCGACGTTCGAGTCCGAGACCGACTACTTCGGGTCCCGCGCCCAGCAAACCATGCTGAACTTCCGGGTCCGCGACCTGGATGCGATGCTCGCGCAATTGCGCGCCAAGGGCGCGAACGTGGCTGACGAGCCGCGGGACATGGCGGGCCTCGGTCGATTCGGCTGGATCACCGATCCGGAGGGAAATCGCGTAGAGCTGTGGCAGCCCGCGTAGGGCTGCGTCGGTAGGCGCCACACGCTCCCATCGCTTGCGGTCCGATCGCGAATTCCCCGGCGATGGCCCTTGACAGCCGGCTCGCCGTCCATTACTACACCACTTAGTTATATAACCAGAAGGTGAAGTACGAATGGCGACGGACCGGCTCAGCGCGACGTTCTCGGCGATCGCCGATCCCACCCGGCGCGCGATCCTCGCGCGTCTGGCGTCGGGGGAGGCCACCGTCACGGAGCTCGCCAAGCCGTTCGACATGACGCTCCCTGCGGTCTCGAAGCATCTCAAGGTGCTCGAGACGGCGGGGCTCATCTCGCGCGGCCGCGATGCCCAGTGGCGGCCGGCCCGCCTCGAGGCGGACCGCCTCAAGGAAGCCGCCAAGTGGATGGAGCGGTACCGGATCTTCTGGGAGCAGCGCTTCGATCGGCTCGATCAGCACCTACGCGAGATACAGCGGGAGGAACAGAAGCATGGCCGCGGGAAATAGCGTTGCAGCACCCGAGCGGACTCTCGTCACGACGCGCGTCTTCGACGCGCCACGAGCAGCCGTCTACAAGGCGTGGACCGATCCGAAGCAGCTCGCCCGGTGGTTCCCGCCGGAAGGGTTCACCGCGCCACGGTGCGAGGTCGACCCGCGTCCCGGTGGCGTGTTCCGGGTCGACATGAAAGCTCCCGACGGCCCGCCGTTCGACGGTGCAGTCGGCCCGGGAGCAGGCGTGTTCCGCGAGGTCCTGCCGAATGAGCGGATCGTGTTCACGATGCAGCCGGAATTCCGGGGCCAAAAGCTGTCGATGGTCGTGACGACCGTCCGCTTCGAGGATCACGATGGCCCGAAGCGCACGAGGTGCACCGTCGAGCAGACCCTCGACACGGTCGACGCGTTCGAGGCCATGAAGCGGCAGGGGATGGCCCAGGGCATCGCCCAAAGCATGGGCAAGCTCGCCGGCGTGCTGTCAGGGAACCCGACCGATCGCGGCATCAGCGTGGACGGGCGCGTGCTCACGATCACACGCGTGTTCGATGCGCCGCGGGAGCTGGTGTGGACGGCGTTCACCGACCCGAAGCACATCACCAAGTGGATGTTCGCCAACGACTGGGAGACCCCGTCCGTCACCGCGGACGTCCGCCCCGGCGGCGCATTCAGCATGCTGATGCGGCCGGCCGACGGCAGCGAAGAGGGCTTCGAGCTCGGCGGCACGTATCGAGACGTGGTGAAGCCGGAG
The DNA here is from genome assembly GCA_030948585.1 of Chloroflexota bacterium. Lineage (GTDB taxonomy): Bacteria > Chloroflexota > Limnocylindria > P2-11E > P2-11E > UBA4735. Next base: position 1,610 of record JALZAB010000119.1, read on the forward strand.
CGCCTCGTTCAGGTCCTCGGCGATGGACGCGTCATGACGACGACGTTGACCGACGTGCTCGGCGGAACCCAGCTCGTGTTCTCGGTCGAGATGGCGATGGGTGAGGAGCAGGAGCGCGCCGGCTACACCCAGATCCTGGACCACCTCGCGGCGCACCTCGCCACGCAGAAGAGATAGGAGAGCAGCGATGAACAAGATCAACCCGTTCCTGTGGTTCGACGATCAGGCCGAGGAGGCCATGCGCTACTACGTGTCGATCTTCAAGAACTCGAAGGTGCTGAGCGTGTCACCCGGCCCGAACGGGAAGGCCTCGGCCGTCTCGTTCGAGCTCGAGGGGCAGCGGCTCACAGGCTTCAATGCCGGCCCGGAGTTCAAGTTCAATGAGGCGATCTCGCTATTCGTCGACTGCCGCACCCAGGACGAGGTCGACGACCTCTGGGCCAAGCTCTCGTCGGGCGGCGAGGAGAGCCGGTGCGGCTGGGTGAAGGACAAGTTCGGCCTGTGGTGGCAGATCATCCCCACGGCCCTCAGCGACGGCCTCGCCGACCCGGACCCTCAGAAGGCCAAGCGGGTCATGGACGCGATGCTGCAGATGGGGAAGATCGACATCAAGACGATCGAGCGGGCGCGCGCCGGGTAGCGCTCAGCCCAGGTCGAAGAGCTGGGACAGGGACTGCGCGCGGGTGAGGGCCCGCGCTGCGAACGCGATCTCCTCGACCGAGATCGAGTCCCGACCCGGCTTGTCCGTCGCCACGGCGAAGAACGATCCCTCGCACGCCACGCAGGTGACCCGCATGAGCCGCGTCTCCTCGTAATGACGGACCTCACGGATCAGGGCCCGCGACAGCGGCGATCCGCACTGCTTGCACACACCGGAGAGCGAAGCTGCGTCCATGCCCCTCGCTAGGCACACCGAGTGCCAAGCGACCGGGGCCCCACTTGACGGTTGGGTAACGAAGCGGCGGCTCGGGCTGGGCTAGATGTAGTCGGCGCGCCGGACCTTGAGCGGACCTTTCGCGTAGTTCGGCGGCGTGTCCTCGATCTTCACGTGGTGGTAGTCGTGCGTGGTGACCTCATGCGTGGTGCGCTGCTCGCTGGCCGCGAGGAGCGACTGCATCGAGCTCTGGTCGAGCACCTGGAATCGGACATCGCACCCGGCAAAGCGGCACGGGAAACCACCGGACTTCATACCGTCAATTCCTCCCGAGGATGCGCTTGGATGGGACTCCCCTCCGTT
>JALZAB010000088.1 GCA_030948585.1 Chloroflexota bacterium
GTGAGCATCATCGTCTTGTACGGGTTGCCCCCCGTGATCGCGGCCGCGGCGAATGGCGAGAGGGCCACCGGCGGGGAGACCTCGCTCAGCACCGCGTAGTAGAAGACGAACATGTGCGCGGCTGGCGGCGGAACGCCGAGCGTGACGAGCGCCGGGATGACCGTCGGGACGGCCACCAGGTACGTCGCGGTGATCGGGAGGGATAGCCCGAGGACCCAGAGCACGACCCCCGCGACCACGAGCGTGAGCACCAGATTGCCCTGCCCGAGGCCGAGGATGAGGCTCGAGATCTTGAGGCCGAGCCCGGTCTGGAGGAGGACGCCCACGGCGATGCCCGCGACGGCCGTCGTGGCCGCGATCGAGAGCACCTGCCGGGTCCCAGCGGACAGCGCGGCAACGAGCTTCGCGCGCGTCAGCGACGTCTCCTTGCGGATGTAGGGCACCACGATCGCCAAGAGGATCGACCAGAAGATCGCGGTGATCGTGCTGAAGCCGAGCAGCAGGAACGCGATGATCGCGAACAGCGAGGTGTACTGGTACCAGTACCGCTTCGTGAGCCACCAGAATCCCGGGGCGTCGAGAACGATCGGCTGGGCCTTCAGCCGCCGCGCATCGATCTCGATCGTGAGCAGGATCCCGAGGTAGAACAGGATCGTCGGCATCATGGCCATGATCACGACATCGAGATACGAGATGCGCAGGATCTCGGCCATGATGAACGCGGCCGGGCCGAGGACCGGCGGCGAGATGACCGCGCCGATGCCGCCGGCGGAGAGGATCGCGCCGGACGACTCACGGTCGTGGCCCGCCTTCTTGAGCATCGGATACGCGATCGAGCCGAGCGTCACCGTCGTCGCGACGCCGGAGCCCGACACGGTGCCCAGGAGGAAGGACGCGACGGTCACCGTTCGCGCCGCGCCCGTCGGCTTGCGGCCGGTAAGGGCGAACGCGAGATCGACGTAGAAGCGGCCGGCGCCGGTGTGATCGAGGATCGCGCCATAGATGGTGAACAGGATGATGAAGGTTGCGGCGACCAGGAGCGGCTGCCCGATCATCCCGTCGGTACCGAGGTACTGGTTCGCGACGATGTCGTCCAGGTTCTTCGGCGGTCCCCGGAACGGTCCGGGCATGAAATCGGCGAAGTACGCGTACGCGATCGCGATCAGCCCGAGGACGGGCAGATGCCACCCGACCGTCCGGCGCGCCGCCTCCAGCACGACGACGATCGCGATGATGCCGAACACGAAGTCCGTCGGGGTGGGGCTGTTGGCGCGGTAGATCACCTCTTCGAAATTCAGCACCACGTACAGCGCCACCGCGATCGCTCCCACGGCTGGGAGGACGTCGAGGACCGGGTTGACGCGCTTCAGGAACCGGGCATGTGCCGGATACAAGAGGAACGTGAGCGTCAGGACCGCCGCGAGGAAGAGCATCTCGTAGATCTGCTTCGTGGTGATCGTCTCGCCGAACACGCTCACCGTCGGCACGAGCACGACGCTGGTGAACGGGATCTCGGCTCCGGCCGCGGCGTAGTAGAGAGCGAAGAGCGTGGTCGCGACGGAGAGGGAGGTGACCAGTCGGGCCCACCACCCGGTCAGGGTCCGGGTCTTCGCCTCGCTCTCGAACTCCTCGATGATCTCGCGGTTCTTTTGGTCCGCGGCGATCTCGTCGAAGTCCGGCCGGACGATGACCTCCTCGGTCATCGCCCGCTGAGCAGGGCGATCGCCGGCACGTACGCCGGCGTCACCGTGACCACGGTCTCGCCGAACTCGGCGCGCAGGGTGATGTCGACGTGCGCGCCCCTGAGGCGCTGGGCGCCTTCCGTCGTGATCCGGATGGCCAGCGCGGGCACGCTGTTGGATGGCGCGTCCTGCACGAACTCATCGCCCTCGCGCCGGATCTGGCCATCCCAGCGGAAGTATTCCACGGCCCGAAGGTCGCGCGACCGCACCCGCAGGATGCGGAGCGTGTCGCCGACGCGCTCATGCTCCTCGATGACCGGCACCTGGTAGATCGACTGCTGATACGAGTACTCGTACCGCTCGCCGTCGCCGAGGGCATACGTCCGGCCGCCGGGCTCGATCCGCAGAACGGCGACGGGGGTGGCCGCAGCCACCCCCGTCAGCACGACGAGCACGACGACGAGGGCGAACGCCCTCATGGGATCACGGCTTCCAAACGCCCTTGGCCTTGTAGAAATCGATCGCCCCCGGATGGAAGTCGATCGGCGAGCCCTGGGTCGCCGTGTCGAGCTTGAGGTTCTTCGCCTCCGGATGCACGAGGACCAGGTCAGGCTGGTTGTCGAACATCGCCGTCAGGATCGCTTTCACGAAGGCGGCGTCGAACGAAGCGGGCACCACGAGCAGATTCGCGACGCCCGCGGTGACGATGTCGGTGTCGTTGCCCTTGTACGTGCCCTTCGGGATCTTTGCCGCAAAGTAGAAGTTCCCGTACTTGGCGTTCATCTTCGCGATCGCGTCCGTCTGGTCGATGAGCTTCACCGCCGTCGAGTTCGCGATGTCGGTCACCGCGCTCGTCGGCAGCCCACCGTCGAAGAAGAACGCGTCGATCTTGCTGTCGCGGAGCGCATCAGCCGAGTCCTGGGCCGCCAGGCGTTGCGGCTGGATGTCGGTCGTCGCGTTCATGCCGTAGGCCTCGAGGATCCGGACGGCCTTCGTCTCGGTCCCGGACCCCGCGGCGCCGATCGAGACCCGCTTGCCCTTGAGATCGGCGACCGTGTTGATGCCCGCGCTCGCCTTGGCGACCAGGTGCATGTAGTTCGAATACATGACCGCGATCGTCTTCGCGTCGACCTTAGCTTCCGGCGGCGCGAACCGGTTCTTCCCATTGATCGCGTCATACGCGGTGTCGGCGAGCGTGAATGCGAGGTCCGCCTTCCCGTCCCGGATGAGCTTCATATTGTCGACCGACGCCGGCGTGGTCTGCGCGCTGGCGGCCACCTTCATCTTCTTGCTGAGCACGTCCGCGAGGCCGGCGCCGTAGACGATGTACACGCCGCCGGTGCCGCCGGTCACGATGTTGACGGTCTTGCCGCTGAAGTCCGGCGCGGCGCTCGAGCCCGCGCCTGACGCGGGGGCCGTGCCGCCGGAGGTGGCCCGGGGGGCCTGGCAGGCGGCGGCGGCGAGCACGGTCGCCAGCGCGATGGACAGGATGCGTGCGCCTCTCATCTCGACCTCCCTGTGCTGCGCGGGATGCTACCGCCGCAGGCGGCGCTCGCGCCGGACCTTCGCCGCGGCCATCCGGCGCTTCTCGTCCTCGCTCTCGGCGATCACCGGCGGGAGCGGGGCGCTCTTGCCGTTGTCGTCGATCGCCACGAAGACGAGGTAGGCCGACGACACGTGGACGACCGTGCCGGTGAGCATGTCCTCCGCGTCGACGCGGACGCCGACCTCCATGCTCTTCGTCCCGACGTCATTGACTGACGCGCGCGCCGTCACGAGATTGCCGACGAAGACGGGCGCGACGAACGAGAGCTCGTCGACGCGTGCAGTCACGACGCGCTGGCGCGCATGGCGGGTGGCCGCGGCGCCGGCGCACTCGTCGATGAGCCGCATGATCTCGCCGCCATGGACGTTGCCGTTGGGGTTCGCGTCGCTCGGCAGCATCGTCTGGCTGAAGACGGTCGTGGACGCGGAGACGGGCTTTGGGGTGAGCGGCATGGGCGAGCCGAGTGTGGCACCTCTCCGGCCGGCCGCCTAGCATCGCCGCGAGTGAGCGTGCTGTCGCGTGAGGAGCTGCGGGCCGCCATCGCCGCACAGCCGCCGCTCGTCGAGGGCATCGATCCGCAGACGCAGCTTCAGCCCAACGGCATCGATCTGCGCGTCGAGCGCATCCAGCGGCTGACCTCGCCCGGCCTCCTCGGGGCGGCGCCGAACCTGCGCGAACCGGCCGCGCGCGAGGATGTCCAGCCCGACGCCGATGGCTGGTGGGACCTGCACCAAGGCAGCTACGTGATCGGCTACGCCGAGAAGGTGAACCTCCCGCCGGACCTCATGGCCCTCGCGCGCCCGCGGTCGACGCTGTTGCGCTCAGGCGTCGCGCTCCAGAGTGCGGTGTGGGATGCCGGCTACTCCGGGCGCGGGGAGGGCCTCCTCTCGGTGCTGAACCCGCGCGGCTACCGGCTCCAACGCGGCGCGGCGGTCCTCCAGCTGGTGTTCCTCCGTCTCGGCGTGCCCACGGCGGAGGGTTACAAGGGGCGCTATCAGGGCGAGGGGCAGGGTCCGGCCGGCACATGACCCGTACGGTCCTGCATGACGCCGCCCTTGCGGACGGCTCCTCCGATTCGTTGCAGCTCGGGGTGTCCGTCGCGATCGCCGACGGCACGATCGAGGCGATCGGTCCCACTGACGCGATCGACCAGCGCGGCGCGCTGGTCATCGACGCGGGTGGCGCGGTCATCATCCCCGCCATGGTCGACTGCCACAGCCACCTCACGATGCCGGGCGGCAGTCACTGGATCCTGCGCGGCGGCGATCCGCCCGACGTCCTGCGGCAGGTCGCGCGAGAGAACGCGAACCGGCTCGTACAGGCGGGCGTGCTCTGGGCGCGCGACGTCGGCGCACCGAGCGCGGACGGACGTCCAATCTCGCTCGACGTGCGCGACGAGCTGTCGGGCACGCCGGGCAATCCGTACATCCGCGTCGCGGGTACCTGGATCGGCAAGACCGGCTACCCGGACATGTGGGTCACGACGGACGATGAGGGCCTCACGGCCGCGGCACTCCATCAGCTCGAGCTCGGCACCGACTTCGTGAAGATCTACATGGACGCGCCGGGCGGCGTGAAGGATTCGCCGTTCGGCATCCCCGCGATGACGGCGATGACGAAGGCCGTTCATGCGCGCGGCGGGCGCGTGGCCTGCCACTCGGGGTATCTCGATGGCGCGCGCGTCGCGGCCGCCGCCGGGGTCGATTCGATCGAGCACGGGATGGAGCTGAACGACGACATCGCCCGCACGATGAAAGAGAACGGCGTGACGCTGACCTCGACGCTGTCGGTGTTCGCCTCGTGGGAGACGTTCGCCCGCACGACCGCCATCGATCGATTCACAACCGCGGAGAGTGCGGCCCGGATCGCCGACCGCAAGGCCGGCGCATACGCGTCAGTCGCCGCCGCGAAGCGCGCGGTCGTTCGCATCGCCACCGGTTCGGACTTCGGCGGCGGCTCCGTGCGCGCGGGGCATCTGGCCTGGGAGGTCGAGCTCCTGGTCGCTGCCGGGCTCAGCCCGCGCGAGGCGCTCGTGGCGGCGACCCGCGCGGGGGGCGAGCTGCTGGGTCACGACCACGCCGGGCGGATCGGGGTGGGCCTGCCCGCGGATCTCGTGCTGGTCCACGGGGACCCGCTGTCCGACGCCCGGGCGCTGTGGCGGGTATGGGCCGTGTTCCAGGGCGGCAGCCGGGTCGCCTAGCCACATTCAAAATATGCCTTGACAGGCATATTCCTGTTGGGGTATATATAGCCCGTGCAGAGCACCTTCAGCGCCCTGGCCGAGCCGAACCGCCTCGCGATCGTCCAGCTCCTTCGCCGGAAGCCGCTGCCGGTCGGTGAGATCGCCGCCCGGCTGGACCTGCGGCAGCCCCAGGTGTCGAAGCACCTCCGGGTGCTCAGCGCGGCCGGTCTGGTGCAGGTCCGTCCGGTCGCGCAGCAGCGGATCTACGCCCTGCGACCTGAGCCGCTGAAGGAGCTCGACGCCTGGCTCGAGCAGTTCCGCCGCTCATGGGATGAACGGTTCGAGCGATTCGACGAAGTGCTCCGCACGCGAAAAGAAACAGGGGAGAAGACCAATGCCCGCAACACGTAACGCCACCACGATCACGCTGCCCTCGGACACCGAGATCCTCATCACGCGCGAGTTCGACGCCCCGCGCGATGTCGTGTTCAAGGCGATGACCGACCCGGCGCTCATCCCGCAGTGGTGGGGTCCGCGCAAGTACGAGACGATCGTCGACACGATGGA
>JALZAB010000015.1 GCA_030948585.1 Chloroflexota bacterium
GTTCCGAAGGGCGGGGTGACGCGCGCGGCGACCGACCGCATCCGCGAGACGCTCTTCGGGATCTTGACGCCGTACCTGGCTGGCGCGGACGTGCTGGACCTGTTCGCCGGTGCCGGCAGTCTCGGGATCGAGGCCCTCTCGCGCGGAGCGGCCCACGCGACGTTCGTCGAGCAGAGCGCGGCCGCCGTCGCTGCAATCAGGACGAACCTCGAGACCACCGGTCTCGGCGGCCGCGCGACCGTCGTGCGCGCCGATGCGCTCGCATATCTGGCCGGCCCGGTCCGTGCGGACATCGCATTCTGCGATCCGCCCTTCGCGGACGTCGCGCTCCACGGCGCCGTCCTCGCCGCCCTCGCCGGGCCCGGTCGCCTCGTCGTCGCACGCGCGCTCCGCAAGCACCTTCCGGCCATCCCGCCGAGCCTCGCGCTCGCGCGGACCAGGGAGATCGGTGAGGAGACGCTGCTGCTGCTCCAGTACAGTGGGCAGGCTTCCGCGGGAGGGTAACCAACGATGGACATCCAGTTCCTCGTCGAGCGACTGGAAGCGCTCGTCGTCAACGCGCGCAAGGTTCCTATGACCAACCAGATCATCCTCGAGCAGGCTTCGGTCCTCGATCTCATCGATCAGATGCGCGTGGCGATCCCGGAAGAGGTGAAGCAGGCCCGCCGGATCGTCCAGGAAAGCGACCGGGTCCTTCAGAAGGCGCGCGAGGAGAGCGAGCAGATCATCGGTGCCGCGCAGGAGCAGGCCGCGATCCTCTTGCAAGACCAATCGATCCTGCGGCAGGCCGAACAGCGTTCGGAAGATCTGGAGCACCAGTCCCAGGCGAAGGCCGACGAGACCATGCGCGGTGCCGACCAGTACGCGTCCGACGTCCTCATCCGTCTCGAGAGCGATCTCGTGAAGACCCTCTCCATCGTGAAGAAGAGCTTGGAAGTGCTCGACGAGCGCCGTCCCGAGCCGGCTCGCGAGTAGGTGGGAGCCCGTGGTCATCAACGTCGCGCCTCTTCTGAAGCAGCCATTGGGCACGCGGTTGGACTACGACCTCAAGGAGTCGCCGGTCGACCCGCGCGGTGACAACGCAGGCCTGCTGGACGCGTCGATCGTCGACATCGACGCCCTGGTCCACGCGACGCACACGAACCCGGGCGCTTACTTCGAAGGCTCGGCCGACGGTCACGTGGCCGCGCAGTGTGCGCGCTGCCTGAAGGCCATCGAGGCGCCGGTGCACGCGGACTTCGCCGAGCAATACTTCGCGACCGCCCCCGTGGAGCACGGGGTCGGCCTCGTTGAGCCGCCGCTCGACGCGAAGACCATCGGATCCGATTTCAAGGTGGACCTGGTGCCACTCCTGCGCGAGGAGCTCATCCTCGTCACACCCGTCGCGCCCCTGTGCCGCGAGGATTGCGCCGGACTGTGCGCGGTGTGCGGTGACGATCTGAACGAGCGACCCCACGCGCACGAGGAGATCGTCGATGCGCGGTGGACCGCCCTCCACGAGCTCAAGGACAAGATCGCGGACCGCTGAACTCGGCTCGCGGCCGTCAGGCTGTGCCACAGGTCGGCGACGACGTCCGTCGCGACGTAGCTGTCGAGGAACCGGTCCGCGTGGAGGAACCACTCGTGGATCTCCTTAGCCGTCAACAGCAGCGTGAGCGCCGCGGCCGCCGTCCGACCGTGGATTGTGAGCGCGGGACGGAAGCGATCGCGCGCCGCGAAGAAGATGAACCACAACTCGAGGACGTTCGGGAACGCACAGAGCATGGCCCGGGCGGCGGTCAGCTCGAACAGCGCGTCGCCGACAAGGCCCAGCCAAAAGAGCGCGAGGGCGACGTTGCGCTCGAACGGCCGCCAACGCAGCGCGACGACCGTGAAGGTCGTCATGTAGGCCAGGTCGCAGACCTTGTCGAAGCACTGGTAGTCCGCGATCCCGCCGAGCGAGTCCATCAGGAACAGGTCGCCGAAGGCCGTGAGCAGCGCGACGAGTGCTCCGCGAACGGCCAGCGCGGCACGGGCAACGCGCCCGCCGATACACGCCATGACGATCCTCTGCTAGGTCACAACTACCTACAATGACTGACGAGCACAGAGGAGAGACGAATTGGCCGGAGAACCGAAGAAGCGAACACCGCACGCCGCGCAGGGCGATCGCCGCAGCCACCTCCGGCTGCGGGCCGTAAACCTCGTGCCCTGCTCGCAGTGCAAGAGCCCGAAGCCGTCCCATCAGGCCTGCCCGCACTGCGGCATGTATCGCGGCCGGCAGGTCATCAAGATCCGCTCCAAGAAGCGCACCGCAGCCAGCTAGCGCGATGCGCATCGCGGTCGACGCGATGGGTGGCGATCACGCCCCGGACGAGATCGTTCGGGGCGCATTGCTGTACCGGGCCGACGGCGGCGTCGCGGAGGTCGTGCTCGTCGGCCGCGATGAGATCGTCCGCGCGGCGCTTGGGACGGCAGCGCGGCCGGGCATCACGATCGTCGACGCGCGAGACGTGGTCGAGATGCACGAGCATCCGTCGGGCGCGCTGCGCCGGCGCGCGGACACGTCGATCGGCGTCGCGACCGCGCTCGTGAAGCGCGGGGAAGCGGACGCGGTCGTGAGCGCCGGCAATACCGGCGCGACGATGGCTGCCGCGCTTCTGACCCTGGGACGGATCCGCGGCATCGACCGGCCCGCGCTGTGCGGCATGCTCCCGACGACGCAGGGGAAGCCGGCGTGCCTCATCGACGCCGGCGCGACGATGGATGCGGAACCGAGCAATCTCTTGCAATACGCGCGGATGGCCTCGCGGTTCCTCGAGCGCGTGCACGGGGTCAGCGAGCCGACCGTCGGTCTGATGAACGTCGGTGAGGAATCCGAGAAAGGCGGCCGGGTGCAGCAGGAGGCGCATGCGCTGCTCTCCGGAGCGACGGACATCAACTTCTACGGCAACGTGGAAGGCGGAGACCCATTGCGCGGCACGACCGACATCGTCGTGTGCGACGGATTCACCGGCAACGTCCTCGCGAAGGGCATGGAGGGCGTGGTCGACGTGTTCCGCGAAGGCATCCGCAATGACATCTTCGGCGGGGTGCTCGGCAAGGTGGCCTATGTCTTCGCCCTCGGTGGGGTGCGGAAGCTGCGCGGACGCCTGGACTACGACGAGTACGCCGCCGCGCCGCTCCTTGGCGTCAACGGCGTCTCCGTGGTGACGCATGGCCGGGCGCGAGCGAACATGGTCCGTCACGCGATCGCGGTCGCGGAGCGGTCGGTGGCGCAGGGCCTCATCGCCGTGATCAGCGACCAGAGCCGGACCGGCGCCGCATGAGGGAGAAGCGACCCGAGCGCGCCGGCCGCCATCCCGCCCGGCGGGTGGCCCTCCAGACTCTGTTCGAGATCGATTTCAACCGCGGCGACCCGAAGGACACCTGGACCCGGGGCTCGTTCCGCGCTGGGTTGACCGAGGACGCCGCCGGTTTCGCGTGGGCCCTGATCGAAGGGGTCCTCGAGCACCGCAAGGCCCTAGATGCGGAGATCGCGGCGCTGGCGCCGGAGTGGCCGATCGACCAGATGGCCAAGATCGACAAGAACGTCCTGCGGATCGCCCTGTACGAGCTCCGGGTGTCAGGCGACGTGCCGGCGGGCGTGATCATTGACGAAGCGGTCGAGCTGGCCAAGCTGTTCGGCTCCGAAGCCGCGCCGAAGTTCGTGAACGGCGTCCTCGCGACGGCCGCAGGGGGGCGGACCGGGAACGCCGATTGACGGGCAAGCGTGCTGAGCCCGACACTTTGCCGGACGCCGGGGGCGAAGCCGGCGGAGCGTGGAAGTTGCGGCAGGGAGGTTTGCCTCTTGGCGGACCAAAAGATGTACGAGCGCCTGAAGAAGATCGTCGTCGACCAGCTCGGTGTCGACGAAGCGGACGTGAAGCCCGAGGCCTCGTTCGTCGATGACCTGAACGCTGACTCGCTCGATCTCGTCGAGCTGATCATGAGCCTCGAAGAAGAGTTCGGGATGGAGATCTCGGACGAAGATGCCGAGAAGATCAAGAGCGTGGGCGACGCTCAGGAATACATCGAGGAACACGTGGCCTGACGGCCAGCGCGACCGAACGAATTGGCGACCAGGGGAGGCAGCGGCACACGGCCGCTGCCTCTCTCTTTGCGAAAGGGGTCATGGCGGACGAAGACATCGGCGGCTATCGATTCCGGGATCCCGGACTGCTCGCGACCGCGCTCACGCATAGCTCCTATCTGCATGAGCATCCGGATCAGGACATCGAGGACTTCGAGCGCCTCGAGTTCCTGGGAGATGCGGTCGTGGATCTCGTGATCGGCGAGCTGCTCTACCGCAGCCACCCCGAGGCGACCGAGGGCGAGCTCACCGCGATGCGGGCGCAGCTCGTCTCGGGCCCGCCGCTCTCGCAGCTCGCCCAGCGCCTCGGGCTGCCCGAGCGCGCGCGACTCGGTCGCGGCGAAACCGAGACCGGCGGCCGCCAGCGCGTTGGGCTCGGGGCCGGCCTGTATGAGTCCGTCCTCGGCGCCGTGTACGTCGATGGGGGCTTCGAGGCGGCGCGGGAGTTCGTGCTCCGCACGATGCAGGGCACGATCGTCGCGGCCGCCGCCGAGCCCCGCCGCTCTCCGAAGACCGTGCTCCAGGAGTGGGCTCAAGGGAACGGCCGCCCGCTTCCGTCCTACGACGTCGCGGAGACCAACGGGCCGGAGCACGCGCGTGAGTTCGTCGTCGAGGTGAGCGTTGGCGATCTCCACGCCCGCGGCAGCGGACGCTCGAAGCGCGAGGCCCAGGAGAACGCGGCATCCGCGCTGCTCGCGGCGACCACGCGATGACGACCGAAGAGCTCACCGTGATCGAGGGAGGGAACGCCTCGGGCGCGAACGCGGTCCTCAAGACGCTGACCGTCACAGGATTCAAGAGCTTCGTACAACCGACCACGCTCGAGTTCGCCCCCGGCATCACTGCGATTATCGGTCCGAACGGATCAGGAAAATCGAACGTGGCGGATGCGATCCGCTGGGCCCTCGGTGAGAACAACGCGCGCGTCCTGCGGGCGAAGAAGAACGAGGAGCTGATCTTCGCCGGAAGTGAGACCCGTCGCGGCCTCGGGATGGCCGAAGCGATCATCCAGCTCGACAACTCGTCGCGCCGCTTGCCGATCGAATTCAACGAGATCGAGGTCGGCCGCCGGCTGTACAAGAATGGCGAGGCCGAGTACCTGGTGAACCGCTCGCGCGTCCGGCTGCGTGATCTCCAGGACCTGCTTGGAGGCGCGAACCTCGCAGACAACCCGTTCGTCGTCATCGGCCAGGGCCTCGTCGACCAGGTCCTCGCGCTGCGGCCATCCGACCGCCGGACGGTCATCGAGGAAGCCGCAGGCACTCGCCGCCTCCAGCTGCGCCGGGCGGACGCACTGCAGCGGCTGAAGCACGCCGAGATCGAGCTCGTGCGCGTGATCGACATCCTTCGCGAGATCGGGCCTCGGGTGCAGCTGCTCACCGAGCAGGCCGCGAAGTGGACCGAGTACGAGAGCATTCGCAACGACCTCCGCCGCCGGGCCCTGCGCTGGTACCGGAGCTCATTCGGCTCGACCGCAGCCGAGCGCAACGAGCTCGTGGCCAAGCTCGTCGGGATCGATCGCGAGATCGAGCGGCTCGTGGACTACGTGGCCGAGACCGAGACCGTCGCGACCGGCACGGACGACGACCTTCGCCAGGCGCGCGAGGAAGAGGAGCGGCTGCGGATCCTAGCTGCCGACGGCGTTGCGGCCGAAGCGTCGCTGCGCGAACGCATTGCCGCGCTCACCGCCAGCCTCGAGGCCGTCGCCAGCGAGCGCGACCGCAGCCGCTCGACGCTCGCCTCGCTCCCCGCCGAGCTCGCCGCCTTGCGCGAGCGCCGCGGCACGGTCGAGAACGAAGCGACCGAGGCGGCGCGTCGCGCGCGCGAGTCCGCCGATGCCGCGCGTGTGGCCGAGGAGGGGATGTCCCGCACGCGGATCGCGCTCGCCGAAGCGCAGGCCGCGCGCGTCGAGACGGAGCGGGCGCATGTCCTGCGTGAAGGCGATGAGGTCCGGCTGACCGACGAGGATCGCGCGCTGCTGGTGCGCGACGAGGAGCTCGCGCAGCAGGCCGCGGCCCTTGCCGCTGAGCGCGCGGACCGCGAGCGCGAGCGCGCCCGGCTCGCTCGCGAGCTCGAACGTGGCCGTGACGCGGCGACGGAAGCCGGCCGGGTGACCGAGGGCGTCTCGGAACGAGCCGGCGCGGCGCGCAACGACCTGCAGCGCGTCGACGGCGACCTCGCGTTGGTCCGCGGCCAGACGACCGCGCTCCGCGAAGCGGTGGCCCGCGCGGCCGAGGAGCTCGAGGCGAGGCGGACCGGGGCCGCCCCCGCCGATCTCCCGAAGGGCCTCCGCTGGCTGCACGAACGGCTGGCCATCCCGCCGCACCTGCGGCTGGCCGTGCGGGCCGTTCTCGGTGAGGCGATCGCGTTGCCAAAGGACGGGCACGCGATGGCCGCGATCGACACCGCCACGCGCGTGACCGTCCTGGTCGCGAACGCCCGGTCCGACCTGCCGGTCCCAGACGGATGTAGCCGGCTTGTCGATCAGCTGCGGCTCGACCCGGACGTCGCCGCGATCGCCGGGGCGCTGTTCCGCAACGTCTTCGTCGCCGAGCGGTCCGCGGCGTATCGCGCCGCGGCAACGATGCGGGACGGCATCGTGGTCACGCTCGACGGCATGGTCGTCACGCCCGGCGCGATCCGCCTTCCCGATGACCGGGTGGCGGCCGACCTCCAAGCCACCGAGCGCCTCGCCGCGATGCACCGACGCCTCGGCGAGGAGCTGAACGCATCAGAGCGGGCGCTCGTGCAGCTCGGGATCGAGCGGGAGGCCGCGACGGCACGGCTCGTCGAGGCGGAGGCCAGGCTCGCCGATGCTCAGCGCGAGCGCGGCCGGCTCGAGGTCGCGGCCGACGTGCTGGCGGCGAGCGAGGCGGACGTGCGGGATCTTGTGCGGGCGGGCGAGGCGCGGGCCATCGCGGTCGAGCGCGAGCGAGGCGAGCTCATCGCGCGGCGAGAGCAGCTCGGCGTGGGCCGCGATGCCGCGAGGGCGGCGACGGCCACCGCGCTCACGGCGTTCTCCGCCACGCAGCGTGCCGAGCGCGCGGCGCTGGACGCGCACGGGGCCACGACGCAGCGGGCCGAGGACGCCCGGCTCGATGCGGCCACGAGCGACGAGCGACGATCATCGCTGGCCCGGCTGCGCGACGCCCTGGACGAGCAGGTCGCGTCGACCGAGAAGCGCATCGCGGACGAGGACGCGCGGCTGCGGGCGCTCGCGGACCAGGAGCGCGACGCGAAGGCCCGGCTGGCCGCGGCGCAGCAGGACCTCGGCCGCACCGCTGCCGATGCGAAGGAGGCCAGCCGGTCCGCGGAGATCGCGCGCGAGCGTTCGCTCGCCGCCGAGGGATCGCGGCGCGAGTCCGAGCAGCGCCTGGCGAAGGCCCGCGAGCGGCTGGCGGAGCTGCGCGGCGAGCGCTCGAAGGTGGCGGTCGAGGAAGAGCGGGCTTCCGGCGCGCTCACGCTGCTCGAGGAGCAGGTCCGCGCGGAGCTCGGGCTCCCCGACGACGAGCCACTGCCCGACCCCGCGTCGATCGAGCTCGATGACGAGCCATCAGAGCAGGAGAAATCGAACGCGCTCCGCGACCTGCAGCGGCTGCGGCGCAAGCTCATCGCGCTCGAGCCGGTGAACCCGCTCGCGGCGGCCGAGCTCGGCGAGATCGGCGGGCGTCACCGGTTCCTGTCGGAGCAGCGCGCGGATCTCGACAGGGCCATCGCCGACCTGCGCTCCCTTGCAGATGACCTCGCCTCGACCATCGCCGAGCAGTTCAGCGCGACGTTTCAGGCGGTGGACCGCGAGTTCAGCGTGTTCTTCAAGCGGCTCTTTGATGGCGGCCAGGCATCGCTCCGGATGAGTGAGGACCCCGACGAGCCCGGCATCGACATTTACGCGCGGCCGCCGGGCAAGCGCATCGGCTCGCTGGCGCAGCTGTCCGGCGGCGAGCGCGCCCTGACCGCCACCGCGTTGCTCCTCGCGATCCTTCGCGTGAAGCCCACGCCGTTCTGCGTGCTCGATGAGGTCGATGCCGCGCTCGACGAGCGGAATGTCGGCCGGTTCACTGAAGCCCTACGGGAGCTGACCGACCGCACGCAGTTCATCGTCGTGACGCACAACCGCAAGACCATCGAGGCCGCGGACACGCTCTACGGGGTCTCGATGGACGAAGGCGGCAGCTCCAAGGTGCTGTCGATGCGTCTCGCGGACGTGGATCAGCGCGCCGTCGGCTAGACCGCCGACCAGACCTGGAGCCCGCCCACCTCGTGGAATCCCTTGCGCATCAGGATCGGCGCCGTCGAGGCGCGCTCAGCGACGACAACGGCTGCGGTCTTCCCGTCGCGCACCGCGCGCTCGAGACGCCAGCCGAGGATCGCGGTGTACACGCCCGTATGGCGGTGCGGGCGCAGCGTCAGCGCCGTGCTGAGGAAGACCGTGCCGCCGTCGCTTCCGTATCGCCAGCGTCCGTAGCCCACGGGCTGATCGCGCCGATACGCGACGACACCGCCGCCACGGCGTGACGGGCACCGCAGGTACCGAAGCCGCGCCTCGACGCCGGTCCGGACTTCGTCCACCGTCCGGTCGCGGTCGATGCGGATGGCGTCGCTCGCCGTGCGCTCATCGGTCTCCTCCACGAGCCGGAGATCGTGTTGCGGAAGGCGGCCGCGGATGGGGAGGGCCGCAACCAGCAGCAGCGCGTCGAGCTCGCGGCGAAGACCATTCGCGGCAAGGACGCGGGACAGGCCCACCGCGTCGGTATTCGGGCCGATCTGCCACGTGAACGCCGCGCCGCGCGTCCGGAACATGGCGATGAGCTCGAGCGCTCGGGGCTCGACCTCCTCAGGCCGCCACCGCGCGTACGAGACGCCGTTGCTCGACGGCAGCAGGTCGGCGCCCACCTTGTACGTGACGTCGCCCCGCTCGACCCGGTCGAAGCCCTCGCACGCGGGCTCGTCGTCCATCGCCGCCCGCTCGGCCTCATCAGGGTTCACGGCGCGTCACGCTAGCAGTCGTCAGACTGAGTGCGGTGAGCATCGACAGCGGCCTCGCGAAGACCCGCGGCGGATTCCTCTCACGGCTGTTCGGCCGTACGCCGGACCGGGCGGTGACCCCGGAGTGGCTCGACGAGCTCGAGGAGGCGCTGCTTCGCTCGGACATCTCCGTCTCGCTCGTCGATTCCGTGATGCTCCAGGTGCGGGACGTCGTGGCCGACCGTAAGGCGGACACCGTGCCGAAGGTCCTCACGGCCGTGCGCGAGGCGCTCATCGCCGTGCTGCAACCGGGCGACCGCACGCTCAACAGGGGCGCCGGCGTCCCGCGCGTGATCCTCATGGTCGGCGTGAACGGCAGCGGCAAGACGACGACCGCCGCGAAGCTGGCGAAGCGGCTGCGCGATGCGGGCGAACGGCCGTTGCTGGCCGCGGCGGACACGTTCCGCGCCGCGGCCATCGAGCAGCTCGAGGTATGGGCGAAGCGCGTGGACGTGCCGATCGTGAGCGGCACGCCCGATGGCGACCCGGCCGCGGTGGTGTTCGACGCGATCCAGGCCGGCATCGCCCGTGGTCATACGACGGTCATCGCCGACACGGCCGGCCGGCTGCACACGAAAGGGCATCTGATGGACGAGCTGGGGAAGATCGTGAAGGTCGCGGGCCGCGCGCGGGCCGGCGCGCCGGATGAGGTGCTCCTCGTGCTCGACGGCACCGCAGGGCAGAACGCCATCATGCAGGCCCGGCAGTTCACCGAAAGCGCGGAGGTGACGGGCATCGTGATCACGAAGCTCGACGGGACGGCCAAGGGTGGTGCGGTGTTCGCGATCGCTGACGAGCTGAAGCTGCCGGTGAAGCTCCTTGGGGTGGGCGAGAAGGCCGGTGATCTCATCCCGATGGACCCGCGCGCGTTCGTCGACGCGCTGCTGCCCGCGAATGGCTGAGCTCACGCGGCTCGGCGCGGTCGGCAGCGACGAGCTCGCGTCGCTGCACCGCGATCTCCTCGAGCCACCGGCGCACGAGGGCCGCCCGCACACTGCACTCAATTTCGTGATGACCGCCGATGGGCGCGTGAGCTTCCAGGGCCGCGCGGAGATCGGGACCCGCACCGACCGCGCGCTGATGGCGCACCTTCGCTCCCTAGCGGATGCCGTGATGATCGG
>JALZAB010000153.1 GCA_030948585.1 Chloroflexota bacterium
CCCGCGTGCGTATCGCGCGACGGTCCGTGCGCCGGTGCCGCGGATGATGCTCACGAGGTAGCGAACGTCCGGACGCCCGAGGGCCTCGAGGTGCCCCCGGATCCGTGCGACCGTGCCGCCATCGGGCGGCCGTTCGGGCATCGTCCGAAGGAACTCACGGACCAGCGGCGCATCCACGCGAGGTGGATTATTGGCGATGTGCGCAGGTCGCTGGCGCCGTACGCCGTTGCCGCCGCGCTCGTCTTCGTCATCTCGGTGGCGGTGCTCGCGACGGCGCTCGCGACCGGAGGGCTCCTTGAGGAGCGAATCGTCGCGGACGCGTCGCCGTCGCCGTCGCCGTCGCGCGCGGTCGTGGAGCTCTCACGAGCAGGTCGCCTTGCGTACTGGCGCGTCGATCCCGGCGGCGCGAACCAGCTCTGGGTGTCGAATGCCGACGGGAGCCAGCGACGCACGATCGGGCGAGCCCTGTCGCTGTCGGGCGTGACGATGACGCGGTGGTCACCTGACGGTGATGCCGTCGCCTATCTGGACCGCGGCGGGCAATCCGTCGCGATCCAGCGCCTCGACGGCGGCCATGTCGACATGCCGCTGCCACCGGGCGTCGTCTCGGGAGGCTCGCGGTTCATCGACCTCGCGTGGTCAACTGACAGCCGCTGGGTGGCGGCCACCCAGCGCGATGCGGGAAGCCAGAGCACCGACGTCTATGTCGCCCCGGCGACCGGTGGCAGCTGGCGAAACGTCACGGTCCTGCGCAACGCGTTCCTGTCGCAGTGGATCTCGCCCGACGAGCTGCTCGTGCACACCCAGAACGGGCTCATCGGCGTGCAGCGCACCGACGGCTCGCGAGTCCGGCCGCTCACCGCGCAGATCGCGACATCGCCGTTCCTGGGTGACGATGGCCGGGTCTATTACCTGGCCGGCCAGGTCGCCCCGACCATCCGTGACTCGACCGTGCCCGTCGTGAACGCCGGCCAGGCCCGCGTGTGGAGCATGGATCTCGACGGCGGCGACATCCGCCTGGAGATGCCGCAGGTATACGACGACGTTCGCCTCGTCGACGCGTGGAGTCCCGGACGGTTCCTCGTGCATCAGGGCGCCAGCACCGCGCTCGCGTTCCTCGTCCCGGGTGCTCCGCCGCTCGCGACAGTGCCCGGGGTGGTCGACCGCGTGGTGTTCTCGCCCGACCGGCGCGCCGCGATCGGCATCAGTGGCTCCGCGATCGTGCGCTACGACACCGCGCAGCCGGACCGTCCGGTCCTGCTGTTGAGCGGCGTCGTGCAGCCCGACGCGTGGTACCCGCGGACCGAGCCCGTCATCTCGCGAACCGCGGTGTCGCCGGGCGAGCGGCCGGCGGCGCGCTACACGTTCGCGTTCGGCGGCATGGTGTGGGCCACCGACGCGACCGGCGGCGTCCGGCTGCTCCGCCAGCTGCAATCGAACGACTTCGAGACCCGGCGGCTCGGCGGCATCGCCATCCCGCAGTGGTCACCGCGCGGTGACCGGGTCTTGTACTTCGACGTGCTCGCCAACTCGTTCCGCGGCGCCATCTTCGTCAGCGACGTCACCGGGACAGGCGGCCGGCTGAGCGATCAGGATGCCGCGGGCACGTTCCCGGTCTGGGCACCGGACGGCAACGTCGCGTACACCGACCTCGTGAGCGCCGCCGACTCGGCAGGCTTCGGAGCCGACGGCGAGGTCCGGATCGTGTCGCCGACCAACGGGGCAGTCGTCGCCACGTACAAGGCGCGCGAGGTCGCGTTCGGCGGTGGGAAGACCTTCCTCATCGACAATGGCAAGCTCAATGTCCCGGCCCAGTCGCGCACCGATCACTCGATCCTCGAGGCCACCGCGGCCGGCACGCGCACGGTCGCCACGGCGGCCACACTGTCGACGGGCACCCAGTTCTCTGTGACACCAGCGCTGCAGCTCTCGATGCTCGGAGCATCAGCTGACGGCACGATCGTTTCTGTGCGGATGAGCCCGACGACAGGCAGTGTCGGATTCATCTTCACCCTTCTCCGCGCAGCCGACGGGGTCACGACGCTCCAGGTCCCCGGGCAGGACGTGTCGGATATCAGGTGGTCACCCACCGGTCACCTCGTCGGAATGACCTTCGGCAACATCCCGATCGTGCGCGACGCCGAGACCGGGACGATCGTCTCGTCGGCGACCAGTGGACGCTTTGCCGGATGGTCCCCCGACGGTCGGTGGTTCTACGTCGCGCGGGACGTCGGCCTCTACGCGGTGCGGCTCACGGGCGGCGACCCGGTGCGGATCTCGTCCTTCGGTGTGCCGGTCTCGACTACGCCCTGACGCGATCCATGAACCGGCGGTACGCCGCCAGGTGCTGGTCGGGCGACTCGAACCCGGCGCGCATCGTGTTCATCTCGAAGTCGGTCGCGCCCATGGCCCGATAGCGCTCGGCCGCGCGGGAGAGCTCGTCGTCGCTCATGCGCGCCCCCATGCGGCACTCGAGCCCGACGGTGTTCGGATCGCGCCCGGCGCCCTGCACCCACTCCCAGAACTGCGCCGCCTGGGCCGCGCCCTCATCGGTCGGCGCGAAGTGCGCGAACAGCCCGTCACCGAGACGCGCGACCCGGCGGATCGCGATCTCGCTGTCGGCGCCCATCCACAGCGGGATCGGTCGCTGCACCGGCGGCGGGTTGATGCCGGCCCGATCGACGTGATGCCAGGTGCCGTCGAAGATGACGGACGGTTCGGTCCAGAGACGCCGGAGCAACGCGATCTGCTCTTCGATGCGCTTGCCGCGGTCCGTGAAGCGCATGCCGAGCGCTTCGAACTCGACCCAGTTCCAGCCCACGCCGACGCCGAGCCGCAGCCGGCCGCCCGAGAGCACGTCGAGGGCGGCCGCCTGTTTCGCTACGAGCGCCGTCTGCCGCTGCGGCAGGATGAGGACCCCGGTCGAGAGCTCGAGCTTCTGGGTGATCGCCGCGGCGAACGCGAACAGGACCAAGACCTCGTGGAAGGTCGACTCGAGGGTGTACGGGCCCGACCAGTTGGGCCGGTCCGGCTCGGCGCCGAGCACGTGGTCGTAGGCGACCAGGCCATCGAAGCCCATCGCCTCGACATCGCGGATGAACCGCGCGACGACGGCCGGATCGCTACCGAGCTCGGTCTGCGGGAAGATCGCATGGAGCCGCACCGCGTGAGTATCGAATACATCCGCGGGATAGACTGCCGCGCGATGACCCGGCCACTCTCCGCCCGGATGTCCCGCCTGGGGACCGAGACCGCGTTCGAGGTGCTCGCCAAGGCCCGCGCGCTCGAGGCGCAGGGCCGGGACATCATCCACCTCGAGATCGGCGAGCCCGACTTCGACACGCCGCCCTCCGTGGTGCACGCCGGGCTTTCGGCCCTGCAACGGGGCGAAACGCATTACACCGCGTCCGCGGGGATCCTCGAGCTGCGCGAGGCGATCGCGGCCCACCTGAACCGGACGCGCCACCTGAGCATCGATCCGGGCCAGATCGTGGTGACGCCCGGCGCGAAGCCGATCATGTTCTACGCGATGCTCGCGTTGCTCGAGGCGGGCGACGAGGCCATCTACCCGGACCCCGGCTTCCCCATCTACGCGTCGATGATCAGCTTCGCCGGCGCGACCGGCGTTCCGCTGAAGCTCCGCGAGAAGAACGACTTCGCGCCCGACCTGGATGAGCTGAAGACGCTCGTGACCGAGCGCACCAAGCTCATCGTGCTGAACAGCCCCGGCAATCCGACGGGCGGGGTGCTGTCACAAAGCGTCATCCACGAGATCGCGCAGATCGCGAGGGCCCGGGACCTCTGGGTCCTGGCGGACGAGATCTACGCCGAGATCCTGTACGAGGGCACCCACCACTCGATCCTGCGCGAGGATGGGATGGCTGATCGGACGATCCTGCTCGATGGCTTCAGCAAGACCTTCGCGATGACCGGGTGGCGGCTCGGGTACGGCGTGTTCCCGTGGTCGCTCGTGGATCCGGTGACGAAGCTCGTCACCAATTCGGTGTCCTGCACGGCCACGTTCACGCAGCGCGCCGGGGTGGCCGCGCTCACGTCGCGCCCGCCGGAGGTCGCCGAGATGGTGAAGGCATTCCGCGAGCGCCGCGATGGCATCGTCCGGGGCCTCAACCGGATCGACGGCATCAGCTGCCGCGAGCCCAAGGGTGCGTTCTACGTGTTCCCGAACATCACCGGGCTCGGCCTCGGCGATTCGACGACCGTTCAGGAGCGCATCCTCCATGAGGCCGGAGTGGCGACGTTGAGCGGGACGGCATTCGGCGCCGGCGGCGAGGGCCACCTTCGGCTCTCCTACGCGAACTCGCCGAAGAACCTCCAAACCGCGGTCACGCGGATCGGCGAGTGGGCCCGCGCGGCGCAACAGGGGCGCAGCACCGCGGCGGCCGGGAGCATCACGAGCTCCGACCGCTAGGCCCGATCCCGTCGACCACAAGATCGACGATGTCCGTCGCAAGCTCCTCCGCCCCACGACCGCCCGGCCTCGCCTCGCGCCCGGTCCAGGGATCGATGAGATTCAGGAGCGCTTGCGCGGCAAAGGCCGTATCGATGCTGCGCAGCTCGCCGCTCCGTACGCCGTCATCCAGCACCAGCTGCAGGGGCGAGAAGAAGTGGCGGAAGAACGCGCTGCGGGTCTGGCTCAGCTGATCGATCGTCAACGCGACGCCGCCCTCGCGCACGAGCCGGGGACCGCTGCAGCGGGCGCGGATCAGGTACGCGATCGCCGCGACGAGCCGCTCGCGTGCCGAG
>JALZAB010000154.1 GCA_030948585.1 Chloroflexota bacterium
GCGTTGGCCGGCTCCATCCAGTTGTTCGTCGGCCCCGCCTCGGCCTTCGTCGGGGTGCACACGAAGGTGAGCTCATCGGTGCGCGCGACGTCATTCGGGTTGGACCGATGGAGGTAGGAGTTCGGACGCTTCTGGTTGTTCAACGGGATCATCACGCCGGTGGCGATCGCTTCATCGAGGAGGGCCTTGGCCTCGTCCGCGGATCCGTCGCACCAATAGATCTGTTCGGGTTTGCACATCTTGGCCATCTCGTCGACCCACGCGACGACGTGGCTGTTCGAATAGGCCTTGTCCTTCACGGCGAGCAAATCGATCTACCTCCGACGTCGAAGAGCGAAGGATATCGTTCGCACGCTACGCGGGCTTCGCAGCTCCCTCGCGCGCGTACGCGACGGCGTCGGCATCGGTCATCGCGAGGCCCCGCTCGAGGGCGGCCCGCTGCTCCGGCGCGATGTCATCCGGACCGGCCCGTTGCTCGGTCGTCTGGATCATGTTCGCGAGACCGACGCCGGTCCGCGCGGCGACCGCGCTTGCCGCGCCCACGAGCGTCGCGTGGCGGTCGAGGTCACCGCGCAGCTTCGCCAGCTCCGCGAAGTTGCTCAGCATGATGACGATGCCGCTCGAGTCGCCGGCCTCCACGAACGACGTCAGCGCCTCCAGCCATCGCCGGCTCGCGCTGTCGAGCTCACCGAGCTTCAGCTCCGCGAGGCCGAGGCCATGGAGGTCCCACGCAAGGTCGAACCGGTTCCCCAGCGCTTGGTGCCCCGCGAGCGCGAGATTGATGTACGTCTTCGCATCGAGCAGATCGGCGCGGGTGCGGCCGACCCCCTGCACGTGCATCGTGCCGAGCGCCCACGCGGCGCGTGCGACCCCGGACGGGTCGTCGAGCGCGCGGAACCCCTCAAGGCTCTCGCGAAGCATCGCATCGCCCTGTACGTCATCACGGGTCACGCCGCCCCGGATGAAGAACGTGAAGGCATAGTTGTAGGCAGTCTGGGCACGATCGGCGACGGTGCCACTGTCCTTCGCCAGCTCGTAGGCCTTGCGGTAGCGGCTGCGGGTGAGATCCTCGTCCGCGCTCCAGTACGCGATCCCACCGGCGGCTTCGAGCGCCCGCAGCCGCTGCGCCGGCTCGGCCTCGGCGAGACCGAGGACCCGGTCCGCCCAGCCGGCCGCTTCCCGGAGGTGGCCGCGAGCCTGCCAGAACCGCCACAGCGCGGAGAGCAGTCGTGACGCATCTTCGGTCCGATTCGCGCCGATCGCGTAGTCCAGTGCGGCGCGCACGTTGTCGTGCTCGAGCTCGAGTTCATCGAGCCAGCGCTTTTGATCAGGACCCTGAAGCTGCGGCGCCGCCCGTTCGGCCAGCGCGAGGTACGCAGCGCAGTGGCGCTGTCGCACGAGCTCGAGCTCGGTACCTTCCTTGAGCTTCTCCAGCGCGTACTCACGGATCGTGACCAGCATCCGGAACCGAGGCTCGCCACCAACCTCGGTCTGGCGGAGCAGGCTCTGGTCGACGAGCTCGCTCAGTCCGTCGAGCGGCGCGACGCCGATCTCGCCCGCCGGCCCGCACACGAGCTCGAGCTGCCCGAGCATCGCACCGCCGACGAACGCGGCGCAACGCGCGAAGAGCCGCTGCATGCCCGCATCGAGCAGGTCGTAGCTCCACGCGATCGCACCGCGCAGGGTGCGTTGACGGTCGGTCCGGTCGCGCGCCGTGCTGGCCAGCAGGTCGAGGCCCTGTCTGAGCCGCGGGAGCATCGCCTGCGGGGTCAGCAGCTTGATGCGAGCGGCCGCGAGCTCGATCGCGAGCGGCAGGCCCTCGAGATGGAACACGATCTCGGCGACCGAGGATGCGTTCTCAGCGGTGACCATGAAGTCCGGCTTCACCGCGCGCGCACGCTCGATGAACAGCCGGACCGCGTCGGACTGCGCGAGGACGTCGAGCGACGGCAGGCGCTCGGGATCGGGGAGCTCGAGGGGCGGCACGGGCAGCTCCTGCTCGCCACCGAGGCGGAGGGGCGCGCGGCTCGAGGTAACGATCTTCACCTGGGGCGCGGCATCGAGGAGCGCCGTCACGGCCGGCGCGGCCGCGAGGATCTGCTCGAAGTTGTCGAGCACGAGCAGCATCCGCTTGTCGCGCAGATGCTCGGCGACGCGTCCGAGCGGCGACTCGCTCCCGCCCACCTGCACGCCCAGCGAATGCGCGATCGTCGACGGGACAAGGTCCGGATCGCTGAGCGGCGCGAGCGGGACCCAGAACGTCCCGTCCGGGAACTGCGGGGCCGCCTCCGCGGCGAGCTGCAGGGAAAGACGCGTCTTCCCGGTCCCGCCTGGGCCGGTGAGGGTGAGCAGCCGCGTGCCATCGAGGAGGCGCAGGCCGTCGCGGATCTCCTTCTCGCGGCCGATGAACGTGGTGGCCTGGGTGGGGAGATTGTTCGGCGTTCGATCGAGCGAGCGAAGCGCCGGAAAATCGTTGGGCGCGCCGTCGATGACGAGCTGGAACACGTGCTCGGGATGGGTCAGGTCCTTGAGGCGGTGCTCACCGAGGTCACGAAGCGCGATACCTTCAGGTAGGTCGCCGGCGAGCATCCGTGTCGCGCCCGACACGAGCACCTGGCCTCCGTGGGCGATGGCGGCGATCCGCGCCGCCCGGTGCACGTCGATCCCGACGTAATCGGCGCCGGCGCGCTCGCTCGCAGGGGTGCCCTCGCCGGTGTGCATCCCCATCCGCACGCGGACCGTCGCGCCATGCGGGAACACCGTCGCCCCAAGCGCCCGCTGCGCGTCGGCGGCTCCTGCGAGCGCGTCCTGCGCCGTCGCGAACACCATGAACAGCGCATCGCCCTCGATGCGCACCTCATGACCCTTCGCGAACGCGGTCCGGAGGGCCTCCGTGTGGACCTCGAGCACCTCGTGATAGCGATCCGTCCCGAGGGCGTTGAGCAGCTTCGTCGACCCTTCGATGTCGGTGAACAGGAAGGTGAGGGTGCCGCGAGGGAGCGGGCCGGTCGCCACTGGGGTGAATTGTCCCCTCGCGACCGGCCGGTTGCCACCTCGCCCGTCCGCCCGTTAGACCTTGCGGCATGGCCACCGCCCGAGGCGACCTGACCGAGACCCTGGCGGGGAACTCGTTGTTCGCCGACGTGGGTGCGGCCGAGCTGAACTCGATCGCCCACATCGTCGAGGAACGGCGCTACGCGGAGGGCGAGCGGATCATCCGTCAAGGCATCTCCGGCTCGGCGTTCTACATCATCCTCGAAGGCGAGGCGGCGATCCGCGTCAACGGCAAGGACTACGGCACGCTCGGACGTGGCGAGTTCTTTGGCGAGATCTCCGCCTTGCTCGGCGAGGCTCCGATAGCCGACATCGTCGCGCTCCACATGCTTCGCTGCGCGATCATCCCGGCGCCCGCATTGGAGGCGTTCATGCTCGGACACCCGACGGTCCTCTACCGGATGCTCAAGGCGGAGGCCCGGAAGCTCCAGAAGGCGACCAGCTGGCGCACGTAGCCGCCGTCCATCCGCCTGGCGCGTACCCGGTCGTCGTCGTTGGCAGCGGACCCGGCGGGCTGCAGCTTTCGTATTCGCTCGGCCGGGCGGGCGTCCCGCACGCGGTCATCTCCGCGGACCCATCGCCGGGCGGCATGTTCCGGAAGTGGCCGTTCTTCCAGCGCCTGCTCTCGTGGACGAAGCCCTATGCACCCGAGGAGCGCGGCACGCGCTACTACGAGCGCTACGACTGGAACTCGCTCATCGGCGAGGAGGACCGGCTGCGCGCGATCCAGCCGGGACTGATGGACGGCTCGTCCTACTTCCCCGCGCGCGCCGAGATGGAGCAGAACCTCGCGACGTTCGCACGCGAGGGCGGCGTCGCCGTGCGTTTCGACTGCCGCTGGACGGGCACGCGCCGTGAAGGTGACGGCTTCGTCCTCGAGACGACCGACGGCGAGTACCGCTGCCGGGTGCCGGTGTTCGCGTTCGGGATCTCGCAGCCGTGGAAACCGAACATCCCCGGCCTTGACGCCGTGCCGCACTACGCCGATACGCGCGCGCCGGAGACCTACGCCGGCAAGCGGATCCTCCTCATCGGCAAAGAGGTCTCGGCGTTCGAGCTTGCGAACGGCTTCCTGCCGTGGGCCAAGCAGATCATCCTCGCCTCGCCCCGGCCGGTCACCCTATCCGTCGTGTCGAGATCGCTCGTCGGCGTGCGCGCGCGGTACGTGCAGCCGTACGAGGACCACGTCCTCGGTGGCGGCGTCGTGCTCGTGAACGCGTCCATCGACGGTGTCGACCGGACGGCACACGGCTTCCGGGTCCGCACCTCGCGCAGCGACGGCGGCGGTCAGCTCGTCTTCGAGGTCGACGATGTCATCGCGACGACGGGGTTCACCCCGCCGCTCGGGGATCTGCCCGCGCTCGGCGTCCCGGTGAGCGGGCGCGAGCGCATCCCGTCGCAGACGCCGCTGTTCGAGAGCATCGGAGTCCCGAACATGTACTTCGCCGGCACGGCCACCCGCGGGGCCGCCGGCCTCAAGAAGCACGGGCTGCCGAGCAGCTCGGGGGCCGTCCACGGCCATCGCTACAACGCCCGGATCCTCGCGCGCCACATCGCCCAGAAATACTTCGGCATCGACCCGGCCCGGCCGCAGCTCACGCCCGACGAGGTCCTGCCCTATCTATTGCGCGAGGTGACGCGGGCGCCCGAGCTGTGGCATCAGAAGTCGTACCTCGCGCGGACGATCCTGGCCGATCGGGCGCGCGGGATCATCGACGACGGGATCCTGCCGCTGCAGCTCTTCGTGGACAGCGATGGACCAGACGGCGTCGCGGCCGCCGTGGAAGCGAACCCGGCCGGCGACCTGTATCCGGCCATCTACGTCCGCAAGGACAATGCGATCAGCGAGCATCTGCTCCCGTCGAACCCGCTGCTGGACTTCGAGACCGGCGAACATCGCAAGCAGCTCGCCGACGCGCTGGCACCGCTCGGCCTCTAGGCCGCCGCGGGCTCGGGGAACTCACCCTGCGGCACCGCCGGGCGATTCGCGATGCCAACGGCGTTCACCGCCGCGCCGACCCCGAGGAGCAAGGCGGAGATGAACATCGCGAGATGGAACGCGTCCGTCGAGGCCTCACGCTGGGCCTGTGCCGTGCTCGAACCCGGGACCACGTTCAGCGGCGCGTACGTCTTGCGGACCTCGGCGTCGTTCGGATCGAGTTGCGGCGCGCGGTCGTGCAGTCCGGCGTAGAAGCTCGTCGTGATCGCAATGAAGATCACCGCGCCGGCGAGCTGCGGACCGACGCGTGAGATGGCGTTGTTGATAGCCGACGCCACACCCGAGTTCTTCGCCGGCACGCTCGTCATGAGGGCGGTCGTCAGGGGCGCGACCATCATCGAGAGGCCGAGGCCGAACACGAGTGTCGCCGGCAGGAAATCGACGAACCAGCTCGCCGGCGGCAGGTACGTCCCGGGATCGCCGAAGGTGAACACCCACGGGCTGGTGGTCGGCGGGACGCGCAGGTACCAGAGCGTGCCGAGGCACATGAGCGCGGGCCCGACGGTCATGAAGAGCCGAGGTCCGTACCGGCCGGAGAGCGCGCCGAATCGCGAGCTGAAGAACACCAGGAACAGCCCGGCCGGGATGAACCCGAGCCCGGCCGCCGCGGCCGTGAAGCCGACGGTGCCCTGAATGAACAGAGTGGTGAAGTACCCGAGCACGTACAGCGCGCCGTAGATCAGGAACGTCGAGATGTTCGTGATCGTGAAGTTGCGGGACCGGAAGAGCTCCGGCGGGATCAGCGGATCAGCGCGTCTCGTCATGAGGAACGGCAACGCGATCGTGGCCAGCGCTCCGATGCCAAGGAGCACGAAGCCGGCCGGGTCCTTCCACTCGCGCTGCTGGCCGTAGATCGCGCCGAACGACAGCCCGCCGACAGCGAGCGCGACGACGAACGCCCCGAGCCAGTCGAACCGGCTCGTCGCCCCTTCGGCCCGGCTCTCCTTCACGAAGGTGACCGTCGCCCAGAGCGCGACGATGAGCAAAGGCACGTTGATGAGGAAGGCCGCGCGCCAGGAGATCGAGTCCACGAGGATCCCGCCGACGAACGGTCCGAGGATCGTCGTACCCGCCGAGGCCGCGGCCCACAGTCCGAAGGCCCGGCCCTGGGCCTCGCCGCTAAACGTGACGGTGATGAGGGCGAGGGAGCCGGGCACGAGCAACGCACCGGCGACCCCCTGGAGGATCCGGAACAACACCAGCAGCTCGAGATTCGGGGCCAGACCGCAGAGCAGGCTGGTGATGAGGAAGCCGGCCAGGCCGATGACGAACATCCGTTTGCGGCCGTAGAAGTCGTTCAGCGCGCCGGCCAGGATGAGCAGGGCGGACACGGTCAGCAGGTAGCCGTTGTAGACGTACGACTGCCCTTCCAGAACGCCGAACAACGTGCTCGGCAGCTCGCGCCCGATCTTTGGGAGGGCGACGTTCACCACCGTCGAGTCGAGGAACACGATCCCCGAGCCGAGGATCGCGGCAATGAGCGTCCAGCGCTGGCTTCGGGTCATCGGAGGCGTCTCATGACGGCGCGCACCACTGCAGCTCGTGCGCGGACGCGCCCGGATACGTCAGCTCCCCCGCCTCGATGGCGATCGCAAGTCGATTCGCCGGCGGCGCGAGCGGGCAGACCCACTGCGGGTCGTAGTGACAGCTCGGGTGATAGGCGAAGTTGAAGTCCAAGACCAACGTCCCCGGCGCTCCGGAGAGCGACCCGAGATCCGCGCCTTTCGCCGTGTCCAGCAGGTACCGGCCGCCGCCGTACGTCGTCTGGCCGGAGGTCAGGTCGCGGAACGGCACGAACACGCCGCCACCGTACGCCTCGAGCCAGAAGACCTCGAGCGAACCGATGGGCAGATCGACCACGCCGAACCGGACGAACGGGATGACATCGCCGGTGCTCGTCCCCACGTCGTAGCGCTCGTGGGGCAACGGACGCACGGTCGCGCTGTACGAGAAGGCCGGGTCGTAGTCGCGGTAGGCGAGCCCGGTGAACTTCGCGCGCTCGTGCGCCGGAAGCGCGGACTGCGGGTGGGCGCCGAACAGCGAATCGCGCCCGGACCGCCACCGCGAGTGCGCTGCGGCCGGATCGGTGGGCAGCAGCGCGCGGACCTCGGCATAGAGCGCGGACACCTGCCGGCGATAGTCGAGGAGCTCCACGTACGCCTCCGTGTCGGTCACCGGAGCTTCAGTGCGGCCGCGCCGAACAGACCGCTCAGCACGCGTGCGGTCGTGGGGAACGCGTGGATGGTCTGGGCGAGAGTGTCGATGGGCGTGCCGAGCTTGATGGCGAGGACCGCCGCGTGGATCGCTTCACCGGCACCGTCGCCGGCGATGAACGCGCCGAGGAGCACCTTGCGCGTGCGATCGACCACGATCGCCAGATGCCCGATGTCCGCCTCGGCCAGATAGCCCTTCGTGCTCTTCGGGAAGCCGGTCGCCTCTTCGAATGCGTCGAGGCCGCGCTCCTGGGCCTGATCCAGGCGGAGGCCGACGGCCGCGGCCTCAGGGTCGGTGTACACGACCCGCGGCGTCGCGCTGAAGTCGACCCGGACGTCATCGCCGAGCGCGATCCGGGCGGCCATCTCGCCTTCGTAGTGACCGAGATGGGTGGAGAGCTCGTGGCCGATCGGGTCGCCGATGGCGTAGACGTGATCGGCGATCCGCAGCCGGTCATCGACCGTGATCGTGTCGCCACCGTCGTACGTCACGCCGACCGTGTCGAGCCCGAGCGCGCCGAGAGCCTTCGCCGAGGTGCGGCCCACCGAGAGCTGGATGATCTCGCCCGAGACCGTCGTGCCGTCGGACAGCTCGACCACGTGCTCCGCAGTGGGACCGGCTTTCGGCCGCACGCGTACGGCCCGAGCCGTGTCCCGCACCTCCACCGCGTCGCGGCGCAGCACCTCGGCCAGGAACTCGGAGCTCTTCGGATGGTCGGTGGGGTTCATCCGCCCGACGATCGCGGTCCGGACGCCGTAGCGCGCGAGGTACTGCGCGATCTCGATGCCCGACGGACCGGCGCCGAGGATGACGATGCCCTTCGGCAGCTCCCGGAGGCTCGTGGCCTCGACGTTCGTCCAGTAGCCCGCGGCGTCGAGGCCCTCGAGCTTCGGGACCTTGGCAGCGGACCCGACGGCGATGATCACGTCCGTCGCGCGGAGCTCGTGGGTCACGTTCTCGTGCGTGACGCTCACCCTTCCCGGCCCCGCGAGCCTCGCGGTCCCGCGGAACACGGCCGCGCCCGCCTTCTCGAGCGCGTGGACGTGACTGCCGTCGTTCGGCTGGTCGGTCTTGATCCGGTTGACCATGTAGTCACGGCGGTCGGAGGCCTTCTGCCAGGGGTAGTCGCCGCCGTGGGCCTTGACCGCCGCGGCATGCAGCAGGGTCTTCGAGGGCATGCATGCCCAGTACGGACACGAGCCGCCAAAGAGGTCCCGGTCCACGATCGCGACGGTCGCCCCTCGGGATCGCGCGTAATGCGTCGCGGCTTCGCCGGCCGCGCCGGCTCCGATCACGACGAAGTCGTAGCCCGTGTCGGTCACAGTGCTCGGTACCAGAGCTCGGCGCCGCGCTTCGCCACGAAGACGTCCAGCCGGGTGCCGCTCCAGGCGCAGCTCACCGCGTCTCCTGACGGCGCATCAGCGACGACCTCCCAGTCCACCCACTTGGATCCGTCCCACCACCGGTGGCGGAGGCGCCCGTCCGTGCCGAACGCAAAGACATCGATGCGGTCGGCACCGCGTGCGGCCGCCGCCGGCTGGCCGGTGAACCCGGCGCCCAACGATTCCCAGACATGCCACCGTGCCCCGTCCCAGTACCGGTCGCGCAGCTGTCCGTCGTCGTGGATGGCGAAGAGCTCGCACTCTCCGCCATCGCCCCACGACGCGACGGCCGGGCTCGATGAGAGCCTGCCGCCGAGCGAGATCCAGCCGCCTATTTGATGAGGCCCTGCTTCTTCAGCCAGTCCTTCGCGACGTCCTTCGGGTCCTTCTTGTCGACCGAGACGAGCTTGTTCATCCCGTTGAGCTCGTCCTGCGAGAGCTTGGCGCTGATGCTGTTCAAGACCTTCCTGATGGTCCCGTCGTCCTTCGTGAGCAGGTCGTCCCGCACCACGGGTGCGATGTTGTCCGAGAGCTGCAGGTGCTTGTCATCGTCGAGGAGCACGAAGCTCTTGGCGACGATCGTCGGGTCGCTCGTGAAGAGGAGCGCGATGTCGATCTGCTTGCCGTCGAGCGCCGCGACGGTCAGCGGACCGCCCGCGTCGAGCGGCTTGAAGTCCTTGAACTTGATCCCGTACGTCTGCTCGAGGCCCGGCTTGCAGAATGGCCGCTGCGGGCTCGGGCACTCCGGCGGCCCGCCGAGGACGAGCTGGCCTTGCGCGGCGCCGGATGCGATGTCCGATAGCTTCTTCAGGTTGTATTTGGTCGCGGTGTCCTTCGTGACCACGAAGCCGTTCTGGTCGGTCGCGGCCGCGGCGTCGAGGACCGTGAGCTTCTTCGTCGAGAGCACAGTCTGGAGGGTCTTCGCGGTCTCCTTCGGATCGGTCGAGGCCTTTGCATTCTTGTCCACGAAGGTCAGGAGCGTCGCTAGGTATTCGGCGTCGATGTCGATCTGCCCGGACTCGAGGGCCGGCTGCACGATCTCACGGCTGCCAAGGTTGAGCTTGCGCTCGACCGTGTAGCCGCTGTTCTCGAGAGCCTGGGCATACAGCTCCGCGAGGATCCCCTGCTCGTAGAAGTTGGTCGAGCCGATCTTCACGGTGGGCTTCGGTCCGCCGGTCCCGGTGCCGCCGGTGCTTGCGCCTCCACAGGCGCTCGCGACGAACACGGCGACCAAGAGGGCGATCGCGACACGGAATGATGCGCGCATGAGGGACTCCTTCCGGGCCGCAGCGCTGAGTCTCTCGGCCCACGTGGACAGTACCCCGCCTTTGGTGGGGCTTGCGCTACAACGTCGCCGGCGCCGCGCGTAATCCCGGGGAGGTCGCGCGCCGCTCGAATGTGCCAAAAGCCACTTCCACGGCGATGGCGAGGGCCGCGACAAGGAGCGCACCCGCGAACAAGCGGTCGTACTCCTGGAGGGCGAGCCCGTCGACGATGTATCGGCCGAGCCCGCCCCCGGCCACGAGGGCCCCGAGGGTGGCGGTCGCCACGACGTTCACGGCCGCCGTCCGCATCCCGGCGAGCACGAGCGGGAGGGCGAGCGGGATCTCGATGCGGCGCAGGATGCCGGCCTCGCCCATACCCATACCGCGGGCCGATTCGATGACGTCCCGGTCGACGGCTCGCGTGCCGACGTAGGCGTTCGTCAGCATCGGCGGGATCGCCAGCGGGATGAGCGAGAACAGGGTCGGCCAGAACCCGAGGCCAAGGCCGAGCGAGAACGCGAGTGGGAGCGCGAAGGCGAGGAGGGCCAGCGAGGGCAACGCCCGGCCGACGTTCGCCACGCTCACCGCTACGAAGCCGAAGCGACCGGTGTGTCCGAGGTACAGGCCGATCGGGAGCGCGACGAGCGCCCCAAGGAGCACCGCAAGGATCGAGAGCTCGAGGTGCTCGACGACCCGCGTCTGGATCGCGTCGCTGCCTCGATAGTGGGCCGGGTCGGTGAACCAGCGGAGCGTGTCGAAGAGCAGGCTCACGCCAGATGCGTCCACGGGGTGAGGCGCCGCTGGGCCAGCACGAGGAGCGCGTCCGCCGCGATCGCGAGCAGCACGGAGCACACGGCGCCGACGATGAGCTCGGTCGAGAAGAACCGCTGGATGCCGATGAGGATGAAGAACCCGAAGCCGCCCTGGCCGATGAGCGCGGTCACAGTCACGAGGCCGATCGTGCTGATCGTGGCGATCCGGACGCCCGCGATGATCACGCCGAGCGCGAGCGGCACCTCCACGCGCCAGAGGCGCTCGCGGGCGGTGTAGCCCATGCCCGTGGCCGCCTCGATGACCTCCGCCGGTACGTCGCGGATGCCGCGCACGATGTTCCTGATCAGGATGAGGAGCGTGTAGCTCACGAGCCCGATCTCGGCCGTGAGGATCGAGAGTCCGGTGTACGGGATGAGCAACGCGAACAGCGCGAGGCTCGGGACCGTGTACAGCGTGCCGGTGACCGCCGTCACCGGTCCTTCGAGCCGCGGCCGGCGGATGACGAGCAGCGCGAGTCCGAATGCGATGACGAACCCGACCCCGACGGCGATGACCGTGAGCTCGACATGCTGGAGGAGCCGCTGGCCGATCTCGTCGGCGTGGCCCGCGATCCAGTCCCAGCGGACGAGCGGCTCGCCTTCGGTCACGCGGCGGTCCGGAGCATCCGGCCGATGGTCGAAAGGGTCAGCACGCCCAGATAGCGGTCACCGTCGACGACGACGGCCGTCTGCGTGTCGCGCTCGAGCATCCGGGCCAGGGCCTCGCGCAGGGTCGTCGATGGCGCGACGACCGGAGCATTCGTCGGCGCGGCGGTCCGGTCGACGCCGGCGTCGACATCCGCGCCACCGACCGTGAGGAGCCCCAGCAGCTTCAGGCCGCGATCGGAGCCCACGAACTGAGCGACGAAGTCGTTCGCCGGGTGCGCGAGCAGCTCGCCAGGCGGGGCGTACTGCACGAGCGTGC
Organism: Chloroflexota bacterium; assembly: GCA_030948585.1. Lineage (GTDB taxonomy): Bacteria > Chloroflexota > Limnocylindria > P2-11E > P2-11E > UBA4735. The sequence continues at coordinate 11,652 of JALZAB010000154.1, forward strand.
CCCCACGCATCACCGCGACCCGGTCGCCAAGGCGAATGGCCTCGTCGATGTCGTGGGTCACGAACAGGATGGTGGTGCCGAGCTCGCGCTGGATGCGCAGGAGCTCGCTCTGCAACCGCTCGCGCACGATCGGGTCGACCGCGCCGAACGGCTCGTCCATGAGCATGACCGGGGGCTCCGCGGCGAGAGCCCGGGCGACCCCGGCGCGCTGGCGCTCCCCGCCCGACAGCTGCGCCGGATAGCGCCGCGCGTAGCGCGCCGGGTCGAGGCCCACGAGCGCGAGCAGCTCCATCACCCGCGCGTCGATGCGCTTCGCGGTCCAGCCGAGCAGCCGCGGGACCGTCGCGACGTTCTCCGCGATGGTCTGATGCGGGAACAGTCCGACCTGCTGGATGACGTAGCCGATCCGCCGCCGGAGCTGGGTCGGCTCCTCCTTCGTGACATCCTGCCCGTCGATGAGGATGGCGCCGGAGGTCGGCTCGATCAAGCGGTTCACCATCTTCATTGACGTCGTCTTGCCGGAGCCGCTCGGCCCGACGAGCACGCAGACCTTGCCCGCAGGGACGGTGAATGAGAGACCGTCGACGGCGATCTGGTCGGCGTAGCGCTTGGTGACGTCGCGCAGCTCGACCGTCGCGCCCCCCGCCGTCATCGCGCGAGGATATTCACTTCAGCCCAGGCCGTTCGCGATGCGCCGCGCCTCCGGCCGGCCCCGCAGGCGGAGCATCGCGATCGCCCCGAGGGCCGGTCCCGGCGCCAGGATCATGAACGCCCACTGCCACCCGACGGCGTCGCGGACGAGCGGGATGAGCCAGATCGTCGCCACGGTCAACGAGAAGCCCACCGCGAGCTGCGTGGTCACCGCGGTGCCGACGTACGCTTGATCCGAGAGTTCGGTGACGATCGTCGAGAACTGCGCGGAGTCAGCGATCACCGCGACGCCCCATATGAGACCGACCGCGAGGACCACGAGCGGCGGCCCGCCGAAGGTCGCACCGATGAGGGCCGCGCACGTGCCCGACACGGCCATCGCGGCGGCGGCTGTCTTCGTCCGGCCCCACCGGTCTCCGAGCACGCCGCCCGCGTAACAGCCCGCCGCACCGATGCCGACCACGGCGAAGGTCCCGAGCGACGCGAGCATGCGCGCGTCCGACCGTCCGGCGGCGACCAGGCTGTCGCCGAAGAAGACCGCGAACCACGACCACATGGCGTAGAGCTCCCACATGTGCCCGAAGTACCCGAAGCTCGCCAGGCGGAGCGCGGGATCGGTGAACAGGCGGAATGCGAAGCGAGGCTCGAAGCGACCCCGGGGGAACGGGTACGGGCCGTCGCGCACGGCGCCGGCGGCCAGTCCGCCGACGACCGTCATTAAGGAGCTCGCGAGGACCACAACGCGCCAGTCCAGCCCGCCCAGTCCATTGACCAGATGCGGCATCGCCGAGCCGACCGTGAGCGCGCCGACCATCGCCCCAAGGGCGACGCCGCGGCCGGTCCGGAAGTAGGTCGCGATGAGCTTGAGCGCCGGCGGGTAGATGCCGGCGACGAAGGCGCCCGTGAGCACACGCAGCGCGATGGCGGTCCCGAAGTCCGGGGCGATGACAAGGAGCGCGTTCGCCGTCGCGGCGCCGATCGCCGAGCCAAGGATCAACCGCCGGATCGGGAGCCGATCGGCGAGATTCATCGCCGCCGAGAGGAGTGATCCCGCGACGAACCCGACCTGGACGGCGATCGTGAGCCACGCGCCCGCCCCGCTCGACAACGACCACAGCGCGCGCAGCGCCGGCAGGACCGCCGCGGCCGAGAACCAGGTGGTCATGCTGAGCACCAGCCCCGCGGCGAGCAGCAGGGTGGCCCGGCCGCGGCTCACGCCGCGCGGTGGCCGATGACCGCCGCGAGATCCATCAGCCCATCAACCGTAGCAAGGCCGTCGCCGCGGTCGATGGCTCTGCCCCTTGCCTGGTGAGCGCGTGGATCGCGCGCTTGGGCGGCGGGTGTCCCTCAACGCGCAGCTGCACGAGATCGCCGCGGCCGAGCTCGGCCCGGATGGCCATCTCGGGCAGCAGGGCCGCCCCGAGGCCGGACAGCACGACGCGTTTGCAGGCCTCGGTGTTGTCGAGCTCCATCAGGATCCGGGGTGCCGTCTCGCCGGCGGCGAAGAACGCCATCGTCATGGTGTGGAGGAACGCGGCGGGGTCGCGAATGACGAGGCCGGCCTGCGCGAGCTCATCCATCTTCACCGCGCTCCGCCGCGCCAGCCGGTGCGAGGGCGCGACCACGACGGGGACCGCTTCCGTGAACAGCACGCGGGCCACGAGGTCGGGCAGCAGAACGAGCTGGCTCACGAGGGCGAGCTCCACCTCCTCGCTCCGCAGCAGGTCCGCCACGAAACGTGAGTGTCCGCTTCGGACGAGGGTCTCGACCTGTGGGTGGCGCGACGCGAATCGCGCGAGGGCCCGCGGGGCGAGGTAGAGCGCGAGGTCGGAGGCGAGGCCGATCGCGAGCCGGCCACCCCGGGCCTCACTGCCGGCCTTCGCCTCGGTCGCGCCGCGGCGCAAGGAATCCAGGGCGGCGTTGGCGCGGGGCAGGAAGCGCCGCCCCGCCGGCGTGAGCGACACGCCGCGCCGTCCCCGCACCAGCAGCTGCGCCCCGAGCTCGCGCTCGAGACCGTGCAGGCGGGCCGTGCAGGTCGGCTGGGTCAGTCCGAGGGCGTCCGCGGCACGGCTGATCGATCCCCGCCGGTTCGCTTCGACAAACGCTTCGACCTGACCCAGCTCCATCGCTCAGATATAGATGAAATCTATGGTGTTAGCAAGACGATAGACATGGCCGATGGTCAGATCCGCGCCTACGATGCGAGTGGGCGGAAGGAGGCCGACGGTGGCCGCATTGAACCTGACCCAGAAGATCATCCAGAGCCATCTCACCGGGGGGGATCTCAAGGCCGGCACCGAGGTCTCGATCCGCGTCGACCAGGGCCTCCTGCAGGACACCACCGGCACGATGGGCTTCCTCCAGCTCGAAGAGCTGGGGATCGACCAAATCAAGATCCCGTTCGCGATCGTCTACGTGGACCACAACATCCTCGCGATCGACTTCAAGAACCCAGACGACCACATGTTCCTGCGCTCGTTCGCGCAGCGGCACGGCATCCACTTCTCACGCCCGGGCACCGGCATCTGCCACTACCTGCACATGGAGCGCTTCGCAAAGCCCGGCCAGACGCTCCTCGGCGCGGACAGTCACACCGTCATGGCCGGCTCGGTGTCGATGATCGCCATCGGCGCGGGCGGCCTCGATGTCGCGGTCGCGCTCGCGGGCCACGGCTTCACGATGGCGATGCCAAAGGTCGTGGAGGTGCGTCTCGAGAACCGGCTCGGTCCATGGATCCAGGCGAAGGACATCATCCTGGAGCTGCTCCGCCGCCGCGACGTGAAGGGCGGGGTCGGCCGCATCTTCGAGTTCACCGGAGCAGGGGTCGAGACGCTGTCGGTCCCGGAGCGCGGGACGATCTGCAACATGATCGCCGAGCTCGGCGCGACCACCGGCATCTTCCCGAGCGACCGCCGTACCAAGGAGTGGCTCACCGAGCAGCGCCGGCCCGGCGATTACGTCGAGCTCGCGGCCGACAGCGGCGCGTCGTACGAGGAGCGCGAGGTCATCGATCTGGCGAAGCTCGAGCCCCTCATCGCCAAGCCCTCGAGCCCCGGAAACGTGGTCCCCGTGCGCGACGTCGCGGGCATCAAGGTCCAACAGGTCTGCGTCGGCTCGAGCGTGAACTCCGGCTACGCCGATCTCGCGATCGTCGCGGCGGTCATGAAGGGCAAGACCGCGCACCCCGAGGTGTTCATGACGGTGACGCCCGGCTCCAAGCAGATCCTCGACGCGCTCGCGGACGGCGGTGCGTATCAGGACATGCTGGCCGCCGGCGCCCGGATGCTCGAGCCCGCGTGCGGCCCCTGCGTCGGAATGGGTCAGGCTCCGCCGACCGGCAGCGTCTCCGTGCGCACGTTCAACCGCAACTTCCCGGGACGGAGCGGCACCGACAACGACCAGGTGTACCTGTGCAGCCCGACGACCGCCGCGGCGACGGCGCTCTTCGGCGTCATCACCGACCCGCGGGATCTCGGCCAAGAGCCGACCTTCAGCGTCCCCGCGATGGATCCGGGTGTCGATGACTCGAACATCCTCATTCCCCCACCGCCGGACGAGGCGCGCAAGGTGCATGTGGTCAAGGGACCGAACATCCAGCCGCCCCCGCGGCAGACCCCGCTGCAGAACATGCTCAATGGCGAGGTCATCATCAAGCTGGGCGACAACGTGTCGACGGGCGACCTCTCACCGGACGGCGCCGTGGTGATGGCCCTTCGGTCGAACGTCAACGCCATCGCGGAGTTCACGTTCAAGCGCTTCGATGCCACGTTCCCCCAGCGCGCCCGCGAGAAGGGCGGCGGGTTCATCGTGGCCGGCCAGAACTACGGGCAGGGCTCGAGCCGCGAGCATGCGGCGCTCGCGCCGAAGGCGCTGGGGATCCATGCGGTCATCGCCCAGTCCTTCGCCCGGATCCACCGCCGCAACCTCATCTCGCAGGGGATCCCGCCGCTCGTGTTCAAGAACGAGTCGGACCTCGCGAAGATCGAGCAGGGCGACGCCCTCACGATCGACGGCCTCCGCACCGCGCTCGAGTCCAACAAGGACAACGAGATCGTCACCGCCCGCACCACCAAGGGTGTCGAGATCCCGCTCAGCGCGAGCTTCCTGCCGAGCGAGGCCAAGACCCTGCTCGCCGGCGGCCTGCTCGCCGAGCTACGTGGCGGCGGCGAGGCGCTGTCCGCAGGCGTGGTCGTCAGCGCGGCGGCTGACCAGGGCTCGCCGCGGGAGAGTCACAATCTCCCGGTGGCCGGCGACGAGCCGGTGAAGACGGCGAAGGAAGCGAACAAAGCGCCCCGATGACCACGCACCGCATCACGCTCATCCCCGGGGACGGCACCGGGCCCGAGATCGTCGAGGCGACCCGGCGGGCGATCGAGGCGACCGGGGTGCAGATCGAGTGGGACCGCCAGGAGATCGGCGTGCCGGCCATCGCGAAGTTCGGGACCCCGTTCCCGCCGGAGGCCCTCGCGTCGATCCGGCGCAACAAGGTCGGCCTCAAGGGCCCGCTCACGACCGAGCTCGGGAAAGGCTTCCGTTCGGTCAACGTGGCCCTCCGCAAGGAGTTCGACCTCTACGCGAACCTCCGGCCGGCGAAGACGTACCCCGGCGTTCGCGCACCGATGGGCAACATCGATCTCATCGTGGTCCGCGAGAACATCGAAGACCTCTACGCGGGGATCGAGTTCGATCTCGGGACCGACGAGCTCCGGACCGTCCGCGAGACGATCGAGAAGGCGAGCAACCAGAAGATCCGCGAGGACGCCGCCATCTCCATCAAGTACATCTCGGAGATGGGCAGCCGGCGCATCGTCAAATTCGCGTTCGAGTACGCCCGGACGAACGGCCGCAAGAAGGTGACCGCGGTGCACAAGGCGAACGTCATGAAGTTCACCGACGGTCTGTTCCTGCGCGTGGCCGGTGAGGTCGCGACGGAATACCCCGACATCGAGTTCGAGGACCGCATCGTCGACAACATGTGCATGCAGCTGGTGCAGAAGCCCGAGCTGTATGACGTGCTCGTGCTGCCGAACCTCTATGGCGACATCGTGAGCGACCTCGTCGCCGGGCTCGCCGGTGGGTTGGGGGTCGCGCCCGGCGCGAACATCGGCGAGAACGGCGTTGCCGTGTTCGAGGCGATCCACGGCTCGGCGCCGAAGTACGCCGGTCAGAACAAGGTGAACCCGATGGCGCTCATGCTCGCGGGTGCGCTCATGCTGCGGCACATCGGCGAGCGCGAGGCGGGCGACCGCCTGGAACGCGCGATCGCGGCCGTCGTCGCGATCGGTAAGGACGTCACCTATGACCTGAAGCCGGACCGCGACGACCCGTCCGCGGTGGGCACGAAGGAGTTCGCTGACGCGGTGATCGATCGGCTGGCAGCCGTCCATGCCTGAGCAGGACGCCAAGAACCCCAAGCGCTTCCTGCACAGCACCGGCACGAAGTTCGAGTTCCAATTTGGCTACTCCCGCGCGATCCGGCATGGCAGCGTCATCCGCGTCGCGGGCACCGCGGGGCTCGACGAGAGCGGCACGCCGGTTCAGGGATCCGTCGTCGATCAGACGAAGCGGGCCCTCGAGATCATCAAGTACGCGATCGAAGATCTGGGTGGCCGGATCGAGGACACGATCATGACCCGCGTGTACGTCGCCGATGTCGCCTCCATCGAGAGCGTCGCGGTCGTGCACGGCGAATTCTTCCGTGACATCCGCCCGGCCACCACGATCGTGCAGGTGAATTTTATCGATTCCCGCATCCAGGTGGAGATCGAGGCCGAGGCGGTCTTCGGCGGCGCCGACGCCACGCAGCCCGCATGACGACCGTGCGCGTCGTCGTCACCGGGGCGACCGGCCAGGTCGCCTACGCGCT
>JALZAB010000164.1 GCA_030948585.1 Chloroflexota bacterium
GAGCACCTCCCGACCTGACCGGGTCGTCCTCGACCGATGCTCATCGGCCGATGGACGCGCGAGCGGCGAGCGCGTTCAACATTCGGTCGAAGATCAGATGGTGGATCGGGTACAGGAGGTACCAATATGCGAGCCCATCCACGCCCCGCGGATCGAACAGGGCGGTCTGTCCGATGGTCGACCCGCCGTTCGGTCCAGGGGTGACCTCGAACTCTAGCCAGGCCCGCCCGGGCATGCGCATCTCCGCCATGAGACGGAGGTGAGAACCGTCGTCGAATTGGTCGACGCGCCAGAAGTCGAGACTGTCGCCGACGCAAAGATGCTCGGGGTCGCGCCGCCCCCGGCGCAGCCCGACGCCGCCGACCACGAGATCCACGAACCCCCGCAGCCGCCAGAGCCAATTCCCCCAATACCAGCCGGTCGTCCCGCCGATCCGGCGAATCGGCGCGAACGCCGCGTCCGGCGACACGGGCACCGTGCGGGTGCGCGAATACACCAGTCGCAGCCCGCGCGGTGGGTCGACCCACGAAACGCCTCGACCCGCGGCGGACAAGGAATCGGACCACCGGGTCTCGGCGAACGCGCGGTCCTCGTGGTCGAGGGCGCGGCGGATCGCGGCCGCGAGACCGACGGGGTGGATGTCGAACACCGTCAGCGCTGTGTTGTCGCGGACCACCGTGGGATTGCGCATGCCCTCGATGAGCTGCCGCCCGACGCGGGCGTACACCGGGGTCACGAGACCGAGCCACAGGCTCGAGAGGCGCGGCGTCAGCACCGGGACCGAGATGAGAATGCGACGGAGGCCTCGTTGGCGCGCGTACTCGCGCATGATCCCGCCGTATGACACACGTTCCGCGCCACTGATCTCGAATATGCGTGAGTCGGCGTCCATGGGCAGATCCAGCGCCGCTGTCAGGTACGCGATCACATCGTCGATCGCGGTCGGCTGGGCGACGGTCGCGACCCATCGCGGGCAGATCATCACCGGTAAGCGTTCGGTGAGCGCGCGAATGAGCTCGAACGACAGGCTGCCCGATCCCAAGATGACCGAGGCTCTGAACTCGATCACCGGGACCCCGCTCTCGCGGAGCACGTCACCGGTCTCCTGCCGACTGCGAAGGTGATGTGAGAGTCGCGCACCGTCGTCGTCCTCGCCGAGGCCGCCGAGATAGACGATCCGTCGGATCCCCGCGCGGTGGGCGGCCTCGCCAAAGATCCGCGCGGCCCGACGGTCCTGCGCGGCGAAGTCGCCGCGTGCTCCCATCGAGTGCACCAGGTAATAGGCGACATCGACGGCGTCGAGCGCAGGACCCAGTGAGCCAGGGTCCAGGCAATCACCGGTGACCACGTCCACACCCGCGGGGACCCGCGATCGCAAATATGCGGGCCGGCGAGCGAGACAGCGCACGGGATGCCCGCGGTCAACGAGGGCCCGCAGCAGCCGCCCGCCGACATACCCGGATGCGCCGGTCACGAGCACGAGGCGGTCGCGCGAGGCGTCCGTGAGCATCAGGCGACGCGATTACGGCGGAAGATCGATCCATTGAGCGCCGCCGCGAAGGTCACCCACGCGAGATACGGGAGCAGCAGCACCGCGCCGATCCGATCAATCGGCCAAAACACCACGGCGGTGCCGAGGATCGCGATCCAGAGCAGGCCGATGTCGATCAGCGCTCCGCCGGGACGGCGCAGGCCGAAGAACACCACCGACCACAGGACATTCAGGGCCAGCTGTACCGCGAACAAGCCGAGCGCTAGGGCGATGTCCGTAGCGTCGCGGGTCCGCCAGACGAGCCACGCTGCGACGGCCATCATCAGATACAGGACCGACCACACCGGACCGAACAGGCGGGCCGGCGGATTCCACGGCGGCTTCCGGAGCGTCGGGTACCACGTGCGAACGGACGCAGCGGCGGCCACGCCGCCGATCGATGCCGCGAGGGCGCAGATGAGGACGGCGGCAAGGAGCCCCAATGCGTCGGTCATCGTTCCCTGGTCGCTATCCTGACGGGCATGGCATCGGGGCCGCCGTTGCTACGGGCCACCCGCCCCCGCACGTATCTCGTGTTCACGCTCATGCGCGACGCCGCGCTATCCAGCGCCGCCCAGTTCGCGCTGACCCACGGCTCGTATACCGTCCGCCACCTGAAGAACACCGCCGAGCTTGTCGCCGCACTGCGCGAAGCACGACCCGATCTTGCCTTCGTTGATGTGGATGTCGACGACGGCGCCGCCCTAGACGTGCTCTGTCTCCCGACGCTGCCCCGACGCGTACCGACGATCGCGGTGACACGCAACGGCGAGATGCGAGCGAAGCTGCGCGCGTTCGAGCGCG
>JALZAB010000025.1 GCA_030948585.1 Chloroflexota bacterium
CGCGCGCGACGGTGAACGCCATCCGCCAGAACCTGTTCTGGGCCTTCTTCTACAACGTGCTGCTGATCCCGCTCGCGGCCGGGGCGTTGTACCCGTTCACGGGATGGGTGCTGTCACCGGTGCTCGCGGCCGGGGCGATGGCGCTCTCGAGCGTCACTGTCGTGACGAACTCCCTGCGGCTGCGGTCCGTTTCGCTCGATTAGGCTCCTCGCGGTCCGCGTAGGCGCTGTAACTGCCCTCGAACAGCCGCACCGCGCCGTCCTCCACCGCGACGATCCGGTCGACGACGCGATCCAGAAAGTACCGGTCGTGCGACACGACGATCACCGTTCCGGTGAATTCCTCGAGCGCGGACTCCAGCACCTCCGCCGACGCGATATCCAGATTGTTCGTCGGCTCGTCGAGCAGCAGGCAGTTCAGGTTCGAGTACATCAGGCAGGCGAGCTGCATCCGGCTCTTCTCGCCGCCGGACAGCGTTGCGATCGGCTGCTGCGCCGCGGCGTAGGGGATCAGGAACTTCAGCAGCTTCGCCACGGCCTCGCCCTCGGTCATTGGGCGCACCGCTCGCAGCGTCTCGATCGGCGTGCGCCGCGGGTCGAGGGTCTCGTGGTGCTGCGCATAGCGGCCGCGCTCGATGCTCGGGCCGACCCAGACCGTTCCGCGATCCGGCATCCGCTCGCCGCTCATGAGCGACAGCAGCACCGTCTTGCCCGCCCCGTTCGGTCCGATGATCCCAACGCGCTCGCCGTTCTGGATCACCAGCTCGACGTCGCGGACGGCCGGCCGGCCGTCGAATGACAGGGTCGCGTGCTCGATGCGCAGCGCGATCGCGCCGCCGCGGATGCGCGGCCGGAAGGAGAGCGCCATCCGGCGCCGCTCGAGCACCGGCCGCTCGACCTTGTCCATCCGATCGATCTGGCGCTGCTTGTTGCGGGCCTGCTTGATATGGCGCTCGTCCACGACCAGGCGCGCCCAGAGCTCGAAGCGCTTCACCGCGGCCTCGAGACGGGCGATCTCCTTTTGCTGCGACGTGTAGTCCTGCTGTTGCCTGCGGAGGGCGATCTCCTTCTGCACCACGTACGCCGAGTAGTTGCCCTCGAAGACCCGCAGGCGCGCGCCGTTCGCCGCGGGCTCGAGCTCGGCGATCTGGTCGACCGTGTCGTCGAGCAGGTATCGGTCGTGCGAGACGATGACGACCGCGCCATCGAAATCGGTGAGCAGCCGCTCGAGGATCTCCTTCCGCTCGACGTCCAGGTGGTTGTCCGGCTCGTCGAGCAAGAGGAGATCGGGATCGGCGATCAGGCAGCCTGCGAGCCCCACGAGCTTGCGCTGGCCTCCGGACAACGCGCGCAGCGGCAGGTCCCAGTGGTCGCGCGGGATGCCGAGATCGCGCAGCAGGCCCTCGGCCCGATTGCGGAGGCGCGGCCCGCCCGCACGCTCGAACGCGTGCAGGAGCCGCTCCTGCGCCTCGAGCGCCTCGGTCAGCAGCGCCATGTCGCCGCTCACCGCGGGGTCGGCCAACCGGGCACCCACCAGTCCGAGGTCGCGCTCGATCGCGGCCAGGTCGGGGCGCGCGGCGAGGAGCGTCGCGATGACCGGCACGTCCGTGGGCGGCTGCTCCTGCGTCAGATAGGCGACCCGAAGGTCGCGGGGGCGGGTGACCAGCCCGCCCTCAGGCAGCTCCACGCCGGCGATGGTGCGGAGGAGCGTCGACTTGCCGCTCCCGTTCGGGCCGATGAGCCCGATACGCGCGCGGTCCTCGATGGTCCACGAGAGGTCGGCGAAGATGGTGCGGTCCCCATGCGCGCGCGTGACGGAGGCGAGGTCCGTGACGATCACGCCGTCATTTGACACCCGTCGGGACGCACGATGGAATGGAACGCACATGGCCGCGATCGACACCCCATTCCCGGTCACGCGCCCGCGTTACACGGGCATCCTGGAATGGGTCACCACCGTCGACCACAAGAAGATCGGGATCCTGTACCTCTGGACGACGTTCTTCTTCTTCATCACCGGCGGCCTGCTCGCGCTCGCGGTCCGCGCGCAGCTTGCGACGCCCAATGGCACCGTGCTCAGCGCCGAGGCGTACAACGGCGCCTTCACGATGCACGGGACGACGATGATCTTCCTGTTCGTCGTGCCGGTGTGGACCGGGTTCGCGAACTACATCATCCCGTTGCAGATCGGCGCGCGGGACATGGCGTTCCCCAAGCTCAACGCGCTCTCGTACTGGCTGCTGCTCAGCGGCGGGATCATCCTCTACTCCGCGCTGCTCGTCGGGCCGCCCTCGTCCGGCTGGACGTCGTACGTGCCGCTCTCGACGCTGCCGTTCTCGCCGAGCCACGGCCAGGATCTCTGGCTCCTGAGCCTCACCGTCCTCGGCTTCTCATCGATTTTCGGCGCACTGAACATGATCGTGACGATCTTCGCGCTGCGCGCCCCGGGTATGACGTTCTCGCGCATCACGCTGTTCACCTGGAGCGTGCTGGTCACGTCGTTCCTGCTCGTGCTTGCGATCCCGTTCCTCACGGTCGCGGGCGTGCTGCTCCTGTTCGACCGGCTGGCCGGACTGAGCTTCTTCGCGACGTCCGAGGGATCGGACCCCCTGCTGTGGCAGTTCCTGTTCTGGTTCTTCGGCCACCCCGAGGTCTACATCATGGTGTTGCCCGGATTCGGGGTCATCAGCGAGGTGCTTCCGGTCTTCTCGCGCAAGCCGATCTTCGGCTACAAGATGATCGCGTACTCGAGCGTCGCGATCGGGTTCCTGTCGTTTTCCGTGTTCGTCCACCACATGTTCGTGGCCGGCGTGGACCAGACGCTCCAGCTCTTCTTCATGATCTCGACGATGCTCATCGCGGTGCCGACCGGCGTGAAGGTCTTCTCCTGGCTCGGCACGATCTGGCACGGCTCCCTGCGATTCAAGACGCCGATGCTGTTCGCGCTTGGGTTCATCGCGACGTTCACCATCGGCGGCATCTCGGGGGTGTTCCTCGGCTCGGTGCCGGAGGACGTGCAGCTGTCCGATACCTATTACGTCGTGGCGCACATCCACTACGTGTTGTTCGGCGGCGCAGTGATGACGGTCTTCGCGGCGATGTACTACTGGATCCCCAAGATGTCCGGCCGGATGATGAGCGAGAAGCTGGGCCAGATCAACTTCCTCACGATCTTCGTGGCGATGAACCTCACGTTCTTCCCGCAGCATCAGCTCGGCATCGAAGGCATGCCGCGTCGCATCTTCCACTACCCGCAGTCACCGGAGTGGGGAACCTTGAACCTCGTGTCGACGATCGGCGCGTTCCTCATCGCGTTCGGCGTGGCGATCTTCCTCTGGAACTTCTTCACCAGCATCGTGCTCGGCAAGGGCCGGCCCGCGGGCGACGACCCGTGGGAGGCCGACACGCTCGAGTGGGCCACCAGCTCGCCGCCACCGCCGTACAACTTCGCGCGCATCCCGATCGTCCACAGCGCCCGCCCGCTCAAGGAAGACACGCCGCACACCTAGCGGCATGACCGTGTCAGCGGGCTACCGCCGTCTCGTCTACCTGACGCTCCTCGCGGCGCTGCCGGCCGCCTTCTGGGGCGGCATCGTCCGGGTGACGGGCTCCGGCCTCGGCTGCCCCGACTGGCCGCTCTGCCACGGCCAGTTCCTGCCGTCGCTCGACGTGGCGACGCGCATCGAGTGGTTCCACCGGTTCCTCGCGATCGTCGCCGGCCTCACCCTCGCGGCGCTGGCGGTGTGGACGCTCGTCCGGTACCGCCGCGACCGCCGGGCGATGCTGTTCGTCGGCGCCGCGGTCGTCCTGTACTGGCTGCAGGCGATCCTCGGGGCGATCACCGTGCTCCTCGAGCTTCCCGACACGTGGGTCACCGTGCATCTTGCGAACGCGGAGCTGCTGCTCGCGGTCCTTGCGGTGTACGCGGTCATCGTCCGTTGGCCGGTGCCCGGGCCCGGCCTCGCGAAGCCGACGGCGTTCACCTGGCTCGCCCTCACGGCCGCCGGTGGCACGTTCCTGCTCATGCTCTCGGGCGCATTCGTACGCGGCGACGGCGCGACCGCGGCATGTTCGACCTGGCCGCTGTGCGACGACGGCATCCCGATGTCCGGCGCGCAGGCCATCCACATGCTCCACCGGTACGTCGCGGCCGCCGTGGGCATCGTCATCGCGTACGTGGTCGCGGGTGGGTGGAAGCGCAGGGCCGCGACGCCGGGTCTCGGTCTCGCGGCCGCGCTCACCGGCGGGCTGTTCGTCGCGCAGGTGGCCATCGGCGCGTTGAACCCGTTGACCGGGTTCTCGCCGTGGCCGCTCGGCGCCCATCCGGCCGCGGCGACGGCGCTCTGGTGCGCGACCGTGGCTCTCGCGGTGCTCGCGTGGCGGCCCGTCAGCGCCGAGGCGCGCACCACGCTCAACGATCTGATCGCGCTCACAAAGCCCGCGATCATGTCGCTGCTCCTGGTCACCGCGCTCGGCGGGATGTTCCTCGCCGCGGGCGGCGTGCCGCCGTTCCACCTGGTGCTGGCCACGATGCTCGGCGGCGCCTTCGCGAGCGGTGGGG
>JALZAB010000033.1 GCA_030948585.1 Chloroflexota bacterium
GACCGGGTCGTGCGGCTGCGCCGATGACCGGGCCGACGCCGAAAGCGGCGCTCGCCGCGATCCGAACGCACGCGCTCTCGTATCCCGCAGCCGTCGAGGATCACCCGTGGGGTGATCAGGTGATCAAGGTGAAGGGGAAGATCTTCGTGTTCCTCGGGGCCGGAGCGGATGGCGGCTTCGGGATCTCGGCGAAGCTGCCGGCGACGCACGAGCTCGCGCTCTCGCTGAAGTACGTGACGCCGACCGGGTACGGCCTCGGCAAAGCCGGATGGGTGACGGTGCGCATCCCGAAAGGCCGGCGGATCGACATCGACCTCTACACGGAGTGGGTCGACGAGAGCTATCGGGCGGTCGCGCCGAAGTCACTGGTGCGAACGCTGGACGCCGTCCCGTCGCTAGGATTGCCAAAGTGAAGACCCGCCTCCTTCCGGCCGATGCGCCAGGGGCGGTGGAAGAGGCCGCGACTGCGCTCGCGAACGGGGAGCTCGTCGCATTTCCCACCGACACCGTGTACGGCCTCGCCGCCGGGCACGACCACATCCGGAAGCTGTACGTGGCCAAGGACCGCCCGAAGGACAAGCGCATCCCGATCCTCCTCTCCGAGGCCGGCAACCTCGAGGCGAGCGCGATGGTCACGCCCGCAGCGCGCGCCCTCGCCGCGCGGTTCTGGCCTGGTCCGCTGACCATCGTCCTGGTCGCGCCGCGTCGCGGCACGATCGCGTTCCGCGTGCCGGCGAACGACGTCGCGCGGCGGCTCATCGCCGCGAGCGGCGGCGGCCTTCCGGTCACGAGCGCGAACCGCTCCGGGAAGCCCGAGGCAAAGACCGCGCAGCAGGTCCTCGAGCAGCTCGACGGCCGCGTCGCGATCATCCTCGACGGCGGCACGACACCGGTCGGGCAGAGCTCGACCATCGTCGATTGCACGACGGAGCCGCTCACGGTCCTGCGCGAGGGCTCGATCACCATGGCCCAGATCGAAGAGGCGCTGCTCGGCGTGGCGTCGTATTCGTGAAGATCGCCATCGCCGCCGATCACGCCGGCGTCGACCTGCGCGACCAGCTCGCGCACCACCTGCGCCTCAAGGGCTACGAGGTCGATGACCTCTCGCCGGAGAACGATCCCGAAGATGACTACCCGCTCATCGTCGAACCGATCGCGCGCGCGATCGCCACCGGCCGCTACCCGCGGGGCATCTTCTGCTGCGGCTCGGGGATCGGGCCGGCCGTCGCGGCGAGCAAGATCCCGGGTGTCCGGGCGGCCGTGGTCGAGAACGAGTGGTCGGCCCGCGATGCCGTCGAGCACGTGGACGTGAACCTCCTGACGCTCGGCGAGCGGGTCATCGGCATCGGCCTCGCCACGGCGATCGTCGACGCGTACCTGGGCGCGCAGGTGCAGGGCGGCCGGCACGAGCGCAGGCGAAAGCAGATCGAAGACCTCGAGAAAGTGAAGGCAAGCTCATGAGCGAGATAGAGCGCGTCGACCCGGAGATCTACCAGGCCATCGAGAGCGAGCGTCGGCGTCAGGTCGAGAAGATCGAGCTCATCGCCTCGGAGAACTACACCAGCCAAGCGGTGATGGACGCCGTTGGGAGCGTGCTGACGAACAAGTACGCGGAGGGCTACCCGGGGCACCGCTACTACGGCGGCTGCGAGTGGGTCGATGTCGCCGAGTCGCTCGCCATCGAGCGCGCCAAGTCGCTGTTCGGCGCGGAGCACGCGAACGTGCAGCCCCACGCCGGGGCGCAGGCGAACATGGCCGCGTACGCGGCGATCATCAAGCCGGGCGACGTGGTGCTCGGCATGGCCCTCGATCAGGGCGGCCATCTCACCCACGGCTCGCCGGTGAACTTCTCGGCGCAGCTCTACAAATTCGTGCCGTATGGCGTGAAGCGCGACGACGAGACGATCGACTACGAGGCCCTCGAGTCGCTCGCGAAAGAGCACCAGCCCAAGCTCATCGTCGCCGGCGCGACCGCGTACCCGCGGTTCTTCGACTTCGCGCGGATGCGCGCCATCGCCGACTCCGTCGGCGCGCTCCTGATGGTCGATATGGCCCACTTCGCCGGTCTCGTCGCGGCGGGGGAGCACCCGAACCCGGTCCCCCACGCGCAGATCGTCACGACGACGACGCACAAGACGCTGCGGGGGCCGCGGGGCGGCATGATCCTGTGCACCCAGGAGTACCAGAAGGCCGTCGATAAGGCGGTGTTCCCGTACGCGCAGGGCGGCCCGCTCATGCACGTCATCGCCGGAAAGGCGGTCGCGCTCAAGGAGGCTGCCACACCGGAGTTCAAGACCTACGCGAAGCAGATCCGGACCAACGCGGTCGCGCTCGCGGCCGCGCTCGCGAAGGCCGGCCTGCGCGTCGTGTCCGGGGGCACGGATAACCACCTCATGCTGGTCGACGTGCGGCCGATGAGCCTCACCGGCAAGGCCGCGGAGCGGCTCCTCGATGCCGTCGGGATCACGGTGAACAAGAACACCATCCCCTACGACCCGCAGAAGCCGGGTACCGCATCCGGGATCCGGATCGGAACGCCGGCGATCACGACGCGCGGCATGAAAGAGGCTGAGATGGAGCGCATCGGTGCACTCATCGCGCGGGCCCTGCGCGAGGCGAAGGACGAGACGATCGCCAAGCAGATCTCCGATGAGGTCCTCGACCTCACGCACCGCTTTCCGGTGCCCGGCATAACCGGCATCACCCGCGAGCCGGCTCGAGCCTGACCGACCAGCTCCACGTCTCCACCCACCCGCTCGTGCGGGAGAAGGTGACGCGCCTCCGCGACGTGCGGACGCCCCCACCGGAGTTTCGTCGCCTCGTCCACGAGATCGCGATGCTCGTGCTCTACGAGGCGACGGCCGACCTCGGGACCGCCCCGGCGGACGTCCGGACCCCGCTGGCGCCATACAAAGGAGTGCGTTTGGCCCAGACCGTCGGCTTGGTGCCTGTCTTGCGAGCAGGCATCGGCATGGTCGAGGCCGCGCTCCAGCTCATTCCCGAAGCGCAGGTCTGGCACATCGGACTGTTCCGAGACGAGCACACCCTCCGGCCGATCGAGTACTACAACAAGCTGCCGTCGTCGGTGACCGCGCAGGTCTGCCTGGTGCTCGACCCGATGCTCGCGACCGGCGGCTCGTCCGTCGCGACGATCGAGATCCTGAAACGCTGGGGCGCGCGCGATGTGAAATACGTCGGGCTCATCGCGGCGCCTGAAGGCGTGGCCGCGCTCCGCGAAGCGCACCCCGACGTCCCGATCCACGTGGCGGCATTGGATGAGCGGCTGAACGAGAAGGGCTACATCGTCCCCGGGCTCGGCGACGCCGGCGACCGTCAGTTCGGCACGAGCTGATGGCGACGGTCCTTACCGCGGTCGGCTCGTCGACGTTGCTGCTGTTCGCCG
Organism: Chloroflexota bacterium; assembly: GCA_030948585.1. Taxonomy (GTDB): domain Bacteria; phylum Chloroflexota; class Limnocylindria; order P2-11E; family P2-11E; genus UBA4735. The sequence goes on from JALZAB010000033.1 coordinate 3,404, forward strand.
GCTCGACGCTATTCGCCTTCGTGCTCGCGCTCATCGCCACGCCGCTCGTGGCCGCGATCGCGCGGCGGTTCGGGCTGCTGGACGTTCCGGGCGGACGGCGGCGGCATCCGGAGCCGATCCCGCGCATCGGCGGGCTGGGGATCGCGCTCGCGTTCGGCGCGGCCATCTTCGGGTTCTGGCTCGTGGACCGCCTCTACGGACACCCGTTCCTGATCCCGGAGGAGGTGCGCACCCCGCGCTTCACGCTGACCGCGATCGCCGCGTTCCTCGGGCTCGCCGTCGGCCTGCTCGACGACGCGCTGGATCTGCGCGCCCGGTGGCAGATGCTCGGCTACTTCGCCATCGCCGGCATCATCGTCGCCGCGGGCATCCGCATCGGATTCATCAACGACCCCCGCGGAGACGGGCTCATCCAGCTCGCGCCGCCACTCGCCGTCGGCTTCACCGTGTTCTGGATCGTGGGCATGAACAACGCGCTCAACTTCATCGACGGCCTGGACGGGCTGGCCGCGGGCGTCGCGGCCATCGCCGCGCTCGCGCTGGGCGCGACGGCGCTCCTCCCCGCGGTGAATGAGCCGTTCGTCGCCTGGATGAACTTCACCCTCGCGGGCGCGATCGCCGGCTTCCTCGTGTTCAACTTCCACCCCGCGAAGGTGTTCCTCGGCACGACCGGCGTCGCGTTCATCGGAACGATGCTCGCGGTGCTCTCGATCTTCGGCACCGCGAAGGTCGCGGCCGCGCTCCTCGTCCTGGGCGTGCCGATCATCGACACCTTCTACGTGATCGTTCGCCGGCTCGTCACCGGCCAGGCGCCGTTCGCCCCGGACCGCGGCCACTTCCACCACAAGCTGCTCGACGTCGGGCTGTCGCACCGCCAGGCGGTGCTGCTCATCTACGCGATCACCCTCGGCCTTGGGGCCCTCGCGTTCGTGTCGAGCGGCCGCGCGCAGATCTACTCGTTCGTCGGGCTGCTCGCGGTGTTCGGGATCGCCGTGCTGGCACTCTCGCAGCGCAGCGCGAAGGCCGAGGAGCTCGATCCGAATCTGTATCCGGAGAAGGCCGAATAGCCAACGCGAAGATCAAGGTCGGCACGTGCTCGTGGACCGATCCCACGCTGATCGCGTCGGGTTGGTATCCCGAGAAGATCGCGAAGAAAGCGGACGAGCGGCTGCGGTTCTACTCGGAGCGGTTCCCGGTCGTCGAGAACGACTCCGCGTACTACGCGCTGCCCGACCCGAAGCAGGCGCAGCTCTGGGCCGAGCGCACTCCGGACGGCTTCCAGATGGACTTCAAGGCGTTCGGCTCCATCACCACGCACCCGATCGACCCGAAGCGGCTGCCCAAGACCATTCGCGAGTCGCTCCCGGCAACGGCGCAGGAGAAGCGGCGCCTGTACCCAAAGGACATTCCGGCCGAGATCCGCGACGAGATCCACGCCCGATTCTGGATCTCGCTCGAGCCGATGCGCACCGCCGGGAAGCTCGGAGCGATCCTGCTCCAGTACCCGGACTGGTTCGTGATCTCGCACCAGAACAAGGACGAGATCCTGCACGCCCGGGAGCGGCTGCCCGACGACCGCCTCGCGGTCGAGTTCCGCAACGAGACCTGGATGAGCGAGCGCAACCGCGCGGAGACCCTCAAGTTCCTCGCGGACAACGACCTGACCTACGTGTCCGTCGACGAGCCGCAGGGGTTTCCCTCGAGCGTCCCGCCGGTGGCCGCC
>JALZAB010000037.1 GCA_030948585.1 Chloroflexota bacterium
CGCGACCGACGCGTTCCCCCGGGTGAACGTCCTCGGTCGGCTCGAGGGCCGCACGGCGCGGCCGACGCTCCACTTCAACGGCCATTTCGACGTGGTCCCTCCGGGCGATCCGTCGGCTTGGACGCACGACCCGTTCGGCGGCGAGATCGCCGGCGGCCGGCTCTGGGGTCGCGGAACGGGCGACCAGAAGGCAGGGATCGCCGCGTCGATCTACGCGGTCGAAGCGATCCGCCGGGCGGGGTACGCGCTGCGGGGCAGCGTCGAGCAGAGCGGGACCGTGGACGAGGAGAGCGGCGGCTTCGCCGGCGTTGCCGAGCTGTGCGACCAGGGCCTCATCGCCGCCACGCGGACGGACCACGTGATCATCACCGAGCCGCTCGACGTCGATCGCGTGTGCATCGGCCATCGCGGGGTGTATTGGGCCGAGGTCACCGCGAGCGGTGTGACCGCGCACGGCAGCATGCCCGCCCTCGGCCGTAACGCCGCGGACGCGATGGCCCGGCTCATCACCCGGATCGAGAGGGAGCTCAAACCGAAGCTCGCGGCCCGCGTGACGGCCGTCCCGGTGGAGCCCGCGAGCGCGCGGCAGGCCTCGATCAGCCTGAACGCACTACACGCCGGGCAGCCGATCGGCGTCGAGCAGACCCCGATGGTCCCCGACCGGTGCGTCGCGATCTTCGACCGGCGGTTCATCGCGGAGGAATCGAGCGGCGATGTCCGCCGCGAATTCGAATCGATCGTCTCGGCCGAGGGCGCGAACGACCCGGACATCCGGTGGTCCGTCCGCGAGCTCATGCTCGTGGAGCCGACCGCTACCGCCGCGGACGCGCCGGTCGCGCGCGCGATCCGCGATGCGGTGCGGACGGTCCTCGGGCGCGACGCGGCGGTCATCGCGAGCCCGGGCACCTATGACCAGAAGCACGTCGTGCGGCGGGGCGGCGTCCTCGACTGCGTGGCATACGGCCCGGGCCGCCTCGAGACCGCACACCGGCCGGACGAGTACGTCGACCTCGACGAGCTCGCGAGCGCCACCAAGGTGATGGCCCTCGCGACGCTGGCCCTGGTCGGGAGCTAGTCGACCCCGATCGCGGTCGAGCTCTTCAGCGCGCCGACGCCGGCCCGCAGCTCGGTGCCCCGCACCAAGATCGCGCTCGGCCGGGCGAAGTGCGACGAGGCGAACGTCTCGAGCCGCGGCACGACATGGTGGCCCATGGCCGCGAGCGCGTCCCGCACCGCGACGGGAATACGCGTATCCATGAGGAGGTCTGCGGACTCGCAATGGGTGCGCGCGGTGTTGACCGCGACCTGGGGCGACTGACCGAAGTCCACGATGTTCGTGAGCACGTGGACCATGGCGCTCATGATCCGGCGGCCGCCCGGCGCTCCGCTCGCGAGGAGCGGCGCGCCAGCGCGGAGGACGAGAATCGGAGCGATCGCGGAGAGGATGCGCTTGCCGCCCGCGATCGAGTTCGGCCGGCCCGGCCGCGGGTCGAACCACGTCATCACGTTCGCGAGCATGATCCCGGTCCCCGCGGCGATGACCCCGGAGCCGAAGGCGCCGCCGAGGGTCGTGGTCATGGCGACCATGCGGCCCTCGCGGTCGACGACGTTCACGTGCGTGGTGCAGTCGGTGGACGGCGGTACGGGCGTCGCGCCCGCGTCCGGTGTCGCACGGCCGGGATCGATCGTCGCGCGCGCGGCAGCGGCATGCTCCGCCGACGCGAGCCGCTCGTACATCGCGGGACCGACCACAGCCTCGTCGGCCAGAAACGTGAACCGGTCGGCGAACGCGCGCCGCTGGGCCTCGGCGATGAGATGGAGCGCCACCGCCGAGAGCGGCTCCATCTTCGAGAGCTCGAAGCCCTCGAGGATCCGCAGCGCCTCGACGACGGTGATCGCGCCGGAGGCGCCTGGCAGGGTGCAGAGCTGCAGGCCCCGGTAGTCGACCGCCAGCGGCTCCCGTTCCCGGATCGCGAAGCCCTCCAGATCCGCGTCGCTCAGCACGCCGCCGTGCGACTGAACGTCGCGCACGATCGCGCGGCCAAGCTCACCGCCGTACAGCACCTCCGGTCCGGCGGCGGCAATCGCCCGCAGGCTCTCGGCGAGATCGCGCTGGACGAGGCGGTCACCGGCCTCGAATCCCGTGGCAGCCCGGAGCGGGGCGCCGCCGGCCTTGAAGAACACCGCGCGCGAGGCATCGATCTTCGCGAGCCGGTCGTAGTAGAGGCCGAGCGCGAGCGTGAGGTTCCAGTCGGTCTCCCAGCCGTCCGCGGCGAGCGCGATCGCGTCCTGCATGACCGCTGCGCGGTCCAGCGTGCCGTAGCGCTCGAGCGCGTGACAGAGACAGCCGACGGCGCCCATCTGACCGACCGCGCGGTAACCGAGGTTCTGCGCATCATCCTTTGTCGCCGGCCACCCGTACATGCCCGACGCGCCGGCGGTCTGCAGCTCGTACATCTCGGGCGTCGCACGGACGGGCGCCGCGCCACCGCCGTCGATCGTGGTGGTCGTCCCGTCTGGTTGCCGGATCACGCACCACGCGACACCGCCGAGGCCGCTGGTGGTCGGCTCGACGACACCCATCGCGAACGCGGCGGCGACCGCCGCATCCACGGCGTTGCCGCCCGCTTGGAGGATCCGCGCGCCGGCTTCGGCCGCGAGCGGGTGCTCCGCCGTAATCATCCCGCCGGTCGATGCCGCCTCGGTCTTCTCGATGCGTTGCTCGCTCCGCGTCGCCACGCCGGAGATGGTGGCAGACTCGGCGCGGACATGATGTTGCCGACGGGATTTACGGTCGGGCACTGGACCGATCCGGTCGCCGAGACCGGCTGCACGGTGATCTTGTGCGGGGCCGCGGCGGTCGCGGGCGTGCACATGGGCGGCGGCGCCCCGGCGACGATCCAGACCGACATCATCGGACCCGCGTCGGCCACCGGCATCCTGCACGCGGTATTGCTCACCGGCGGAAGCGCGTTCGGTCTCGCCGCGTATGGCGGGGTCATGCGGTTCCTTGAGGAGCGCGGCGTCGGCGTCGCAGTGCGCGACTGGCGCGTGCCACACGTCGCCGGCGCGGTGATCTTCGACCTCATGACCGGGGACGGGCACGTCCGCCCGGACCACGCCGCCGGCTACGCCGCGTGCCTGGCCGCGACCGCGACGCCCGCGGAGGGACTCGTCGGCGCAGGCACCGGCGGAACGGTCGCCAAGCTGAAGGGCGGTCGCGTGCCCGGCGGGCTCGGTATGGCGTCCGCGCGAGCGGGCGCGGCCACGGTGACGGCGGTCATGGTCGTGAACGCCCTCGGCGACATCTGGGACGGTGAGGCGAACGCGTGGGCCGCCCGATCGGAGCCCGGCGCGGCGCGGCCCGCCGCCGGCGCGAACACGACCATCGGCGCCGTGCTCACGGACGCGAAGCTTGGACGCGAAGCGGTACGGCGCGTCGCGATGACCGCGCACGACGGGCTCGGCCGCGCGATCCGGCCCGCGCACACGGACCTGGACGGCGACACGGTCTTCGCGCTCGCATACGGGGAACAGGAGGCGAACCCGATCGAGGTGCAGATTGCCGCCGCCGACGCGGTCGAAAAAGCGATCGTTCGGGCGGTCCGGCTCTCGGGTGGGACAATGAGGACATGAACGATGTCGTCGTCCTGGGTGGCGCGCGCACCGCGTTCGGCACGTACGGCGGCGCGCTGCGCGACGTGTCGGCGACCGATCTCGGAGTGGTCGCGGCAAAGGGCGCCATCGAGCGCTCGAAGATCGCCGCGCACTCGATCGACCAGGTGATCTTCGGCAACGTCCTGCAGACCAGCGGTGACGCCGTCTACTTCGCTCGGCACATCGGCCTGAAGGCCGGCGCGCGGATCGAGGCGCCCGCGCTCACGATCAATCGCCTCTGCGGCTCGGGGCTGCAGGCGATCCTCCTGGCCGCGCAGGAGATCCGGCTCGGTCAGGCTGACATCGTCCTCGCGGGCGGGGCGGAGGCCATGTCCATGGCGCCGCACATGATCCGCGGCGCGCGATGGGGCCTCCCTCTGGGAGAGCAAAAGCTCGAGGACTACCTCTGGGTGGCCCTCGTCGACTCGTACAACGGCCTGGGCATGGCGAACACCGCCGAGAATCTGGGGCGGAAATACGGCATCAGCCGTGACGCGGCCGATGCGTTCGCGTACCGCAGTCACATGCTCGCCGCGAAGGCGCGCGAGTCGTGCCGGTTCAGCGAGGAGATCGTGCCGGTCGACGTGAAGACGAAGAAGGGCGTGACCGTGGTCGACAAGGACGAGCACATCCGCCCCGACACGAGCATCGAGGCGCTCGGGAAGCTCGTTGCCCGCTTCGAGAAGAACGGGACCGTCACCGCCGGCAACGCGAGCGGCATCAACGACGGCGCCGCGGCCCTCGTCATCGCCTCGGCCGAGGCCGCGGCGAAGGCCGGCCTCACGCCGATCGCGCGCATCGTCTCCGGCGGCGTGTGCGGCGTGGACCCCGACATCATGGGTATCGGACCGGCGCCATCGAGCCGCCAAGCGCTCGGGCGCGCCGGGCTGAAGATCGAGGACATGGACCTGGTCGAGATCAATGAGGCGTTCGCGACCCAGTACCTCGCGGTGGAGAAGGACCTCGGCCTCGATCGCGAGAAGACGAACGTCAACGGCGGCGCCATCGCGCTCGGCCATCCGCTCGGCGCATCCGGCGCGCGCCTGGCGCTCACGCTCATCACCGAGCTGCGGAAGCGCAACGGCCGGTACGGGCTCGCGTCGCTATGCATCGGCGGCGGCCAGGGCATCGCCGCGATCTTCGAGCGCGTCTAGCTGACCGCGCCCCGCGTCCGGATCGATCCGCTTTCGGTCACGCGCTCGGCCGAGGGCAAGTGGAAGGTCCGCTGGCGCGTCACGAACGACGCTGAGCCGCTCCATCTCATCGCGATCGCGGCACCGCACGGCACGTTCCGGTCGCCGGACCATGCCATCGATGTCGCGCTCGCAGCCGGCGGCACGTTCGAGCCCCAGCTCGAGATCACGTCAAGCGAGCCAGCGGGGACCGAGATCGAGGATGCAGTCCTTGTCATCACCGCGGAGAGCGGTGCCGGCACCTGGCGGCTCGTGACGCGCTTGCGCGTGCGTGTCGGCGCCGACGGCGTCCCCCATCCCGCAACGGAGCGCGTCGAGGTGCAGGAGGCCGGCTAGTCCGCCTCGCCTGCGGCAGTGCGCGGATGCGCGGCCACGCGCGCGGCCCGCTGCCGTGCGCCCTCCCGCGTCACGATGAACGCGACGGCCGCAACGATGATGGCGGCGCCGATGACGATCGAGGGCGTGATCGGCTCGGCGAGGATCAACGCCCCGAGGAGCACCGCCACGACCGGGTTCACGTATGCGTACGTCGACACGAGCGAGACCGGAGCGTGCTGCAGCAACCAGCTGTACGCGCTGAATGCGACGAGCGAGCCGAACACGACGAGGTAGCCCATCGCGAGCAGCGAGCTCGTCGACCACGTTGCCGGGTCGAGATGCGCGAGCTCCCCCATGGCCGCGCCTGCGACGACGAGCACGAGCCCACCGGCGAGCTGCTGGATCCCCGTCGAGAGCAGGCTGTCGCTCGGCATGCGCAACCGCGGCGCGAGGAATGTGCCGAGGGCCCACGACACCGTCGCGAACAGCAACAGGCCGACGCCGAACGGATCGAGCTCGCCGCTCGAGCCGCGCGGCACGACGAGGAACGCGACGCCTGCGAAGCCGACCGCCACGCCGATGAACGTCGACCCGTGGATCCGGTCCCCGGCGAGCCGGCGGAGGATGACGATCCAGAGCGGCACCGACGCGATGATGAGCGCGGTCAGGCCCGACGGGACCGTTCGCTCGGCGAGGACGACGAAGCCGTTCCCGCCGACGAGGAGGAGCAGCCCGACCATCGCCGCTCCGATGAGCTCCGTGCGCCCGATCCGGAGACCGCGGCGCACCGCGATGAAGGCCAGGAGCACCAGCCCGGCGAGGCAGAAGCGAAGGCCCGCGGAGAGAAGCGGCGGCAGCGTCTGCACCGCGATCGCGATGGCGAGGTACGTGGATCCCCAGATGACGTACACCGCGCCGAGGGCCGACCAGATCGCGAGCGGCGACGCGCCGCGGCCCGTGGACATGCGTCGATGCTATCGGTCCATCCTGCAGCGCGACCGTAAACTGCGACGCATGTGGAAGCGCGACGGGTTCACGATCTCCACGGATCGTGCGCATCTCGATCGCGACGTCATCTGGCGGTTCCTGCACGACGAGTCCTACTGGGCGAATGGCATTCCCCGCGATCTCTTCGAGCGATCCATCGAGAGCTCGCTGAACTTTGGCCTGTTCGAGGGTCGTCCGGGCAGCACCCAGGCCGCATATTGCCGAGTGGTGACGGATGGCGCGACATTCGCGTGGCTGTGCGACGTCTTCGTGCTGCCTGCCTATCGCGGGCGAGGGCTTGCCACATGGCTCATCGAGACCGTTGTGGGCCATCCGGACCTGCAGGTGCAGCGCGGCTTCGTGCTCGCGACGCGGGACGCACATCCGCTCTACGCGAAGTTCGGATGGCAGCCCGCCGAGGCTGGGCGTTTCATGCGAATCACCCGTCCCTACGCAGTGCCCGAGTGAGCGGCCATCGGGCCGACGCGTGGAAGGCGCCGCTGCCGCGGAACCGCCGGCTCGGGCCTCGGCGGCGGTGGTGGGTGTACTGGACGATGGCCGATGAGTCGACGGGCGCCGCGCTGGTCGACAACGAACTGATGGCCGACGAGCTTGTCGCCGCTCTCGGTGCGAAGGCTGATCCAAGCGGCGCGCCAAACAAGTCGATCGATACCTAGACTCGGCGACGTGGACTACGACCTCACCGCGGAACAAGAAGAGATCCGCAAGCTCGCGCGGGACTTCGCCGATCGCGAGATCGCGCCCGGTGCGCGCGAGCGCGATCGCACTGAGACCTTTCCCGCCGACATCCTGAAGAAGATGGGCCCGCTCGGTCTCCTTGGCGGACCGGTCCCGGAGTCGTACGGCGGACACGGGCTCGATTACATCTCGCACGCGCTCGTCACCGAGGAGATCGGCCGCGCCGATTCGTCGGTGCGAACGACGCTGTCGGTCCAGATCTCGCTCGTCGAGCTCACGATCCTGAAATGGGGAACCGAAGCCCAGAAGACGCGGTACCTGCCGACGCTCTGCAGCGGCGAGGTGATCGGCTGCTTCGGGCTGACGGAGCCGGAGGTCGGCAGTGATGCGACGAAGCTGCGCACGACGGCGAAGCGGGACGGCGCCGACTGGATCCTGCGCGGCCGGAAGATGTGGATCAGCAACGGGAGCGTGAGCGGCCTCGCGCTCGTCTTCGCGCAGACCGACGCGGCGCTCGGCCACAAGGGCATCGCCGCATTCCTGTTGGAGCGGGACAAGCAGACGTACGGAAGCCAGGGCATCCACGGGAAGCTCGGCCTGCGGTCGAGCGACTCGTCCGAGCTAATCCTCGACGACGTGCGCGTGCCCGACGCGAACCGGCTCGGCGAGGTCGGCGAGGGCTTCAAGATCGCGATGAGCGCGCTCGACTCGGGCCGCTACTCCGTGGCCGCGGGCGCTGTGGGTGTCGCGCAGGCCTGCATCGACGCGTCCGTCGCGTACGCCACGCAGCGCACCTCGTTCGGCAAGCCGATCGCTGCGCATCAGCTGGTCGCGGAGCTCATCGCCGACATGGTGGTCGAGACCGAGGCCGCGCGGCTCCTGGTGTGGCGGGCCGGCGATCTGAAGAACAAGGGCCGGCCGAACACCCGCGAGACCAGCATCGCCAAGCTGTACGCGACCGAGGCGGCGCAGCGCGCGGCCGACAACGCGATCCAGATCCATGGGGGCTATGGATTCTCCGACGAGTTCCCGGTGGAGCGCTACTGGCGCGATGCCCGGGTCAACCGGCTCTACGAAGGCACCACCCAGATCCAGAAGCTCATCATCAGCCGGTTCGCGACCGGCATCGACGCGATAGCGTGACCATGCGCTGGGACGGACACGCCGAGGGGACACTGCGCACGCTCGCCAACATGGTCCCGGAGACCGTGCGCGAGCTCGCGACATCAGCGGCGCGCGACGAGAGCGAGCTCGTGGCCTCCGATCGCGCGGCCGACGAGGTCGCCGTCGAAGACGTCGTGCGCGGCTGGATCCGGACAACGCCGCCCGAACAGCGGAATGGCCTCGTCGCGGTCATAGACGAGCTCGGCTTCGATGTCGAGCTCTTCGCCGATGACCTTCAGTCTGACGAGGGCTGGTCCGAGGAGGACACCGCCGAGTCCGACGGGATGTGAGTCCGCTCGCGACGGGCCAGCGCTTCACCGATGGTCCCCGGCGCGGCCGCCATCGCGAGCGTGAAGGTCGTCCGAGCATCGTCCCGCGCGCCGAGCTCGCGCAACGCGATGCCGCCAAGGTAGCCAAGGAACGCCCGCTCATCATCCTCGAGGAGGATGTAGCGGTCCTCTGCGTCGTGAAGCCGCTCGCGGACCGCGGGGTCGTCTCCACGATGGGCGGCCGCGATCGCTCGCAGCGTCGCCGTCATCGCGGCGCGCGGCGGCGTGTCGACCGGTAGCGCCGCGGCAAGCGCCGCTCCACGTGCGCGGTCCCCGCCGAGCGCGACCAGCTCCGCCCACGCGAGCGCGAGCGCCACATCCGGGTCACGTGGCCGGAGGGCCGCCACGCGCCGGGCGTCTCCGGCCTTGTTCAACGCCGCGTATGCGGCGACGAGCGTGACGACGACATCGCGATCCCGTATGGACCGGGAGGCCGACTCGAGCAGCGTCGCGGCGGAAAGCGGATCGCCGCTGGGATAGAGAACGAGACCCGCGATGCGCTGGACCGGCGGGAAACCCGGGTAGCGATCGACGAGCGCCGCGGCGATCGCCCGGGCCGTCGCGAGGTCGCCTCGGCTCAGGGCCCGCTCGGCGCGTGCCAGTGTGCCGAGGAAGCGCGCATGCCGGAAGAGGTACGCCACGAAGCCTCCGGCGAAGCAGATCCCGGCGAGCGCGGCCACGAGGCCATACCCCGGCCAGCCCACCGCGAGCATCGCGACCGCGCCCAGCAGCAGGACAACGGCCGCCAGCCACAAGGCCCGGATGACGGGATGGCTACCTGGGGTGGACGATTTCAGCACGACGGGCTTTTCCACAGGAAACGGCTCGTTTGGCACTTTGAGGGGGCTTTATCCACCGAAATCGGGGCTTTATCCACACGAGCGGCAGTTTGGCATCGGGGCGGATGTCCGCTGTACGTCCAGAAATTACGCCTCAGCGAGCAGTCCGGCGGCGATGACGACGCGCTGGATCTCGCTCGTGCCCTCGTAGATCCGGTAGATCCGGGCGTCCCGGTATGCCCGCTCGATCCAGAGCTCCCGCATGTAGCCCATGCCACCGTGGATCTGGACCGCGGCGTCGGCCACCCGGCCAAGGTGCTCCGTTGCGAACAGCTTCGTCATCGCCGCGCGGTCGGTGACGCGCTCGCCGCGGTCGGCGCGCGCGGCCGTGTCGTGCACCATCAATCGGGCCGCGTGGATGCCGATGGCCGCGTCGGCCAGCATCCACTGGATCGCCTGGTGGACCGCGATGGGCCGCCCGAACTGCTCCCGCGTCTTCGCGTATTCGACGGACGCCTCCAGAAGCCGCTGGGCCGCGCCGACGGCGTGCGCGGCCAGGCCGAGTCGCCCGAGGTCGAGCGTCCGAAGCGCGATCTTGAAGCCGTCACCCTCACCGCCGACGCGCTGATCCGCGGGGACGCGCATCTCGGTGAAGTAGAGCTGCGCCGTCGTGGAGCCATGGAGTCCCATCTTCTCGTCGTTCGTCCCGATACGCAGACCCGGCGTATCGCGGTGCACGACGAACGCGGTGATCGCCTTTGAGCCTGCGGCGCGGTCGAGGGTGGCGAAGACGGTGAAGAGGTCCGCGATCGGCGCGTTCGTGATGAAGGTCTTGGCCCCGTCGATGACGTAGGCATCACCGTCGCGGCGCGCCGTCGTGTTGAGGCCGCCGGCGTCGCTGCCCGCGCCCGGCTCGGAGAGCGCGTAGGCGCCGATCCGCTTCCCGGTCAACAGGTCCGGCAGATAGCGCGATCGGAGCTCGTCAGGCCCCCCGATGTCGATCGCGGTGCCGCAGAGCCCCGCGGACCCGCCGATGACGTTCCATAGCGACGCGTTCGCGCGCGCGAGCTGCTCGACCGCCACGCAATACCCGAGCTTGCCGAAGCCCTGACCGCCGACCGCTTCGCGGAAGCCGATCCCGAACAGCCCCATGCCGGCCATCGCGTCGATGACGCCCCTGGGGATGCGATCGGTGGACTCGATCTCCTCGCTCCGCGGCAGGAGTTGCTCCTCGACGAACGCACGCACGCTGCGGCGGAGGAGCTGGAGCTCTTCGGGGAGCGCCGTCTCCATCACGCGGCCTTCGCGCGCTCGAGGACATCGCGGATCTCCTGCGGGATCCGGGCGGCCTTTCCTGAGCCGTGGTCCAGGATGACCTGCACCGTCGAACCGACGGCGCAGCGCTGCCCGTCCGCACGGTCGAACGCGTACTCGAAGGTCCACGAGGAATTGCGGACCTCGCCGACGCGCACACGGATGTCGTATTCGTCATCGAAGCGCAGCGGCGCGCGATACCGGACCGTGGCCTCGCCGATGGTGAAGTCAACGCCTTTTTCGAGGAGGTCGCGGCGATAGTCGATACCGAGCGCGCGCAGGTACGCGACGCGCCCGACCTCGGCGAACAGCAGGTAGTTCGCGTAATACACGACGCCCTGCAGGTCGGTCTCGCCGAACCGCACACGTTGGCGGTGCGCGAAGGGATACTCGTCGCCGCTCATCGCGCGAGGCTAGCCGCTACGGTGGTCCGGTGCGGCGGCTCGCGGTCGCGCAGCAGCTCACCGGGGTGCTGTGCCTTGGACTTGTCGGGCTCGTCGTCGCGGCGAACCTGAGCTGTGCGCCCAAGTACTTCCAGCGCGGCGATGTCATCGCGATGTTGGCCATCGCCCTGATCGACGCGATCCTGCTCCTCGGTGCCGCGTCCGGGGACAGCGACACGCACAAGACGGTCGGCCTGGCGGCAGCGGTGAGCGCCGCAATGCTGTTCCTGTTCACCGCCTCGATCCCGGTCTTGTTCACGCCCGTCGCGATCGCCGGGGCGTTCCGATCTCCACGCGCGAGGGGAGCACGGATCCGCGCGCTGCTGCTCATTCCCGCTGCGATCATCGGGACGGCTGCGCTTCTGTACTTCGGTCAGAGCTTCGTCACCGCGGACCAGTTCCGCTGTCCCTAGGGCGTGTAACGGGCGTGGCACGCGGCCTGCTCGGAAGACAGGCATGAGTACACGACAGCCACCAGACCCCAGAGATCCCATCAGAGAGCCGGATGAGACCGAGATCATCGATCGACCCGTCGTCGAGCAACGCGTCGACCGCGTCGAGCGGGTCGAGCGCGTTCGCGAGCCCGCCTACGTCGCGCCGCCCGGGCAGGTGAACGTGAACGCGAGCCCGTACGCCCCGGTGTGGACGGTGACCCGGGTCATCACGCTCATCTTCACCGTGCTCGAGATCGTGCTGCTGATCCGCTTCATCCTGAAGCTGCTCGGCGCGAACCCTCAGCAGGCCCTCGTCTCCGGCCTGTACGGGATCACGGATCCGCTGGTCCGCCCGTTCCAGGGCATCTGGCCCCAGACCGACACACCGACCGTGATCGACGTACCGGCATTGCTCGCGATCGTGTTCCTGTTCCTCATCGCGGCCCTCGTCGTCGCGCTGGTGCGGGCGATCTCGGGCAACCGCACCGCCTAGCCCTTCGCGGCGGCGCGCACCTCATCAAGGGCCGCAGGGTCCTCGAGCGACGATGTGTCGCCGAGGTCCGCGATCCCGAGGTACGCGCCACGGATGAGCCGGCGAAGGATCTTCCCGTTGCGCGTCTTGGGCAGCTGGCGTATGAACCGCACGGCCTTCGGCCGCAGTGGCTTTCCCAGCTGCTCGGCGATGGTGTCCGACACCGATCGTTCGAGCGCGGCGTCCACGCTGATGCCCGGACGCGCGACCGCGAACACGACGATAGCCTCGCCCTTCAGCTCGTCCGGCACGCCGATGGCCGCGGCCTCACCCACGGCGGCATTCGCGACAGCCGCCGACTCGACCTCGGCCGGTCCGACACGCTTGCCGGCGACCTTCAGGGTGTCGTCGCTGCGACCGAGGATGTACCAGAAGCCCTCGTCGTCAACGCGCGCCCAGTCGCCGTGGACCCAGATGTTCTCGAGCCGGCTCCAATATGTTTCGAGGTAGCGCTCGCGGTCCTTCCAAAAGCCTCGCGTCATGCCGGGCCACGGCGCGCGGATGACTAGCTCGCCGACGGCGCCGCGCATGGGCCGGCCACCATCGTCGACCACGTCCGCGGCCATCCCCGGGATGGGTCCGCGGAACGAACCGGGCTGGATGTCGGTCCAGGTGGTACAGCCGAGGATGCCGCCAGAGATCTCGGTGCCCCCGGAGTAGTTGATCACCGGGCATCGCGCGTCGCCGACGGCGCGGAAGTACCACCACCACGACTCCGGATTCCACGGCTCGCCCGTACTGCCGAGGACCAGCAGGCTGGAGCGATCGTGTGCCCGCACCGGCTCCTCGCCGGACCGCATGAGCCCGCGGATCGCCGTGGGCGAGATGCCGAGATGGGTCACCCGGTGGCGTTCGACCATGGACCACACGCGTGACGGGTCGGGGAAGTCGGGCGTGCCGTCGTACAGCACGATCGTGGCGCCGAGCATGAGCCCGCCGGCGATGAGCCACGGGCCCATCATCCAGCCGATGTCGGTGAACCAGAACACGACGTCACGCTCCTGCACATCGAAGCAGTGGGCCATGTCCTGCGCGGCCTTCACCGGGAAGCCCCCGTGGACGTGCACCGCGCCCTTCGGCCGTCCGGTGGTCCCCGACGTATAGATGATCAGGAACGGATCCTCGGCGCTGGTATCCTCCCAGTTAACGAGCGGAGCGACGCCGCGACTCATCACCTCGGCCCAGGTCACATCGCGGTCCCGTTTCGGGTATTCGCGGCCGAGGCGTTCGGCGACGATCACCGTCCGGACGCTCGGCGCGCCGTCTGCCGCTGAATCGGCGGTCTCCTTCATCGGCACGACCGCGCCGCGGCGATGGAACCCGTCGGCGCAGATCAACACCGAGGCGTCGCAGTCGCGAAGCCGCCCGGCGATCGCCTCGGCGCCGTAGCCCGAGAAGATCGGCGTGTAGATCGCGCCCAGCGCACCGACGGCGAGGACCGCGACGACGCACTCGATCCCCATCGGCAGGAACACCGCGACGCGATCGCCCTTGCGGACGCCGGTGGCGCGGAGCCCGGCCGCGAAGCGCGCGACCTCCGCACGAAGCTCGCCGTAGGTGCGCTGCTCGACGCCGCCCCCTTCGCGCTCCGCGATGAGGGCGATGCGCCCGGGATCGCGGTCATCCCGAAGCGCCGTGCCGACGTAGTTCATCCGTCCGCCGTGCCACCAGGTCGTCCAGGGCAGCCCCTTCGAGACATCCATCGCGTTGGCGTACGGCGCGGTCCAGATGAGACCGAGGTCGCGATCGACCGCTCGCCAGAATCGCTCGAGATCGTCGGTCGCCCAGCGCAGCAGCGCGTCATAGCTGTTGACGCCATGGCCGTTGGCGAACCGCCTGAGGCGGCTGCGCTCGAGGTAGCGCTCCGTCGGGGACCAGGCTGCAGCCACGCACTGACTCTAGCCAGCGACGCCGCAGTGCTCCGCCCGGCGCTCCGCGGCGATGGCGCGCGCGCTGCGAGCACGTCCCGCGACGCCCTCGCGGTCGGCCTATCGTTCGGCGATGCCCGCGAAGAAGACGACGGCGAAGAAGACCACGCGCAAGACGACGAAGAAGCGTGGACCGGCGGCCCCGCGCGGTCCCGAGGCCCAGGAGAGCGCGATCGACCTGGCCGACGACAGCGTCGCCGAGCTCACGCGGCTCGTCACGAAGGCGGGAGGCGCGACGCTCGCGGCGTACCGCGACCCGTACGGCAGCTCACCCATCCTCTTCGTCAGCCTGCCGCTGCGATCGATAGAGGCGACCGAGTTCCAGCGCGACCTGTCGAAGGTGCATGCGGACCGGCTCTCGGACGCGATCGGTGCCGTAGGCGTGTTCCTTGACCCGGTCATCGCGGTCGCAGGTCCAGATGGCTTCACCTCTCCGAACGGACGGCACCGCCTGGCCGCGGCGAAGAAGCTCGGCCTGCGCACGGTGAGCGCACTGCTGGTCGCTGACCCGCAGATCGCGTATCGGATCCTCCCGCTCAACACCGAGAAGGCCCACAACCTTCGCGACCGGAGCATGGAGGTCATTCGCATGGCCCGCTCGCTCGCGAAGGAGCAGCCGCGATCGAAGGAGAAGGACCACGCCGTGGCGTTCGAGGCAGCGCACTTCCTCACGCTCGGCACGGCGTACGAGGAGCGGGGCCGCTTCGCGGGATCCTCGTACCAGTCGATGCTGCGCCGGGTCGACGTGTTCCTCGACGGCACGCTACCCGCGGCGCTGCGGCAGCGCGATCAGTGGGGCCGGCGCCTGCTGGACATCGACGACCGCGTCGCCGCGCACGTGAAGACGCTGCAGGAGATGGGCTTCAAGAGTCCGTACCTGCGCGCCGTCGTGGTCGCGCGTTGCAACCCCGTGCGCTGGATCCCGCAGAAACGTGGCGCCCCGCCGCCGATGACCATGGCCGAGGCGCTCGGCAAAATGGCCGCGAGCGTCCGCAAGTTCGATCCGAAGTCGGTGCGAGCCGGGGACCTCGCTCTCGTGGCCGCGGTGAGCTCGGACGAAGGCTAGCTCTATCGGTGACGGTGGTACCGCAGCTCGAGGACGCCGTCGCTCCCAGCAGTGCTGGAGAGCAGATCGAGCTGGTAGGACTTGGGGACGCCGTCGAACAGACGAGTGCCCTCTCCGGCAACGTAGGGGAACACGGTGAGGTGGAGCTCGTCGATCACGTCGAGCTGCATGAGTGACCGCCAGAGCCTGACGCCGCCCCAGACCACGATGTGCCCGTCGCCGCCCTGCCTGAGCGTCTCGATCTCTTCGGCCGTGTCACCACCGGCGATCGTGGTGTTCGCCCACTCCGCAGTCTTCAGCGTCCGGGAGAAGACGATCTTGCGGCCGGCGTTCAGGATGCCGGCGAAGGGATGGTCGATGGCCGTCGTGGTCATGGACCTGCCGATCGCGTCGTACGCGGTGCGACCCATGATGTGCGCATGCGCGCTCTGGAGAAAGGCGAGATGCACCGGGTCGTTGGGCTCACGGTTCCCGGGCTGGTCGAAGCAGAACTTCCAAAACTCGGTGCCCTCGTCGGCGAGTAGCCCGTCGAGCGAGTAGTTGAACACTGTCGCTATGAGCTTCCGCATTGATGAACCGTACGCGTGCTTCCCTTCCGGTGTCCTCAGATCTGCGGATGCCTCAGCTAGAGCCCCGGCACATAGTCGAGAAGGATCGCCGCGACGAGGATGGCGACGAATGCGGCGACGATGAGGACGAGCGGCACCACGTAGAAGAGCACCGCCGCGATGAACAGCACCACGCCGGCGCGGCGGGCCGGAAGACCGTAGTGCGCTTCGATCGCCCGCCAGGTGATGATCCCGAGCCAGATCAGGCACACGAGACCGATGAGCTGCGCGATCTGCGCTTGGACCGTCCGGCCGCTTCCGAGGATCGCCGCGGCGCCATCGGCCGGGATGCGTGTGATCGCCGTCGCGTAGCCGAGCAGCACGAACATCGGCCGGAACGCCCGCCGTGTGCCGTCGAGGCGGGCCGCCGCATGCACGGCGGTCGCACCGAGGATCCAGACCAGCAACGGCGAGAACGCCGTGACGACCACGACCGCCGTCCAGATCTGTTCGACGAGATAGCCGATCACCGCCGCCCGGTCGCGGCCGAGGGTCTCGATGAGCGCGGCGATCGCCGGGCTTCGGCCGTCGCCGTACAGGAAGGTGCTGACCGGCACGTCGGCCGCGAAGCGCACCGCGCTCACGGCAGCGACGGCGGTGGACAGGAGCACAAGCGCCACCGCGATGGAGAGCCGCCCTGTCGCCAGCACGCCAGCCGCGCCGCGAGCGGGCGAGCGAACCAGGGCGAGCGCGTCGCTCACGCGAAGGCGGCCGCGAGGGCGTCGCGCACAGCGACGCCGGTCGCCGCGTCGATGGCGGCGCGCTCGTCGCCCGTCCACGCCGGCGGGTCGGCGTCGTGCAGCTCCTCCGGGACCGGGGCGCCGAGCATCACCAGATATTCGATCGACCAGCCGCGCGCGACCGCGTCGAGGTCGTAGCCACCGCCGCCCATCGCGACCCACGGCAGCTCCAACGCGCGGAACGCGCGGACGACGTGCTCCCGCGCGCGCGTCGAGACCTGCAGGTGCGTCAGCGGGTCGGAGAAATGCGAATCGATCCCCTGTTGCGTGACCAGCACGTCGGGCCGGAAGCGCGCCACGAGCGGCGGGACGACGGCATCGAACGCGTACGTGTAGGCACTGTCATCGGTGTAGGGCGGCAGCGCGACGTTGATGCTGTACCCGGCCCCCCTCCCCGTGCCGCGCTCGTCCGCGAAGCCGGTCCCCGGGAACAGCGACCGGCCGGTCTCGTGCAGCGAGATGGTGAGCACCTGGTCGGTGTCGTAGAACGCCGCCTGCACGCCATCGCCGTGATGCGCGTCGATGTCGACGTACGCGACCTTCATGCCGCGATCGGCGAGCAGTCCGCAGACGATCGCCGGATCGTTGTAGATGCAGAAACCGGACGCCCGGCTGCGCATCGCGTGATGCAGCCCACCAGCGCCGTTGAACGACACACTGAGCCGGCCGGCGAGCACCTCCTCCATGCCGCGCAGCGTGCCGCCCGTGGTGAGCAGTGAGGCCTCATGCATGCCCGCGAACGGCGGCGTGTCGCCGTGGGCCGAGAGGCCCCACCGCGAATGGTCGCCGTCAGGGTCCGCGGACGCCGCCTCGACGGCCCGGACGTACTCGGGCGAGTGGATGCGCTGGAGCTCGGCGACCGTGGCGTCGCGCGGCTCCAGGACGACGGCGTTGGGACGCGCGAAGGCACCCACCCGCTCGAGGGTGTCGTGCACGCCGATGAGGCGTCGTGGCTTCAGCGGGTGATCGGATCGATAGACGTGGGACGCGAGGCGGGGATCCCAGATGAAGCCCGCGCGATCGGTCTTCAGCGCTCGAGGGTCTCCATGAGCTCGCGCCATTCCCCCGGCGACATCCCGCTCGACTCGCGCTCCACCTGCTCGCCCCGCAGCATCCGCTTGACCACCGCGAGGCCTCTTGCCGACAGCTCGTAGGCGCCCATGCGGTAGTCGATGAACGCCGCGTATGTCAGCGGTACCCATTGCTTGACGATCTCGAGCAACGCTTCTGCGTACACGCGGATCTCGTACTGCGCATGCGCGTCCGCGCGCAGGTTGAGGAAATGCAGCAGGTTATGGAGGTCCATCTTCCAATAGAGCTGGGTGTACAGGCTCACCGGCAGATTCATCCGGGCCAGCTCGCGCGCGAGGCCTTGTCGCTCCGGATCGACCACCTCGCCGTCGATCTCGTTGAGCATCTCCTCGTAATGCGAGTAGGCGCTCGCGGCATCGGCACGAAGGATCTCGAGAACGCGTGCCGATTCGGCTTCGCTGAGCACGTCGCCACGGCCCTGCCGATTCGTCTTGGCCTGCGACGCCAGCTTCTCGGGGACCGGCATGTAGAACTCGCGATCGAGGATCGAATATCTTCCACTGACCTCGTTCGCGCTAGCCACCCTGTGACGTAAAAATTGTCTCGCGACGAAAATCGGCATCTTCACGTGGATCTTCAGCTCGCACATCTCGAATGGTGAGGTGTGCCGGTGTCGCATCAGGTAGTTGATGAGGCCAGCGTCCTCGCGGACCTTCTTCGTGCCGGCGCCGTACGACACACGCGCCGCCTGCACGACCGCGGCGTCGTCGCCCATGTAGTCGATGACCCGGACGAAGCCGTGGTCGAGCACCGGGATCGGCTGGTAGAGGAGCGCTTCCATCGCCGGCACCGTCGCGCGGCGGGTCTGCTGGGTCGCCTGGCGCTGGGCCTCGATCTCGGTCCGCTGTTCGTGCGTGACGGTGGCGGGCCGCTCGAGGGTGTCCACGGAGAGCGAGTCTAGGACCGGCGGAAATTGCCCTCGGAATGCGTCGCCGGCTTCGTGTGGCGGCGATCCAGCGCCACACGGTGTCCGTTCTGGCCCTTGGCGACGGTCTTCATCTCCGCAGCTGCCTGTGCGAGCGCCGCGGCGGTCGGGAACGCGCGCGAGTCGGACAGGGCGATCCCCGCCGACACCGATGCGAACGGCCAGCGACTGCGCAACCCGCGTCGATCGGGAGCCTCATATCCGCCGGCCGCGATATCGCCGGCGTCGTGGAGCTGACGGGACCGCACCGCGAAGCGCGTCACCACGTCTTCGGCCAGCGCCTCCGCTTCATCGGCCGAGCACAGCACGACGAAGTCATCCCCGCCGATGTGGCCGAGGAACGTGTCCTCACCCGCCGTGGCGACGGCGGCGAAGATGGCCTCCGCCAGCTCGACGATGAGCGTGTCGCCGCGCGTGAAGCCATACCGGTCGTTGAAGCTCTTGAAGTGGTCGATATCCAGGTACACACACGCGAAACGCTCGCCCGCGCGCAGGCGGGAGGTCATCTCCTCGTAGATCGCGGTGTTGCCGGGGAGCCCCGACAACGGATTCAGCCCGCCGAGGGTGCGCAATCGGCGAAGCGACGTCTGCACGCGCGCGGCGAGCTCTTCGAGATCGAACGGCTTGGTCACGTAGTCATCGGCACCCGCGCGCAGGTGCCGGACCTTGTCGTCTCGTCGTGCCGACCCGGTGAGGAACACGACCGGCGTGTAGCGCGTGCGGTGGTCGGCCTGGAGCCGCTCGAACACCTGATCTCCGGAGAGCTCGGGGAGCCCGAGGTCCAGGACGATGAGCTGCGGGCGCAGGGTGATGGCCCGTTGGATGGCCGTGACGCCGTCGTGCACGATCTCGGTCCCCAGGCCGTCGGCCTGCAGTCGCTCGGCAATGGCGGCGCAGGTCGCCTGGTCGTCGTCGACGATCAGGACCGCGGGTCGGAGGTCCATCTGGCCAATGGTCGACGGTCGACCGTCATCCGGCTAGATGACCGGGCGGGCCGACCGGGTCAGGACGAAAGGGCCAGACCGGTAAATGAACGTTGAGGCGGGCGGGCTCAGTCGGCCCGGGTGCCGTCCCAATCGGCCCGGAGCACCTCGCCGACCCAGTGGTCGTGCCAGCGCCCTTCGCGGAAGAAATGCTGCCGCTCGATGCCCACCTCGCGATAGCCAGCCTTCACCAGCGCACGCTTGCTCGGCTCGTTCTCCATGAATGCGCCGGACGTCAGCTTGTGCAGGTTGAGCTGGCGGAAGGCGTAGTCGGTCCGGATCGCCATCGCCTCCGATGCGCGGCCCTTTCCCCACTCCGACTTCACGCCGATCACGATCCCGGTCGTCGCGTGCGCGTGGAGCCAGTCGATCTGGTGGATACCCGTGGCACCGATCGGCTGTCCGTCGGCCTCGAGCATCCAGAACACGTCGGTCGCCGACTCGCCGACCTTCCTGAGGAAACCCTCCTCCTGCAGCTGCCCGACGGCGAAGCGGCGCAGCAGGTACCGGGTCACCTCGAGGTCGCCGAACCACTCGACGAACCGGGCCGCGTCGGAGTCGTCCGGTGGGCGAAGGGTCACCTTCGCGCCCACCAGCACGGGACCGTACATGTGCGCGCGTGATGCTAGCGCGGCATCATTAGCCGATGCGGCTGCATTTCCTCGGCGCGGCCCGGACGGTCACCGGGTCGCAGTACCTGCTGGAGACCGATCGGGCGCGAGTGCTGGTCGACTGCGGGATGTTCCAGGGAAGCCCGCACGACGTGCTCCGCAATCGCGTGTCGCTCGCGTATGACCCGACGAAGATCGACGCGATCCTCCTCACGCACGCGCACCTCGATCACTGCGGGCTGATCCCGCACGTGACGACGCTCGGGTTCCGTGGCCCGATCTACGCGACGCGGGGGACGGTCGAGCTCACCCGCCTCGTGCTCCTGGATTCGGCGAAGCTGCAGGAGGAGTTCGCGGCGAAGCATCAGCGGTTCGCGCGCAAGTTCCCGGATCGGGCGGCCGTTGAGGATCGCGCCGCGGCCGCGGAGCTCGCGGCCGCGACGGACGAGGACGCCGAAGCCGCGACGCGTGACGCGACGCCCGAGGCGCTCACGTACCTGCGCGAGCCGCTGTACACGAGCGTCAACGCGAACGCAGCCCTCGGGCAGTGCAAGGGCATTGAATACGGCGTGGAGACGGAGATCGCGCCGGGCGTGACCGCGACCTATCTCGACGCGGGCCACATCCTCGGCTCGGCGATCATCCGGGTCCGTGCGCGCGACAACAGCGGCGATCGCACGATCGTCTTCAGCGGCGATCTGGGCCGGCCGAACACGCCGATCATCCGCGACCCCACCCCGGTCCGGGACGGCGATTACCTCCTCGTCGAATCGACGTACGGCGGCCGCACCCACGAGCCGGAGGAGGAAGCGATCCGGCTGCTCGGCGAAGCCGTCACCTCCGCGAACACCGCGAAGGGCGTGTTGCTCATGCCGTCGTTCGCGATCGGCCGCACCCAGGAGATCGTCTTCGAGCTCGACCGGCTGCTGGCTGCGGGCACGATCCCCCACCTGCCCTTGTACCTCGATTCGCCGATGGCGAGCAGCGCGACCGACATCTACCGGAAGTACGCGGAGTACTTCGACGACGACGCCAAGGCCCTCCTCGCGAAGTCCGAGGCGCCGCTCGACTACCCCGACGCGGTCATGGTGCAGGACGCGAACGCATCCGCTGCGCTCGACCAAGGCGGTGCCCGGCCGTTCATGGTCGTCGCGTCGAACGGGATGATCACCGGTGGCCGCATCGTTCAGCACGTGAAGGCGTTCATCGGCGATCCGGGGATGACCCTGCTCTTCGTGGGGTACCAGGGCGTCGGCACACTTGGCGCGCAGCTGCAGCAGGGCGCCAAGCAGGTCCGGATCGACGGGCAGAACCTCGACGTCGCCTGTCAGGTCAGGTCGATCAGCGGCTTCTCCGCGCATGCGGACGAGCCGGAGCTATTGGCGTGGCTCAAGAACTTCAGCATCGCGCCGAAGCTCACGTTCATCGTGCACGGCGACCCGGCGGCCCAGGCTGCGTTCGAGCCGAAAGTGCAGGCCCTGGGGTTCGCGACCAAGGTGCCCGCCTGGCGCGAGACGGTCGAGCTGACGTGACCGCACCGCCCATCCGGGGCGTGTGTTTCGACTTCGGCGACACGTTGTTCCACAGCCCCGACGGGGCGGCAGTCATCGCGGAGGCGGGCGTCGCGCCGCAGGTCGCGCGCGAGCTCTGGAACAAGATCTGGCGAGACTCGAAGACGCCGGAGGCGATCGCCGTGCAGCGAGACCTTTCACCGGAGGCACACCGCTCCGGCTGGACCGCGCTCTTCGAGCAAGCTGAAGTCCACCAGCCCGGCCTGTCGAAGATGCTGTACGACCGCGTGATGGATCACCAGAAGTGGTCCCCATACCCGGACACCGAGCCGGTCCTTCGCACGCTGCGCGCGCGGGGCTTGCGCATCGGCATCGTGAGCAACGTCGCGGAGGATCTGCGGCCGGTCTTCGACGCACGCGGCTGGGGCGACCTCGTCGATGGATACACGCATTCTTACGAGCATCGGATCGAGAAACCGGACGCGCGCATCTTCGTGGCGGCATGCGATGCGATGGGCACCGAGCCGAGCGAGACGGTGATCGTGGGCGACCACCCGGTCGACGGCGGCGCGGTCGCCGCGGGCTGTGTCGTGCTGCTCCTGCCTCGGGTCGAGCCCGGACAGCCCCGCGGGCTCGAACGGGTGCTCGGACTGGTCAGCGGCTAGGTTCTACCCTGGCTGGGGCGCGATTTCGGCGAATATTGCGAGTTCATTGACATTAATTATTCAGCGATACGATGTTTGACAAAACATCAAATCGCGCGATACTAAGTATCAAGATGACAAAAGCTTTCACGCGGCAGACAGCGCTGTTTTCGGAAACATCGATTTTCGCCGCGCCACAACTGACTGACCTTGAACTGAACGTAATTCGGCAGATCAACGAATTGCGGGACAACTTGCGTTCGCGCCTGCATGAGCCGCGACGCTGGTTTGGCTCGCTCAGACGTGTATCGATTGCGCGTGCAATTCAGGGCTCGAACAGCATCGAAGGATTCACTGCCAAGCTCGACGATGCAGCGGCTGTTGGGCTTGGCGAGCAACCGCTCGACGCGAATGACGAAACGCGGCTAGCGCTCGAGGGTTACCGCAATGCGATGACCTACGTCCTACAGGTCGCTACTGAAGGCGACTTCGCCTACAGCCTGCAGCTCATCAAGAGCCTCCATTTCATGATGACTGGATACGATCTCAAGAGCCGACCGGGTAGATGGCGCCAGGGGGCTATCTACGTTCGGAATGAAGCTACCGAGCAAGTTGTCTACGAAGGCCCCGACATCGACGACGTGCCGGACCTGATGGGTGAGCTCGTAACTCAGCTGAATTCACAGAACGACGCACCCACGCTCATGGTCCGCGCCGCGATGGCGCACCTCAATCTTGTAATGATCCATCCTTTTCGCAACGGCAATGGACGCATGGCTCGCTGCCTTCAAACGCTGGTTCTTGCACGTGAAGGTCTTCTTGCGCCCGTCTTCTCGAGCATCGAGGAGTACCTCGGCAGCAATACTCAGGCGTACTACGACGTCCTGGCCCAGGTTGGTGCGGGCTCTTGGCAGCCCGACAGAGACACCACACTTTGGATTCGGTTCAACCTCACGGCGCACCTCCGACAGGCGCGCACCGTTTTACGGCGCGTCAAGGAAACGGAGAGGCTATGGACCGATCTGGAACGAATCATCGAGAAGCACGGGCTGCCCGAACGCGTGTTGCCCGCCCTTTACGACGCCTCAATTGGATTCCGGGTCCGACGTGCAACCTATAGGGCCAGCGACAAAGATGACATCACCGAGCAGATGGCAAGCCGAGATCTCCACGACTTGGTGCAGGCCAACCTGCTCCTGCCTCAAGGCGAGAAACGCGGTCGCTTCTATCTCGCCGGGCCGGAAATCGCAGCTGCTCGTCAGGCAATCATCCAGTCACGAGATCCTAAGGACGATTCAGACCCGTTCACACCGGCGTGATGGGTTAGCGAGGAAGAGGCGAGACGACCTTGGTTCGTGTTACGGCTCGGCATATGGAAGGTGGCCAACTGCACCAACACATCGCGAGCGTGCGGTGGACCAACCCCGAAACCCTGGTAAGCGGAGAGAGCTCACGCGAGGAAATGGTCGTGTGGATCCGGAACAATGGCCAAGCGTTCGTGACTGACGGCACGCACTCAATCTGGGTAGGTGTCGTCGACGCGACACCGCCTTACATCCGCACGAACGCGGACGGAGTCTGGACTGACAATCTCTTGGCGCTGCCCGCCTTCTGAGCTCCGGTTTCGATGGCTGTGGAGTCAAGCCATCGGCCGCCTCGCCAGCGCGGCCTCGAGCAGGACCGCGTCGCCGCGCCGTTCGCGCACGTCGAGCTTCGCGCGAATGCGAGTGATGTGGACGCGCAGCGTCTCGGGCGAAAGATCGAGGGCCTTGGCAAGCTCGGCGCGCTCGACGCGGGCGCCGGCGGTCTGGAGCTTCTCCATTTCGTGGAGAACGCCGATCTCGCGCCACGTCAGGCCCACCGCGCGCAGGTAGAACGTCGCTTCGTCCAATGCGGATGCGGCAACGGCCGAGGCCGAGTCGCTCTTGGCGCGCCGCGCCGCGAGATCGCCGCGGGCGACGAGCACGCGGGCAAGCTGTTGCGCGTCCGGGTCGCGCTCGGCCGCCCGCCCGAGCCATGCAGCGACATCCGGCAGGTAGTACGCGAAGCCCTCACCACCGCGCACCGCGATGTCGCGGACGAGCTGGATCGCACGGGCCGCGCCTCCGCCGCGCACGAGCGCTTCGCGATTGAAGGCCGCGTGCACCGCGGCGCCGAGCGACCAATGGCCCATCCCGCGCGACTCGAACTCCTTGGCCACGTCATCGAGGAGCCGGACCGCGCCGCGCGGGTCACCGCGCTTGCCCTTCACGATCCCGCGCGCGAAGTCGCGGAAGTGCTCGTCGGCCGGGTACCCCTTCGGTGCACGCGCGAGGATCCGCTCGGCGACCTCGGCCTCGCCCCGGAGAAGCGCGATGTGGGCCAGATCCTCGGGAGCGCCGGCGCCGCTCTGCCGGCCCAGGCGATCGCCGGTCGCGATCTCACCGCGCTCCATGCGCGCGCGAGCGAGGCACAGCAGCGTGTAGCGCCACGCCGAGGTGCCGTACACGCGCAGTCCCTCCTCGGCGCGGGTGAACGCGTCGACCGCGGGATCGTTCTTGCCGGCGTACCAGTGGGCGAATCCGCTCGTGTACGTCGCCCACGCGGACTCCCACGGGTCCGCGAGCTTCGCCGCTGCGCGCGCCGTGGCGTCCGCCGCAGACGCTGCCCCGACGTAGTCGCCGGTGTGCGAGAGCAGATGCGCGAGCTGTCGCTGGACCCGGGCGACGACCAGGTCCCTCGAGCGTCCGGCGGGAGCGGCCGCAAGGGCATCCTCCGCCCAGCGCGCGTCCGTGAGCGCGTGGGTCACCTCGTTCGCGGCGGTGTGGTTGACCGACGTCCCCAGCCGCAGCTCGGCGAGCATCAACGGCTCCGTCGCGGCCTGTCGTTCGGCCTGTCGCGCGAGTCGCGGGACCTCGTCCCCGCGCACCAGGTAGTACGCGAGGTGGACGAGGTCGACCGCGATCCGCGCAGCGAGGAGCGGATCCTTCGTCTGCGGATGCAGCGCGCTGAGCTCGGCCCAGGCCACATCGAAGGACTCGACGTATCTGAGGCAGCGCGCCCGCAGGATCCGCCGCTCTAAGGACTGCTTCCCCACGCCCAACGCTGGGAGGAGACGCTCGGCTTCGGCGCGCGAAAGCGGCGCCAAGGCCTGGTCTCGTACGGTGGGCATTACCAAGTTCTACGCCGAGGCTACGACTTGAGGGACTCGGGCTCCTCCGCCCCGATCTGCAGGAGCCCGACGACGGCGCCGGTCGCATCACGAAGCGGCTGGAAGATCAAGTTCACGCGGCTCTCCCGGGTCGAGCCGTCCTCATGGGTCCACCGGACCGGGGTCGACGCGCCACTAGACCACGGCCGGGCCGCGCGATAGGTCTGGTCGAGGGCGGCCAGGAAGTTCGGGTCCAGATCGGGTTAGGCCTCGCGCACCGTTCGCCCGATCAAGCTGTCCGCCAACCGGCCAGCCACAGCCGCGGCAATCCGGTTCACGAACGTGTACCGGTGGTCGGGCCCCTCGCTGACCGCGACCATGAACGGCGCGTTCTCATACGCCCGCGCCTCTTCGTCAAGCGAGCGCTGGACGCCGAGCGCGCCGACGGCGGACGGCGGTGCGGTTCGTCGGTCGATGGCGAGCCCGAACCCGGCTTCGGGCAGCGCCACCGCGATGAGCCCGCTTCGGCTCGCGACCCCGAGGCGCTCGTAGACCCGGGTCAAGGTGGCTTCGACCGCTCGCTCGCTGATCGACAGCGCGGCCGCGATCTGCTTGTTGGCCTCGCCGCGGGCGACAAGCCGAACGACCTGGAGCTGGCGCTCCGTCAGTGCCGGACCGGTCCCCTCCCCCGTCATCGACGCCTCCCGCGAGCCAGGTACGGCAAGCCGTATCTGGCCACGAACGGTACTCCGCGGTCTTATAGGTGTGGGGAAGCGCTCCGGGGAGGAGATCACCATGAGATCCGTGCTCGTCGTCGAGGACGATGGGGCCATCGCCGAGACCATCCGGCAGATCCTCGAAGAGTCCTACGCCGTCACGGTGCTCGACGGCGCCGGGGCCATCCCCGACGGACCCGCGTCGCTCGTGATCACCGACCTCTGGAGCCGCGGAGGCTACGACAGCGCGGCGGCGGTGCGCACCGTCCGTGAAGGCCTGCGCACCGGCGCACCGGTGCTGGTGCTGACGGCGCACGCTGCCGCGACGGCGGATGGCCAGCTCGCCGACGTCGCCAGTGCCGTGCTGACCAAGCCGTTCCAGGTGGACGAGCTCCTGAACGCCGTGGAGCGCCTCACCGTCTAGCGCGGCGGGAAATGCGGTTGCAGCTCCGCGACGTGCGCGTGCGCGTGACGGGATTGATAGGCCGCGAGCCAGCCGGCGGTGACCGGCCCGCGCTCGGCGTGCATCCCGAGCCGGTCGCGAACGCCGGGCTGCTGCAGGAGGCGGACGACCTCGCTATGGGCCGCCTGTAGGCGTTTCGACAGCGTCATCGGGTCGGCCTCGTTGTTCTTGCGCTCCGCGTTGATGGCGTCCTGATCGACGCTCGCGAGGGCGGGTCGGTCCAGGGCGGCGCACTGCCGCACGCGCTCTGCGAATACGTCGGCCATGTCGGCGATGTGGCCGATGACCTCTTTCGCCGTCCACTCCCCGATCCGCACCGCCCGCAGCTGCTCGTCCGGCGTGCGCCGCACGATCGCGGAGATCGTCGCGGCGTCGTCGGCGAGGGTGAACGCGGTGTCCTCGTCGTACCGCAGGTCGTCGGTCTTCACCGGCGCATTCTCGCGCGTTCCTCGAACGGCAGCCCGGCGCGATCACCGGCAACGCGCAGGAGGACGACCCCCCAGGTCCGGTACGGCTTCCATTTCTCCGCGATCTGACCAAGCTGCGCGGACGTTGCCGGACCGCGCAGGCCGTAGAAGTGGCCGGCGTATCCAAGCACCCGCGGCTCGTCGCGCGGAAGCACGTCGGCCAGACCGGTCGCGCGAACGAGGACGAGGTCCGCATAGAACGGTCCGATCCCCGGAAGCGTCTCGAGCTCGGCGCGCGCCTCCTGCGGCGACATGGCCGCCAGCCGATCCGCGTCGAGCGTGCCGTCGAGGGCGGCGCGCGCGATGCCCCGCAGCCGCTCGACGCGCTGCGACTCGAAGCCCGGGAACTCCGTCAACGTCGCGAGCTTCTCGGGCAACGGGAACGCGCCGAGCTGCTCGCCGCTGAGCTCGAAGGTGCGGCCGAGCGCCGCGACCAGCCGCGCACGGAGCGGTGTCGCCTGCGCGCGGCCGCGGCGGTGACTGATGACCGACCAGGCCGCGGCCTCGTATGGCGAATGGAAGAGCACCGGCCGTAGCCCCGGATGGTCCTTCTGCAGCCGCGCGATCACCGGGTCGCGCTTCCCCACCGCGACCCAACCCGCGCCGGGGTGATCGAGCGAGAGGACGCGCCGCACCTGGCGCTCGACCGCGCCAAGCGTGCTGGTGCCCTCGACGATCGCCTCGATCGCTCCGTCGGGACGCTGTCGCAGGAGCACGCCGGCCTGCTCCGTGTAGCCGTCGACGACGAACGCGAGGCGCATGCCCAGCGCGTCGGGCTTGGGCCGGCCGGTATTCGGGCCGAAGCCGAACGATGCGGCCGCCGCGAGGGAGAACGGTGGGTCCGGCTCCATCACGAACCGGCTCGGGCTCACTCCTCGCCGGCTTCGAGCGAAGCCAGGCGGTCGGCCTCGTCGGCCTGCATGAGCGCTTCGACCAGGTCGTCGAGCTCTCCGTCCATCCGGCGGGGCAGGTTCGAGAGGTTGTGCCCGAGCCGTTTATCGGTGAGACGGTCCTGCGGAAAGTTATAAGTGCGCATCTTCTCGGAGCGTTCGCCGCGGCCGATCTGCGCGTTGCGCAGGGCGCCGGCCTTCGCATCTTTCTCTTCCTGCGCACGCGCGAGCAGCCGGGCGCGCAGCACGGTCATGGCCTTCGCGCGGTTCTTGAGCTGGGACCGCTCGTCCTGCTGGATGACGACCTCACCTGTCGGGAGGTGTGTGATGCGGACGGCCGAGTCGGTCGTGTTCACACCCTGGCCACCCTTGCCGCCGGCCCGATAGACGTCGATCTTCAGATCGTCGTCCGAGATCTGCAGGTCCACCTCCTCGGCCTCGGGGAGAACGGCGACCGTCGCGGTGGACGTATGGATGCGGCCCTGGGCCTCGGTCGCCGGCACGCGCTGCACGCGGTGGACGCCCGACTCGAACTTCAGGCGGCTGTAGGCCCCCTGCCCGGCGATCCGGAAGATCACTTCCTTGTAGCCCCCCTTCTCGGACCGGCTCGCCGAGAGCTCCTCGGCCTTCCAGCGGTGCCGCTCGGCGTAGCGGAGATACATCTTGTACAGCTCGCCAGCGAACAGCGCTGCCTCTTCGCCGCCCTCGCCGGCCCGGATCTCGACGATGACGTTCTTCTCGTCCAGCGGATCGCGTGGGATGAGCTGCGTGCGCAGTTTCTCGGTGAGCCGATCGGCATCGAGGGACGCCGTCCCCTCTTCCTCTCGGGCGAGGTCGCGAAGGTCGGCGTCGTCGCCGAGTTGCAGCTCGCGCGCCTCGCCGAGCCGCTTCTCGGCTTCGCGCAGGCGGCGGATCGTGTCGACGATTGCCTCGAGCTGCGCGTACTCCTGGCCCGCCGCCCGCAGCTTGTCCCGATCCCCCGTCACCGCCGGATCGCTCATCGAACGCCCGAGCTCGTCGTGACGCGATTCGATCTGCTGCAGCCGGCCGCGCAGCTTCGGCGAGAGCTCGGTCATGCGGCAGCGTCCCCGGCCATGGCTTCCTCGAGCGACGCGATCGCGATCTCGATCATCGGCTCATCCGGTCGGCGCGTGGTGATGGCTTGGAGGAGCAGGCCCGGCGCGACCGCGAGGCGCATGAGCGGATGGTCCTCGTGGCCCGCGCCGAAACGCAAGACCTCGTACGAGATCGAGGCGACCGGAATGATCAACAGGAGCCGCACCACCAGGTCCACGACGAGATTGACCCGGGGCACGAAGGCGAACGCAGCGATCGCGATGACCACGACGAACAGCAGGAACGCCGTCCCGCATCGCGGATGCGCGGTCGGATATGGGGCGACATGCGCGGGGTCCAGCGGATCGCCATGCTCGAAGGCGTGGATCGTCATGTGCTCGGCGCCGTGATACGCGAACACCCGCCGGATGTCCGGAAGGAAGGAGATCGCGACGAGGTATCCGAGCAGGAGGCCGAGCCTGAGGATGCCCTCCGCGATGTTCAGCCACAGGGTCGAGGGGATTGCGCCGCGCAGCAGTCCGGTCGCGACGTACGGGATGCCGATGAAGAGGACGAGCGCGACCACGAGGCCGACGCCCATGAATGCCGAGGATCCGCCGCTCTTGAGCTGCTGATCCTCGGCCGCGAGCTGCACGTCGGCGGACCGCATCAGCATCCGCATCCCGTAGCGCAAGGACTCCCACAGCACGAGGACGCCGCGCACGAACGGCGCGCGCGCGACGCGCGAAGTGAGCATCGGAGAGTCGAGCGCCTCGCGGTAGCGGTAGATGCCGCCATCGGGCTTGCGGCAGGCGAGGCCGATGGTGCGCCGGCCGCGGATCATGACGCCCTCGATGACCGCCTGGCCGCCGTAGGTCGTGGGACGAACGCTCACGCTCGTGCCGCAGCGCGCCGCGGGACCGTGTGGCAGGTCCGGCACCGGGCCTCGTATGCCTCCTGTTCGCCGATGACGATGATCGGGTCGTCGTAGTCGGCGGGCACGCCATTCACGATGCGCTGCGTCCGGGTCGCGGACTCGCCGCACACGACGCAAATGGCCTCGAGCTTGTCGACGCGCTCGGCGAGGGCCAGGAGCGTGGGGACCGGGCCGAACGGCTCGCCGCGGAAGTCCAGGTCGAGGCCGGCGCAGATCACCCGGCGCCCATCCGCCACGAGCGCGCGCACAACATCGACGATCCCGTGGTCGAAGAACTGGACCTCATCGACGCCGACGACGCTCGCGTCCGGGGAGAGCAGGTCGAGGATCTCCGCGCTCGAGCGCACCGGTCGGGCGACGAACGAGCCGCCGTCGTGGGATCGCACGAGCTCGGTGCCGAAGCGATCGTCGATGACCGGCTTGAAGACCTGGACCATGCGGCGCGCGATGACGGCGCGCTTCACGCGCCGGATGAGCTCCTCGCTCTTGCCGCTGAACATGCTGCCGACGACGACCTCGAGCCCACCGGCGTGGTGGCCCGAGCTCGACGGGGCGCTAACGCGTGGGAGCGGCCTCGGACGCGGCCTCGGAAGCGGCCGGCTGCTCCGCCTTCCCTTGCCCGTAGCGCTTGTTGAAGCGCTCAACGCGGCCCTGGATGTCCATGAGGTGCTGCTTGCCGGTGAAGAACGGGTGGCACTTCGCGCAGACCTCGACGTGGAGGTCGGGCTTCATGCTGACCGTCTTGAACTGATTGCCGCAGGCGCACGTCACCGTGGCCTCGACGTACTGGGGATGGATCTTTGCTTTCATCGCTGGGTCTCCTTGCTAGTTCGCGTTCGGCGTGACGTTCACCTTGCGGCGATCGTCCCGTGCCGGGCTGTACTTGACCGTGCCCGCGACCAGCGCGAACAGGGTGTGGTCCTTGCCGATGCCGACGTTCTCGCCGGCGATCAGCTTGGTACCGCGCTGGCGCACGAGGACCGCGCCGGCGTCGACGATGCTGCCCGCGTACTCCTTCACGCCGAGCCGCTGCCCGGCGGAGTCGCGTCCGTTGCGGGTGGACCCGCCGCCTTTTTTGTGTGCCATTTCCTACGCCTCGATCTTCGTGATGCGGACGGTCGTCGTCTTCGATCGGTGTCCGGTGCGCTTGCGCGAGCGGGTCTTGTTCTTGTAACGGAAAACGATGATCTTCTCACCCTTCCCGTGACCCACGATCTCGCCGGTGACCTTGGCCGACGCGGCGTCCTTAACGCTGTCGCCGTCCGCCAAGAGCAGAACGTCGCCGAAGGTCACTTCCTTCCCCGGGTCACCTTCGAGGGTGGCCACGGTGAGGATCGCGCCTTCTTCGACCCGGTATTGCTTACCGCCAGTGCGGACGACTGCGTACAAGGTGAAGACCATCCGTTACAGAAAAAGTCGCCGTGTCCGCCCGACACGACGTAGCCAAAGTATACCGCTAGGCGGGCGCTGCGGCCATCGCGACATCGCGTCGGGCAACACCAAGTCGCCGCTGCAGCGTGGCGATGCCGAGCAGTGCCGAGAGCCCCATGACGGATGCGGCATACGCGACGGGATGCTGGAATGGTCCCGAGTTGTACCCGGAGCCGACGAACAGCAACACCGCGATGAACGAAGCCGCGCCGAGATTCAAACCCCAGAAGATGACGTTGTCCGCCCATGGCCAGACGCGCGCGGTGCCCTGGGCCGCCGTCGCGAGCAGGATCATCCCGAACAGAATGTTGGTCATCACGCCCACGAAGAACGTGTGGTCGAGGGCATGCTGCAGCCCGAGCGAGACCCTTGTGAAGTCGCCCTGGGCCTGGATGATGGCGGCGAGGAACGCGATCTCGAGGATCAGCCCGAGCACGAGGAAGGGCACCGCGATGGCGACGTGCCGCGTGCCCGTCGCTTCACCCCACGGTGCCTTGAGCGCGCGCCCGCCGAAGCGGATCGCGATGATCACGATGCCGATCACCTGGAACAGCGTCGCGAGTCCCTGGAACGGCTGAATGTTCATGCCGACGCCGATCGCAAGCAGCACTCCGCCGAGGAACAGGAGGTACGCCTGCGCGAGTCCGGCGCGGGATCGGCTGCCTCCGCCGGACAGGCGCCATTCGGCGATGCCGGCCGACACGAGCACGAGGTAGCCGCCGATCTGCGCGGACGCGTGCGTGCCGATGAGCTCGGGCGATGTTGGCAGCGTGATCCCGAGCGCCAGGAACAGCTGGATCGTGACGCCGACGATGGCGCCGATCGTCAGGATCGTCAGGCCGAGGACCATCGAGAGTTTCGGCACGTCGATGTGGCCGAAGCCTTCGGAGCGCGCCTGCGAGAGCGCCCACCACCACCAGTACAGGACGACGAGCAGCTCGAGCGTGCCGGTGATCGCGCGAGCCGGGAAGTTGCCGGACCAGAACGCGAGCACGTATGCGGCGGTGACCAGGCCGCTGAGCATCACGTTGCGCGAGAGCGTCTCGCCGCGGCCGGCGAAGAGCCAGATCGCCACACCGATCACGCCCATCGTGATCCATCCGAGCGTTCCCGAGTGCAGGTGCGTGAGCAGCGTATCCTGGGAAAGCGCGCCGAAGATCCGCGTCGCGTTCGCGAGTCCAAGGAGCGCGGTGAGGCCGAAGATCCCGAGGCCGAACTGGAACGCCCGATAGACAGCCCTGTCTGCGGTCATTTGATGCCAACCCTCCCTACGGGGTGGCAGCGTGCCACTACCGGGCGCGCGAGTCCAGCGTCACCACCTGGACGTTCTCCGGGAGGGAGCTCCGCGACAGGGACAGCTTGGGGGTCGGCGCGATGTCCTTGACCCCGAGCTCATGCAGCAGTCGCTCGAAGGGACTGTCCTTCTTGGCGGTGTCGGGCTCGTACGACATCGGTACGACGACCTTGGGCTCGAGCTGGTGAATGACCTCCGCGGCCTGGGTCGCCGAGAGGTCGGTGTCGTGGCCGCCGATGGGCACGAGGACCACGTCGATGTCGCCGAGGCGCTCCAGGTCCGCGGTCGGCAGAACGTGCCCGAGGCCGCCGAGGTGGCAGATGACCAGGTCGTCGAGCCGGATGGCGTAGATGGTGTTCCGCCCGCGCCGGGCGCCGCGCTCGTCGTCCCGGAATGTCCCGATACCGGTCACCAGGATCTCTTTCACCTCGTACTCACCGGGACCCCGGAGGACCACCGGCTCGCCGCCGACCGAGCGGAGGCTGCTGTGGCGGGGGTCTTCGTTGGAGATCGTCACCAGATCGGCGGCGGTCTTGGGGATCGCCGCCCCGGATTTGGGGTCCGGGGGATCGGTCAGCACGACACCTTCGCGGCCACGCAGCCGGAAGCACGCGTGACCGAGCCAGGTCAGGTCCATGGAGGAGTTGAGAATACGCCGAAACACGGCGGCGACGGCCCGGGTATCGACTTGTGACCGCGAACGCCGCCGGGCAGGAGGCCCCCGCTGACGCGGACTGACCAGGAGATCGTGCAGCGGTGTCTGTCCGGTGACGCGGATGCCTATGCGGCGCTGGTCGAACGCTATGGAGGGCGGGTGTACAACGTCGCGCTGCGCATCACCCACGACCCCGACGCCGCGCACGACTGCGCCCAGGAGGCGTTCATCCGCGCGTGTCGCGCCCTCCATCAGTACGACCCGGCCTACCCGTTCGGACCGTGGATCTTCAAGATCACGACGAACGCGAGCCTGAACTTCATCCAGCGCGCGCGCGGCCACGAGATCACGGTCGAGGAGCTGCCGGAGGCCCCCGAGCCAGCCGAGGCGGGCCCCGAGCTCTCCGCGGTCCGCAAGGAGGACGTGCAGGAGGTGCTGGACGCGATGGCCTTGTTACCGCCGGCCTATCGGGCGGCCCTCACGCTGAGACACATGCAGCAGCTTTCCTATCAAGAGGTCGCGGACGCGCTCGGGCTCCCGCTCGGCACGGTGAAGACGCACCTCCACCGGGCCCGCGCCGCGCTCAAAGCGACGTTGGCGCAACGCCGGAGCGCGGGGTCATGAACGACCTCGATCACGACGAGCTCGCGCTCCACGCGCTGCTCAGCGCCGTGAAGCCCGCGTCACTGCCGCTCGGTTTCCGGGATTCGGTGATGGCCCAGGTCCGCGGCGACGGCGCGCCGACGCGGTGGGAATGGATGCTGGCCGCGGTGCTCGCGCTGCCGAGCCTCGCGTACCTCGCCTGGGGCATGACCGCGCACGGGGCCGAGCTCGGAGCGTCGATGAGCGCGATCCTCCTCGCGGCCCAAGGCCTCGATCAGACGAGCGGAGCGGAGATCGTCATCGATGGCCTCGCGATCATCTCGCTCGCCCTGCTCGGGATCGGGAGCGCGGTTGCCGCGCACGCGATGCTCCGCGGCGGCGACCAGCACCGGATGATCGCCCGTTGACCGGACGCGACACCGCCTTCGCCCTCGGGGCCGTCGTTATCGCGATCGCGATCGCGGCGGTGCTGCTGGTCGGGTCGATGGCTGCGGGTGCGGACCAGGGCGGGCCGCAGCGGTTCTTCTTCGTGAACTTCGGAGGCCGCGCCGGGCAGCCGGTCCGAACGGCCGTCGCCAACGGTGATGTCCCGGCGCCGCTCCGGGCCGTCGTGCCGTTCCAGCGCGGGGTGTCCGACACCGCGCGGGACGCCGCGGGCTATCTCCTTGTCGTCATCGCGGTGTCCGCGGTCCTGGTGCTCGGGCGCGAGCACGTGCTCGGCGCGTATCGCGCGGCGCGCGGGACGTGGCGCGATCAGTTTCGGGTCCTCGGCACGGGCGTCGCGGTGCTCCTCCTGCTGGCGTCGGCGCTGTTCCTCGGCGGGGTCGTCCTCCTCGGTGGGCTCGCCGCGGGGTTTCGGGACGCTCCGGCCGGGATCCAGCTGGGCCTCCAGGTCGGGCTCATGACGATGGCCGTATTCGCGGCCGGCTTCCTGCTGGTCGCGCTCGTCGGCTTCGCCGCCGCGTCATGGCGCCTCGGAGACGCCCTCTTCGCGATGCCGGCGATGAGCCGTTGGTCGGGCACGATCCCCGCGCCCGTCGTCGCGCTCATCGGCGCCACCATCCTGTACGTCCTCATGCAGCTGCCCGCAGTCGGCGGGCTCGTCGCGTTCGTCATCGTCGCGTACGCGCTCGGCGCGGTCGTGGTCGCCCGGCTCGGGCCGGCCGCGTCCCCGCCGATCGCCGCCAATCCGTAGGTCCGGACCGCGCGTGGAGAAGGGAAGAGGATCGATGTCGCTGAAGAAAGGTCTTGCCGCAGCCGCGGCGGCGGGCGTGCTCGCCGCCGCATGCGGGAGCACGCCCGCCGCGGTTGAAACGCGCACCGCCCAGGTGTCCCGGGGTGCGGTCACGCAGACCGTCGCGGTCTCCGGATCGGTGAGCTCGGCGGGCACGGTGAAGCTCAACCCGCCAGCCAGTGGCAAGGTCGCTCAGCTATTCGTCGCGGTCGGCCAACAGGTCGCGGCCGGTCAGCCGCTCGCGCGGCTAGACACGACGGACCTGCAGGCCGCGGTCACCACGGCACAGAACAATGTCGCCGCGGCCCAGACGAACTACGACAAGGCCCTCTTGGCGGTCAACGACGCCCAAAGCTCATACGGGCAGACCCAGCAATCGACGGCGAACGACATCGCCACGGCCCAGGCGGCGCTCACGAAGCTGAAGTCGAACTACGCCGCCGCGAAGACGAACTTCTCGAGCCTGTACGGCGGCGTCATCAACGATCTCGCGACGTACGTGTCGCAGATCAGCGTCGCGCAGCAGCAGGTGGCGAAGGTCCAGACCGACCTCTCGTACGCGAACCAGATCAGCGACAACAAGACCGCGCAGACCTCGATGTATCAGGCGAGCGCGTCGCTCAGCAATGCGCAGAACTACGTGATGGGCGTCTACCAGGCGGGCGAGGCCGATTACATCGGGGCCGTCAACCAGATCCTGAACGCGGTGAGCGCGTTCGACGCGGCCGTCGCCGCGAACGCGGACACGAGCCCTGCCGCGCAGCAGCTCGCCATCGCCCAGGTCGCATACACGACCGCGGCCTCGCGGCTGACGAGCGCGATCGATGCGCCGAACGGTCAGATCTCGAGTGCGCTGTCCTCCGCGAGCTCAGCGCAGAACTCCCTCAACACCCTGAACGCGAGGAACGACTCAACGCTCGACCAGGCCCGCACGGACATCGCGACCGTGCTCGTGACGCTCACCGGTGAGACGCAGGCGGCCGGGTACGCGAAGAGCAAGATCGCCCAGGTCGGCGCGTCGTTCACGACGATCAACGACGTGGTGTCGGGCAGCTACGCGACGGCCGTGCAGAACGTGGCGGCGGCGCAACTGCGAGCCGCGCAGAGCCTGCAGAGCGCCCAGACGTCCCTGAACAACCAGCCGGCGAGCGTGCAGAGCGCCGCGAATTCCCTGAACAACGCCGACACCGCGCTCGCGACGGCGCAGGGCAACCTCGACAACGCCGTCATCAAGGCGACCGTGGCCGGCGTGGTCACGACGATCAGCGCGCAGCCGGGGGAGACCGCGAGCGGCACGAGCGCGACCGGCTTCATCGTGATCGCCAACACCGGCACGATGGCCCTGCACGGGACGATCGGTGAGGCGGATGTGGTGAAGCTGAAGATCGGGCAGGTGGCCACCGTCACCGTCGACGCCGTGGGCACGGCCAAGATGACCGGTAAGGTCGCGTCGCTCGATCCGGTCGCAACGATCGCGTCGGGCGTTCCGGTCTACGGCATCGATGTCGCCATCGATCTCCCGAGCCAGGCCGTCAAGCCGGGCATGAGCGGCACCGCGAACGTGATCCTCGCAAGCAGCCCGAACACGCTCACCGTCCCGAACCTCGCGGTGAAGACCGCCAGCGGCCGGCGCTACCTCACGCTCCTGAAGGATGGCCAGGCCGTCGACACCGACGTCACGTTCGGCATCAGCAACGACACGGTGACCGAGGTGCTGACGGGCGTGCAGGAGGGCGACGTCGTCGTGCTGCCGCAGCCGCGGGCCGCGGCGACCGCCGGGAACCGCGGCATCCAGATCGGCGGCGGCGGCGGCGGGAACGCGCCGGGACCCGGCCGGTGACCAGTACACCGCACCTCGCGACCGAGCCGGTGATCCGCCTGCGCGGCGTCACGAAGACGTACCGCATGGGCAAGGACAACATCGTCCAGGCCCTCCGGGGGGCCGACCTAGATGTGTATCCCGGCGAGTTCGTCGCCCTGATGGGGCCGTCCGGCTCGGGCAAGTCGACGATGATGAACGTCCTCGGCTGCCTGGACGTGCCGGACGCGGGCAGCTACGTGCTTGCGGGCCAGCAGGTGCGTCAGCTGAACGACGACCAGCTCGCCGCGATCCGCAACAAGCACATCGGCTTCGTCTTCCAGACCTTCAACCTGCTCGCGCGACTGAACGCGATCGAGAACGTGGAGCTTCCGCTCGTGTACGGGGGCAGCAGCCGCGGGCGCACCCAGCGCGCGAAGGACGCCCTTGCCGCGGTCGGCCTTGGAGAGCGCATGCATCACAAGCCGAATGAGCTGAGTGGCGGCCAGCAGCAGCGCGTCGCGATCGCGCGCGCCCTCCTCAACGATCCCTCGATCATCCTGGCGGACGAGCCGACCGGCAACTTGGACTCGCGATCGAGCGCCGAGATCCTCTCGATCTTCCAACGGCTGAACGACCAGGGGAAGACCGTCGTCATGGTCACCCACGAGCCCGACGTGGCCGAGCACTGCCGGCGGATCGTGCGCATGCGCGACGGTGTGGTCTCAGGGGATGAGATCGTGACCACCCCGCGCCGCGCCGAGGACGAGCTCCGGGCAGCGGGTACCGGCGCTTCGGTCGACCTGCACACCGGCACGGTCGCGACGATGCCGATCGCATCCCGATGAAGCTCTTCGACTCGTTCCGGTCGGCCCTCCAGTCGATCATCGTGAACAAGCTGCGTTCGGCGCTCACCATGCTCGGCGTGATCATCGGGGTCGCGTCGGTCATCGCGATGGTCGCCGTCGGGAACGGCGCGTCGATCCAGGTGCAGCAACAGGTGCTGTCGCTGGGCTCGAATCTGGTGACAGTCACGCCGGGCAATCAGACGGCGGACGCCGGCAGCCGTGGCGCGGGCGCGCAGAGCGTCAACCTCACGCTCGATGACATGAACGCCATCCAGGCGCAGCTCGGCGCGACGATCGGCGCGGTCGAGGCGGAGCAGACCGCCGGCCGCTGGCAGGTCACCGCCGCCGGGCAGAACTGGAATAGCAACGTGGTCGGCGTCACGACCGGATATCCGCAGGTCCGCGACTGGAACCTCGCGGCCGGCGACTTCTTCACCGAGGACGACGTCCGCCTCTACGCGCAGGTCGCGGTGATCGGCTCGACGACCGCGACGAACCTCTTCGGCGAAGGGGTCGATCCCACCGGCCAGACCATCCAGCTGCGGCAGGTGTTCGGTGGCGGCGGTGGCCCGGCGGCCCAGCGTGCGCGCATCGTGAACTTCAAGGTCGTCGGGATGCTCGACACGAAAGGCACCACCTTCGGGTTCTCGCGCGATGACCAGATCCTCGTGCCGACGACCACGGCGCAGCGCGTGTTGACCGGCCGCACGAACGTCGTGAACGCGATCATCGTGAAGGCCGCGAGCAGCGACCAGATGGCGAACACGACAGCGGATGTCACGGATGTGCTCCTGCAGCGGCACAAGATCGCGGACCCGGCGAGCGCGGACTTCACTGTCACGAACCAGAACGACACGCTCGCCGCGCTCAATCAGGTCACCGGGACGTTCACGATCCTGCTCGCCGCGATCGGCGGCATCTCGCTCCTGGTCGGCGGCATCGGGATCATGAACATCATGCTGGTCTCGGTGAACGAGCGGACCCGGGAGATCGGGATCCGCAAGGCTGTCGGCGCGCGCCGTCGCGACATCCTCACCCAGTTCCTCATCGAAGCCATCGGCCTCACCGGCATCGGTGGCGTCCTTGGGATCCTGCTGGGCTGGGGCATCACTGTCGTGGTGCATCAGATCCCGGCCGCGGCGAACATCCCGATCGCGATCACCCCGGGCACCGTCGCGATCGCGGTCGGCGTCTCGGTCGCAATCGGCGTCGTCTTCGGCCTCTATCCCGCGATGCGGGCGGCGCGCCTGCATCCGATTCAGGCACTGCGCTACGAATAAGGGAGAACAGCGATGAATGTCCTCGCACGGCGTCCGGTCCAGATCATTGTCGGTGTCGTCGTGGCCCTGGCCCTCTTTGGCGGTGGGTTCGCGCTCGGCACCTCGCGCGCACCCGCGGCGGCGACCGCGACAGGCGCATCCGGGGCCAGTGGCGCGTTCGCGGGCCGTGGCGCGGGCGGGGCGGGAAACGGCGGCGCGGCCGCCGCGCAGCGCGGCGTGTCGAACGGCCAGATCCTCGCCGTGAACAGCGACTCCATCACCATCTCCGTCCGCGCCGGCGGCGCGAATGGCGCGAGCCCGACCACCACCACCCAGCTCGTGCTGGTCGGCACGGGAACCCGGGTCGTGAAGACGACCGAGACCGACGTGAAGCTCG
>JALZAB010000067.1 GCA_030948585.1 Chloroflexota bacterium
TGCCCGACCTGACCCCCGAGCTCGTACGGGAGCTGCTGCGAAAGCACCTCGACGCACGGGGGTTCACCGACATCGAGATCACGCCGCACCACGGTGAGCGCCCGTCGCGCTGGCCGCCCGACACCCTTGTCGCCACGGCGGCCGTGGCGGCGAGCCGCTCCGCGTATGGCGTCGCTCCGGTGGTCTACCCGCTCATGGCCGGATCGGGCCCGATGGCCCAGGTCTGCGACCAGCTCGGCATTCCGGCGGTCGGCTTCGGCTCGGGGAACGCGGGCTCCGCGAATCACGCGCCGAACGAGAACATCGCAATCGTCGACTACATCGACCACATTCGCGCGTTCGGTCGCTTCCTCCACGCGTTCGCGGGCCTCAGCCTGGAGTGACCTCGGCCGCGCGTCGCACGCTGCTGTTCGTCATCGGCTTTCTCTCGTTCGCGGCGGTGTACAACGGCCTCGTCATGAGCCCGGTGCTCGTGCAGGTGGCCCAGGAATTCGGGATCACGACCGGGACCGCGGGCCTGGTCGTCGCGGCGTACGGCGCACCCGGGATCGCGGTCGCGCTGCTCGCCGGCCCGTACTCCGATCGCATCGGCCGCAAGCCGTTCCTCGTGATCGGACCGTTCGTGATGGGCGTGTTCACGTTGCTCGCGTCCGCAGCGCCGAGCTTCGCGCTCATCGTCGCGGCGCGCATCGCCTCCGGCGTCGGGGCGGCCGTGATCTTCCCGAACGCGAATGCGACGATCGCCGATTCGTTCCCCTTCCGCGCGCGGGGCAAGGCGATCGCGACGGTCATCGGCATGAACACCATGGCCAGCGTGGTCGGCGTGCCGATCGCCGGTATCGTGGCCGAGGCGACCAGCTGGCGCATATCAGTGGCGATCGTCGGCACGCTCGCGATCCTCGCATCCATCGTTCTGCTCGCGCGGATGCCGGGCGCGCCGGGCACGAACCGCGAGCTGAAGGTGCGGGCGCTGTACGCACTCATCCTTCGTGACCGTTCCGCGGTCGCCGCGATCGGCTCGAGCTTCCTCGGCGCGCTGTTCTGGTTCACCTGGGCGACGTATCTCGTCGTGTACTTCCAGCACACCTTCGCTTTGAGCCAGGGTGTCGCGTCCACGGTCGCGCTGACCCAGGGACTCGGCGTGCTCGTGGGAAGTCAGATCGGCGGGCGGCTCGGTGATCGGACCGGACACCGGCCCATCGTCGGCGGGAGCATCCTCATCTCGGCGGTCCTGCTCGTCCTGCTGACCAATCTGCCGCTGCCCCTGGTCGCGGCGGCCGCCCTGAACCTGCTGCTGTCGTGTGTGATCGGCGCGCGGTTCGCCACGAACAACACCTTGATGACGGAGCAGGTCCCCGAAGCGCGCGGCACGATGCTCGCGCTGTCGGCATCAGTGGCGGGAGTCGCGATCGTCGTCGGCGCGACGGTCGGAGGGCTGCTCGTGGACGGCCCGGGCTTCTGGCTGCTCGGGATCTTCTGCTTCGTCGCGGCGGTGCTTTCGGCGTCGATCGTCTTCGTGTTCGTGCGCGAGGAGCCGCTCGACCTCGAGGTGCAGCCGCTGCGTTAGGCGCGACCAGTTCTGGTTACGACATCGTTACCAAGATGTATTGGACGTGAACCGTTACAGGTGTATTTGGGCACGACACCTGCCCCCTCCTTACTCGCTAACGCGAAAGGAGCGGGCCGATGGCAACGCAAGTGAAGAAGCCTGGTGGCGGGATGACCGTTGCCGAAGCCGGCCGCATGGGTGGCAAGCTCGTGAGCGAGAAATACGGCTCCGAGTTCTACAAGGGGATCGGCAAGAAGGGCGGCTCCAGCACAGCCGAGCGCTACGGCCCCGAGTTCTTCGGGAAGATCGGGCGCAAGGGCGGCAAGGCCGTCAGCGAGAAGTACGGTCCCGGCCACTTCGAGCGGATCGGGCGACGCGGCGGCCAGAAGGTCGCGTCGCTCGTCGAGCGGGCCAAGTCCCTCGAGGGCGAGGACGCCGCTCAGCCCGAGGCCCGGGCCGAAGAGCGCATCGGGGCCTGATACTCACCCCTCGTGGGTGAGTCGTCACAGCGAATTGGAACGCGGGTCGTGCGTACGGCCCGCGTTCTGCCGTCCGGCGCGGGAACCCCCCTCGTCCCGCCGCTGGTCCAGAGCGTCGCCTTCGACTACGGATCCATGGCCGAGCAGGACGCCATCTTCGCGAACGAGAAGCCCGGCTGGGTCTACGGCCGCTACGGCACGCCAACGACGGGCGCGCTCGAAGCCGCGCTCGCCGACCTGGATGACGCGGAGGAGGCCGTCTGTTTCGTCTCCGGGATGGCGGCGATCG
>JALZAB010000068.1 GCA_030948585.1 Chloroflexota bacterium
TGCGCTCTCGTGATCCACGATCGCGACGAGCTTCGGCCGCAGCCACACCATCCCGGGCCGCAGCGGGAACGGTCCGAGGAACGGCGAGCCGTCGGT
Source organism: Chloroflexota bacterium (assembly GCA_030948585.1). Lineage (GTDB taxonomy): Bacteria > Chloroflexota > Limnocylindria > P2-11E > P2-11E > UBA4735. Next base: position 97 of record JALZAB010000068.1, read on the forward strand.
GCGAAAGCCGCGCGTCGCCGCGTCGACCCACGCACCCAGATACGGCGGGACGTAGGCCTCCCCCGCGTACGTGAGCGCGCCGTTGTCGTTCATCCAGCCGCAGAGCAGCGATCGCGCGCCGCGCCGCTCATCGAGCACGAGGCCGCCGATGACCACGTCCGCGCGCGGCGACACGAGGCACTTGAGCCAGTCGGCGCTGCGCGATCCCGGCACGTAGCGGCCGTCGCGGCGCTTCGCGACCACCCCCTCGAGCTCGTACTCGGCGACCACCTCGAGGAACGGCTCGCCGTCGTTCTCGAGGTGCTCGGGCACGACCAGGCCCTTCTGGGCGAGGCCGGCGGCGACCAGCCGCTGGCGGCGCTTCTCCAGCGGCAGGCCAAGGGTCGCCCGGTGGTCGTCGTACAGGAGGTCGAACGCCACGAACAGCGGCCCTTTGCCGCGTTTGCTGGCCTTCGGGCCGAGCCGCCCGACCAGGAGGTCGTAGCTCGGGCGGCCGCGTGAGTCGCACACGATGATCTCGCCGTCCAGGAGCATCCCCTCGGGCAGGCGCAGCGATCGGAGCTCGGGTACGGCCGGGAGCAGATCCCCGCCATTCCGGTCCACGATCCGAAGGCCGGCGCGGTCGTTCGAGACGAGCGCGCGGATGCCGTCCCACTTCAGCTCGAAGAGATGGTCGGGGGAGTTGAACCCCTCGGCGGCCAGGCGGGGCCGCATTGGCGCGAGCGACCGCGGCAGCGCGGCGCGCGCGCTCGACGGATCGAGCGGGTCCAGCAGAACGGGGTCGCCGGGTTCGGCGCGAGCCGCTCTCCGCATCGTTCGAGTATGCGGCTCGCGCTTGACTACGCCGTGACTACGAGGCCTTCTTGCGAGCGGTCTTGCTCTTCTCGGTCTTCGTCGAGGACTTTCCGTGGACGAGCGACTCGTGACCGCCGCGCCCGGAGCGGCCGCCCTTCTTCTCGTCCTCCTTCGCCTTCGCGACGGAGGCCTTCAGCGCGGACATGAGGTCGACGACCGTGGTCTCGGCCTCCGGCTCGGCGGCCTCCACCAGGTCTTCGCGGCCCTCGACCTTGGCCTCGACGACCTTCTCGAGGGCCTTCTTGTATTCGTCGTGGAACTCGGCGGGATCGAACTCCATGGCCATCATCCCGACCAGGTTCTCGGCCATCTTCAGCTCCGCCGGCGACACCTTGATGTCGCTCGGCAGGTCGAGATCCTCGGTGTTCCGGATCTCGTCCGGCCAGTGCAGGGTGTTCATGACCATGGCCCCGTCGAGCGAGCGCACGGACACGAGCCGCTCGCGGTCACGGAGCGCGAACTTCGCGATCGCGATCTGGCCGGTCTTCTCGAGGGTCTTCTTCATCAACGCGTAGGGCTTCTGCGCGGACTTCTCGGGCTCGAGGTAGTACGCGCTTTGGTAGTAGAGCGACCCGGGGAGCTCTTCATCCTTGATGAACCCGGTGATGTCGATGGCCTTGCTCGATTCGAGGGGCAGCTTCTCGAGATCCTCGTCGGTCATGATCACGTAGCTGCCCTTCTCGTATTCGTAGCCCCGAACGACGTCGCCCCACGCGACCTCGTGATCGCCCTCCGGGCACCAGCGCTTGTTCTTGATGCGCGACTTGTGATCGGGGCACAGGAGGTGGAAGGACACCTTCGACGAGCTCTCCGTCGCGAGGTACAGCCGCACCGGGATGTTCACCATCCCGAACTGCAGCGAGCCCTTCCAGATCGACCGTGGCATCCGTCACCTCCGCTTGCCCGCTTGTCGCGCGGCCAGCCGCGCGCAGCGTACACCTGCCGGTCAAGCAGCGCATGCGCGTCTGTGATTGGCCAGCGACTCCGTCAGCCGAAGTCGGCTGCGGGGGTGCGCTGGTGCGAGAGACGCGCGAGGTCGTCAGCAGCGCATGCCCGTCACGCGCGCGCGAGCCGGAGGATCCGGCGCAGCGTTGCCGGATCGCCGGGCCAGTGCTCAGCGACGATCTCCGGCGACGACGCGCGGACCACGTACCGGAGCGCGAAGGCCGCGATGATCGCGTCGTCGAGCGCTCCCGCGACGGGGATGAAGTCCGGTATGAGGTCGATCGGGGAGGCAAGGTACGCCGCCGTCGCCCCGAGCACGACCTTCGCGCGCAGCGGCACGCGGGGATCGCGCAGCAGCCCTGCGAAGAGCCGGGTCAGATTCGGGACGAGCGTCGCGAGCTCGCGTGCGAGGACGCGGTGGCCCAGCACCACGAGCACGATGACGAGGAGCGTCCAGATGAGGGCGATGACCGCGATGACGGTGAGGACGCTTTCCACCTCAGATCGCGAGCGCGCGCTCCGCCAGGCTCGTGGGCATCGCGCCGCTGGACGTCAGCCGGTCGTGGAACTCGCGGAGCGTCGGCACGTCGGCCGTGCCCCGCTTCGCGAGCCAGCGGGTGCGCAGGTCGACGATCTCGAGCATCCCCGTCAGATACGCCGACGCTTGCGTCGGCCACGAGCAATAGCGGCCGACCTCGGCGCGCGCGTTCGGCAGGCTGAGGTTGCCCTTCTCCACCATGAACGTCACCGCTTCGTCGAACGTCATCTCGCCCATGTGGAGGCTCGTGTCGACGACGATGCGCGCCGCGCGGAAGATCGTGGCCTCGTACTGGTAGAGCAGGTGCTTCGGATCGGTGAAGAACCCCTGCTCGCGCATGACCCGTTCGGCGTACAGGGCCCAGCCTTCGGAGAAGTACGGCGTGTTGAAGATCTGCCGCAGCTTCGAGGGGTTGAAGTGCGCCATCACGAGGTGCCAGTGGTGTCCGGGATACGCCTCGTGGACCGCGGTCGTCGGGATGCCGGCGCTGCAGTTACCCTCCAGCCGCTTCTGGACCTCCTCGGGCGATGTGTTGTCGGGCGGGTACGGCACGAAGAAGTGCCCGGCCAGTGAGTCGCTGAACGCTGGCGGGCGGTTGTAGGAAGCGACCGCGAGGATCGGGCGCTGGAACGGGGGCGATGGCTCGACGGTGCACCGCTCACCCGGCGGAAGCGTGACGAGACCGGTGTCCCGCAGGAACGATCGCGCGCGTTCGGTCCACTCCTCATATTCCGCGCGCATGCCGTCGGGCGTGGGCGCGTGGATCTTGTTCAGCTTCTCGAGGAGGCCAGCCCAGTCCTCGCTGCCCGAGATGTCCTTCGCGATGCGGCGAGCCTCGGCGGCGAGCAGGTCGTACTGCTCGCGTCCGCGTTCACGGAGCGCGCGGGCGTCGTACGGCAGGAGCTCCTTCTCGTTCAGGAGCGCGCTGTACAGCGCTTCGCCGGCCGCGTAGTCGCCGGTGGCCTTGTCCTTCTTCTCCTGCAGGAACGCGGCGAACGCGTCGAACGCGTCGCCGGCCTCGGACCCTGCGGCCGCGAGCTTCTCGCGCGCCCCGGGGTCGCTTACCTCCTGCGGCACCAGATCGCGCGCGTACTTTGCGGCGGCGCGGGCCTGGCCGATCGCGCGATCCACGTAGATCTTCGGAACGATCGTGAAATCCAAGTTGTCGATCCCCTGTCGCAGCGCGCGGGGGACCTCCCTGAGCCGAGCCCGAGCGGCGTCGGCGAGGTCCTTCTCCGGACGCAGCTTGTGCAGGAAGAGCGAGAACACGCCCTGCAGGCCGGGATTCAGATAGGTCGCGGGCTGCTTCTGCCACGAGCGCTGCGGGGCGTTCAGCTCGCGCCCGCGGAGGATCGAGCACGCGAAGTCGCGATCGATCCGCTCGGCCGCCGTCAGCTCGTCGTCGGGGAGGGCCCGGAACCGCGTGAGCCACGCGCTCGAGCGCTCCTCGTGGCGCCGGAACGCGTCCGCTGAGAGATCATCGAGGCGCTCGTCGTACTCCGTGAGCCCCAGGCTGCTCGCCTGCACCGGCGATGCGGCGAACTCCTCTTTCAGGAACGTGTCGGTCAGGTCGGCGAACGACGGCATGGCGTCCTCCCCACAATGCGTAGGCCGTGAGTCTTACCGAATACCAGCGAAAGCGTGATTTCAAGAAGACCCCCGAGCCGAAGGGCACGCTGCAGGAGGCGCCGCCGACGCTTCGGTACGTGGTCCACCGGCACCACGCGACCCGGCTCCATTGGGATGTCCGCCTCGAGATGCGCGGCGTCCTTGCGTCGTTCGCCGTTCCCCAAGGCCCGCCCCTCGTGGCCGGGAAGCGGCGGCTCGCGGTCCATACCGAGGACCACCCCATCGAATACCTCACCTTTCACGGCGTCATCCCCGACGGCTACGGCGCCGGGAGCATGACGATCTGGGATCAGGGGACGTACGACCTGCTCCTCGAGAAGCCGTCAAAGGGGGAGAAGGGCGGCGAGCTCAAGGTCCAGTTCCACGGCACGCGCCTGGTGGGCGAGTACGTGATCGTGCAGACCACCGCCCACGAGGGCCGCGACTGGCTGATGATCATGCATGGCACGCCGCCGAAGGACGATCCGATGCAGGGGAAGATCGAGCCCATGCTCGCGATCACCGCGGACGAGCCGTTCGACTCGCCGCAGTTCACGTATGAGCCCAAGTGGGACGGGGTGCGCACGATCGCGTTCGTCGACGGCGGCGAGGTGCGGCTGCAGACCCGAAACCTGCTCGATTGCACGAAGCAGTACCCCGAGGCCCACGGGGCGGCCGAGGCGCTGACCGGCGGGTACCAGGCGATCCTCGATGGGGAAGTCGTGGCCTTCGACGAGAAGGGGGTGCCGTCATTCCAGCGGCTCCAGCCGCGGATGCATCAGCGGGACGAGAGCGCCGTCAGCCGGCTGCGGAAGAGCGTTCCGGTCGTCTACGAGGTCTTCGATCTCCTGTACCTGGACGGCGAGGACCTCACCCGCCAGCCGCTCCGCGAGCGCCGCCGCCGCCTCGAGGCGGCGCTCGAGCCGATGGGCGCCATCCGGCTCTCCGAGGGTTTCCCGGGCTCGGGCATCGCGCTGTTCAACGCGGCGCGCGATCAGGGCCTCGAGGGCATCGTCGCGAAGCGGCTCGATGCGCCGTACGCGAGCGGGCGCTCGGCGGCGTGGGTCAAGATCAAGGCCTTCAAGGCGATGGACTGCGTCATCGGCGGCTGGACCGCGGGGCAGGGCGGCCGCCACTCCACGCTCGGCGCCCTCATCGTCGGTATCTACCGCGACGGGGAGCTTATCCCGGTAGGACATGTGGGCACGGGCTTCGACGATCGGACCCTGCGGGACCTGCTCGTCACGCTGAAGGAGCATCAGTCGCCGAGCTCGCCGTTCGCCGTGGCGCCAAAGGTGAACCAGCCCGCGACCTGGTGCTTCCCGGACCTCGTGTGCGAGGTCCGCTACGCCGAGATGACCCGGGATGGGACGCTCCGTCACCCGGCGTACCTCGGCCTGCGGTCGGATGTCGACCCGGCGGAATGCACGGGCCAGGAGATTGCCGCGTCGGCCAAAGAGGCGCAGCGGAGCGCCGCACGAGCGTCGAAAGAAGTGGAGCGCACACCGGACGTGGTCGCATCGCGCAAGGCCCGTACGCCGGCGGTCCTCGAGATCGACGGGCACCAGCTCAAGCTGACGAACCTCGAGAAGGTGCTGTTCCCCGAGGACGGGTACACGAAGGCCGACCTCATCAAGTACTACACCCTGGTCTCGCCGTATCTGGTGCCCGTGATCAGGGACCGTCCGCTCACCCTGAAGCCCTTCCCCGACGGCATCAGCGGCATGAGCTTCTACCAGAAGGACAAGCCCGAGTTCACGCCGAAGTGGATCAAGAGCTGGACCGACCGCGCGGCCGACCGTGAGGGGGGCATCGACTACATCCTCGGCAACGACATCGCGACCATCGTGTGGATGGCCAACTACACCGCGATCGAGATCCATCCGTGGCTGTCACGGATCGACAAGCCCGACAACCCCGATATCGCGATCATCGATCTCGATCCGTCGGCCGGCGCGACATGGTCCGAGGTGAAGGAAACCGCGCTCCTCGTGCGCGGCATCCTCGACGACCTCGATCTGCAGGGCTTCCCGAAGACCACCGGGTCCCGCGGCATCCATGTGCTCGTGCCGATCGCGCGGCGGTACTCCTTTGACGAGTCGCGCGGGTTCGTCGAGCACGTCGGCAAGATCGCGCGCGAGAAGGCCCCGAAACTCGTGACCCTGACCTTCGCCAAGAAGGAGCGACGCGGGGTGTACGTGGACTACCTGCAGAACGTCCGCGGCAAGACCACCGCCGGCCCGTACAGCGTGCGCCCGATCCGCCGCGCGCCGGTCAGCGCGCCGCTCCGGTGGGACGAGATCGAAGCCCTCGGCCGGCCGGATGCGTTCACGATCGCCAACCTGCCGGCGCGCCTTGCGACGGTGGGGGACCTGCTCGCTCCGGCCCTCGAGCTCGCGCAGAAGCTGCCGAAGACCGTGTTCCGGGCCGGCACGCCGGCGCCGCCGAAGGCCCCTTTGGTGAAGGCCCCTGCGGCGAAGGACCCTGCGGCAAAGAAGCCGGTCGCGAAGAAAGCGGTCGCGAAGAAGCATTGAGCGCCGCGGTTCTGGCTCCCGGCTACGGCGGCACCGCCGAGCAGCCGCTGCTCCGGAGGCTCGCCGCCCGCCTCGAGGCCGACGGCATCGCCACCGCCCGCATCACGTTCTCGGTGAAGCGTCCGAGTCGCGGCTACGTCACCGAGAAGGCGGATCTCCGTGCCGCACGGGACGCGCTCGTCGCCCGCGCGGGAGGCCCGGTCGCGCTGGTGGGGCGGTCGTTCGGCGGTCGGATGTGCGCCTTCCTTGCCGCGGACGAGCCGCCCGATGCGCTCGTGATCCTCGGCCATCCGATCTCGCCCCCCGAGCGGCCGCGGCCCGCGGACGAAGCTGCGCTGCTCGGAATGACCTGCCCGACGCTCGTCGTGCAGGGGGATCGGGACGAGCTCGGCCCGCTCGCGGTGCTCGAGCGGATCGCCGGACAGAATCCGCGGATCGACCTCGTGATCCTGCGCGGGTCGGCCCACGAGTTCGGGGCCCACGAGCCCGAGGCCATCGCTGCCGCGGCCCGATGGCTCGCCGCGATCCTGCGCTGACCCGCGCTAGGGCGCGCTAGCCCGGCGCGCTCTGGTCGTCCATCTGGGCACGCTGGAGCTTTCCGGAGAAGTCGACATAGATGGACTTCCACTCGGCGTACACATCGAGGGCCGCGCGGCCGGCCTCGCGGTGCCCGTTGCCGGTGGCCTTGGTCCCGCCGAACGGCAGCTGGATCTCCGCCCCGATCGTGCCAGCGTTCACGTACACGAGGCCGGTCTCGGCATCGCGCATGAACCGGAACGCATTGTTGATGTTCTTGGTGAAGATCGAGCACGAGAGGCCGTACTTCGTCGAGTTCACGACGCGGATGGCCTCGTCGATGTCCTTCACCTCGATGACCGCCGTGACCGGCCCGAAGATCTCCTCCTGGGCCACGCGCATATTGGGCTTCACGTCGACGAGCACGGTGGGCTCGTGGAAGAACCCCTTGCCGAGCGCACCGTCCGTCGGGATGCGCCCGCCGGCGGCGACGGTCGCGCCCTCCTTCTCCGCGATCGGGATGTAGCTGTGGACCTTCTGCTGCGCGTCGAACGACACGACCGGCCCGAGATCGGTGCCCGCCTCGAGCCCGTGGCCCATCTTCATCTTCTTGGCCCGGCTGACGAGCCGATCGATGAGCTCGTTCGCCACCGCGCGATCGGTGATCACGCGCGACGCCGCCGTGCAGCGCTGACCCGACGTGCCGAACGCGGACCAGACGATGCCCTCGAGGGCCAGGTCGAGATCGGCGTCCTCCATGACCACGATCGCGTTCTTGCCGCCGAGCTCGGCCGACACGCGCTTCAGCTGCTTGCCGGCGATCTCGCTGATGTGCGCGCCGACGTCGCTCGATCCGGTGAACGAGATGAGATCGACGCCGGCGTGGGTGACGAGGGCATCACCGAGCTCGCCGCCCGGCCCGAGCACGAGGTTGAGCACGCCCTTCGGCAGGCCCGCTTCCTCGAGCAGCTCGACCAGTCGGACCGCGAGCATCGGCGTGTACGACGCGGGCTTGAACACGATCGTGTTGCCGAGCACGAGGGCCGGCATGATCTTCCACGTCGGGATCGCGAACGGGAAATTCCACGGGGTGATCGCCGCGACGACGCCGAGCGGGACCCGGGTGGACATGGCCCACTTGTTCGGGAGCTCGGCCGGGACGACGTCGCCGAACTGGCGGCGACCTTCGCCCGCGGTGTAGTAGGTCATGTCGATGCCCTCTTGGACATCGCCGCGCGCTTCTGCGAGGACCTTGCCCATCTCAGAGGTCATCTCGCGGGCGAGCTGATCCTTACGCCGGAGCATGAGCTCACCGGCCTTGTACAGGATCTCGCCGCGCTTCGGCGCCGGCACCAGGCGCCAGGTCTCGAATGCTCGGCGCGCGGCGTCGACCGCGCGATCGACGTCGGCCTTCGTGGACTTCGTCGCCGTCGCGATGATCTGACCCGTCGCTGGGTCGAGGTCCTCGAACGCCTCGCCGCTCGGCGAATCCGTCCAGCGGCCGTCGATGTAGTTCTGCAGATGCGGCGTGGCCATTCGTCCTCCTGCCTGATCGCGGCGCTATGGGCCTAGAAGTGCGCCCCGTAGAAGAGCCAGATCGTGAGCCCGCCAACGAAGATGATCCCGAGCACGATGAGCGCGAATGCGATGTTCGCCTGCCGCTCAGGATCGCTGCTGAAGTCTCTCATCGAGTGGAGCTGCGGGGATTCGAACCCCGGACCTCTTGAGTGCGATTCAAGCGCTCTACCAACTGAGCTACAGCCCCAGATCGGCTCCGCCGATCCGGGGCTGCTGACCGCCGCGCGAGACCGAAGGCGACGCGGCGCAGCGGTCAGACACAGCCCGAGAATGCGGCGCGATTACCGATGTGATCACCGAATTCTAGCCCGCTCCCGGCGCGCGCATACCGCGCGAGGTGGCAGAACGCGTATCTCCGCCGCGGTGGTCAAAGGTGCGGGCTACTCGATCTTCAGGATGATCGGCGCGTCGCCCCACAGGCGCTCGAGCTTGTAGAGGTCGCGCTCTTCGGGAACGAACGCGTGGACCACGACGTCGCCCAGGTCGATGAGCACCCAGCGTCCCGAGCTATAGCCCTCGATGCCCACGGGCTGCTGCCCCGCGGCCTTGGCCCGCTCCACGATGCCGTCCGCGATGCCCTGTACCTGTCGCTCACCCCGGCCGCTGCACAGGACGAAGAAGTCCGCGATCGACGTGACCTCGGAGACGTTCATGACGAGGATGTCCTCGGCCTTCTTGTCGGTCGCCGCGTCGACGACGAGATCGGCGAGCGCCCGCGGGCTCAGGTCGTTCGCGACGTCGGTCCCTCCGCGCGGTACAGGCCGCGCGCCTCGATGTGCTGCCACGCGGCGTCAGGGACAAGGTATCGCAGCGATAGACCCCGGGCGGCCCGGGCCCGCAGCTCGCGCGAGCTGATGTCGAGGCGGGGGGCGTCGAATGTGACGATCGGCGCGTCACGAATGCGCTCAGGCGCGCCGGGGCGGTCGGCGACGATGAGCGTCGCGAGCTCCGCGATGCGATCCGGATCCTTCCACCGCGGCAGGTCCGCGATCGCGTCGCTTCCCAGGATGAGGAACAGCTGATCCGCGCCGGCGAGCCCGGCGAGCGTGTCGACCGTGTACGAGGGTCCGTCGCGATCGAGCTCGGCTCTCGATACGGAGAAGCGGGGCTCGCCCGCGACCGCGAGCTCGAGCATCGCGAGGCGATCGGCCGCCGTGGCCACGGGTCCACGCTCCTTCAACGGCGACCGCTGGGCGGGCACGAACAGCACCCGATCGAGCGGCACCGACTCGAGCGCGGCATGGGCGATCGCGAGGTGGCCGACATGGACGGGATCGAACGTGCCGCCGAAGACGCCGATCCTCACCGCGGACCGCCCTCGGTCCATTCGAGCACCTTCGCTCCGATGCGCACGGTGTCGCCGTTGCTGACGCCGAGGCGGCGGAGCTCCTTCTCGACGCCGTTCTTCTGCAGCAGTCGCTGGAAGTACGCCGCCGCATCGGGGCTCTCCCAGTCGATCCCGGCGGCGAGCCGCTCGACGCGATCCCCACGGACGCGGAATCCGTCGGGGTCCTTTTTCACCGTCCAGTCCCGGCCTCCGCCGCTGAACACGATCCGCCGCTCGCCCGGTACGGCGGCCGGGATGATGTCCCGCGGCGGGCACGAGGCGAAGATCCGCTTGAGGAGGTCGGGCACGTGCTCGCCGGTCGCCGCCGACAGCGCGAGGGCCGTCGGTCCGAGCTGCTTCGCGACCGCGGCGGCGCGCTCGCGGGCCTCAAAGAGGTCGAGCTTGTTGAGCGCGAAGATCCGCGGTCGCTCCAGCAGGCCGCGGCCATACGCGCCGAGCTCGTGGTCCACCACCGCGATGTCAGCGATCGGGTCGTCCAGGGCGAGATCGACGACGTGCACGATCAGCCGCGTCCGTTCGATGTGGCGGAGGAACTCCTCCCCCAGGCCCGCACCGGTGTGCGCGCCCTCGATCAGTCCGGGAATGTCGGCGACGACGAGCTCGCGATCATCGAGGCGCGCGACCCCGAGGTTCGGCGTGAGGGTGGTGAACGGGTAGTCGGCGATCTTCGGTGTCGCCCGGGTCAAGGCGGCAAGGAGCGAGGACTTGCCGGCGTTTGGGAGTCCCACGAGACCCACATCCGCGATGAGCTTCAGCTCGAGGTCGAGCTCGTGCGAATCGCCGGGTGAACCGTCCTCCGCGATGCGCGGCACGCGGCGGGTGCTCGACACGAACCGCGCGTTGCCCTTCCCGCCCTGCCCGCCGCGGGCCACGACGATCTCCTCATCGGGTGTCATGAGATCGGCGACGCGTTCGCCAGTCGCGCGATCGACGACGATCGTGCCCTCCGGGACGCGTACGACCAGGTCGGAGCCGGCTTTGCCGCTCTTGTTCTTTCCCCCGCCCGCCGCGCCGCTCTCGGCCTCGAGCGTCTTCCGGAACCGGAACTCGGACAGCGTCGTCATCCCGCTGTCGACGCGCAGGATGACGCTGCCGCCGCGCCCGCCGTCGCCGCCATCGGGGCCGCCCCGGGGCACGTGGGCCTCGCGGCGGAAGGAGATGACCCCCCGGCCGCCGTCCCCGCCCTTCACCACGAGGCGCGCCCGGTCGAGGAACACCGCCTACGCCGCCAGTCGCACGTGGGCCGCATCGGCCCGCAGCCGATCGAGCATCGTGGCGACGCCGATCGTCGCGGCGGCCGGGATGCGGGCCAGCAGCGCGTACGGATCCGCGGCCAGATCCGTCAGCCGGAGCTCGGTGCCCCGGGGCAGCTCGCCGAGCAGCGCGAGCAGCGCGCGGACCTCGGTCTCCCGATCGGTGAGTCCGGGCAGCGAGAGCAGCTCGATCGTGACGGCGACCGGCCGCGCCGCCGCGGCCCGCACGGCCGCGCGGACATCGGTCCAGCGGAACCCGGCGGGACGGTGGACGCGCTCGTACATCGGCCCGTCCGCCGATGCGATCCGTACGACGACGCGATCGATCCCGGCTTCGACGGCCCGTCCGAGGGCCACCGCTGACCCCGCGCTCGTCCGGATGGCGATCCCGCCCGTCGCGTTGGCCGCGCGGATCCGGGTCGTGACATCGACGACGTCCCGCACGATCTCGAGCGGCTCGCCCTCGCAGGCGTGCCCGAACGACACGCTCGCCCCGCCGGCGCCAAGGTGCGCGATCGCGACCGCGGCCGCGTCGGCTGCGGGCGACCGGAAGGCCACCGGGTCGAGCGGCGCCCGCTCCTCGCGCCGGCGCAGGGCCACGACCGGCGCAGCGGCGTCGTTGCGCGGCGCGCCGAGCGGGAGCGCGCACTCGCCGGTGCCGAGGAACGCATTCCGCGCAGCCTGGCAGCGATACTCGCGGGCGCAGCGCGCGAGCTGACGCAGCAGCATGTTGGAGGGCTCCGCCCGGAGCCTGCGGGTGATGGCCGGACCGACATCCACGACGGCCGCGGGCGCGCTATCGGTCACTCGGGTCGCCGCGAGGACGAGCGCACCGCGGGCATCCGCCGCGACGGCGGTATAGGGGAGTGCGTCGAGCGGCGCGGGATCGCTGGCGGCCTCGATGGACGGTAGGTGCGTGCGGAGGTAGCCGGCCGGTGGGATCGCGGCGACCGCCCAGCGGGCCGGGCCGAGCGAGCGGGGCAGCGATCGTCGATCGAGACCGATGGCCGCGCGATCGGCGAGGGGCAGAAGCTCCGTGCCGGCGGGGAGCGGGATGACCACCTCGAGGGGAGTGGGCTCGGGGCCGTCCTGGGCGGTGGCGCCGTAATCGGCGGCGACGACGACACGTCCGGAGCGATCGCTATGGACAGCTTGGTACACCGGCCAAGTATGAGAAGTGGACCGCGACCGCGCGGAGTCGGCGCGAGGTCGGGCTAGGGCTGAACGGTCAGCGGGTTCACGAAGCGGCCCGCGATCCGAGTCTCCCAGTGGACGTGGGGGCCCGTCGTGACGCCGGTGAGCCCGATCGCGCCGATCACTTGCCCGACCGTCACCTCGGTGCCGACGGGGTACAGCGCGGCGCTCATGTGGAAGAAGCACTCATCGAGCGTGGCGCTCTTCACGCAGATGTGGAGGCCGCCGACGGCGACCCAGCCGTTCTCGCTGATCACGCCATTGATGCCCGACGCGAGGCCGCTGCCGTACGGCGCCGCGATGTCGACGCCCGTGTGCACGGCCGACATGTACTGGCTGATGTAGCCCGAGACCGGCCAGGGGAGGAATCCGGGAGCGCCAGCGGCCGGCGCGGTGAACGACGGCCGGGCGATCACGCTTGCGCTTTGGACCGTCGTGGTCGCCTCAGCCGGTGGCGGCAGGCTCGGGAGCGTGGCATCCGGAACAAAGATCGACTGGCCCGGCGCGAAGTTGCTCTCTTCGAAGTACAGCCGGTTGTAGGTCTGGATCACGCTCGGATCGACCTTGAACCGCGCCGCGACCGAGGCGACGGTGTCCCCGTTCGCGACGGTGTAGAGCGCGCCCTGGCTCGGCGGGATGACGATCCGTTTGCCGTTCTGCAGGTGATAGGGGTCGGTGATGCCGTTGGCGAACGCGATGGTCTCGGCCGAGAGGCCGTAGTAGTTCGCGATCGTCCAGAGCGTGTCGCTCGCCGAGAGCGTGTACTCACTCGTGCTCGGCACGGCCTGCGCCGGTACGGTCAGCGGATTGCGCGCCGCGCTGATGGTGCCGCCCCGGGCCTGCGTCGCGGCACGAGCGAGCAGCGGGCCGCCATCCACGGGCGCGAGGCTGGTCGATCCGGTCGGGGCGCTGAACTGCGATGCCTGGGTCGGTTGTGCGGCGGCGCTCGCCATGAACGGGAGGGCCATCACGATCGCCGCGACGATGAGATTCACAGCGATGAACAGCGCGCGGCGCCCGAGCTGCCGGGGGCTGGTCCATGAGAGGCGCTCGATGGTGTCGCCGGCCGCGCGGACGAGCCCGCCGAAGGGCATCGTGATCCGTCCCGCCGTCATGGCCGTCGGCCTGTTGAGCGTCGCCCTCAATACCTGACCTCCCCGAGTACGCGAGTGCCGCTGTGCGCGCCGGTGTTGATGGCACCGGATCCCAATGAACGGCATGTACGCATTGCGTACTCACCGCTCGGGGATGGTCGCACCGTACCAAGGCACATCTCGATGTGTCAACCGCGCAACGGGGGGGTGTCGTTATGGCAACTGGGACCTTTGGGTGGCGATTCCCCGCCGAATGGGCGCGGTTTGCGGCGATCTGAGGGCGTTCGTACGCTACGACCGCAGTGCCCGACTACAACCTGTCGTATTTCTATGTCTTCGCGTTCTTCATCGTCGGTGCGGGCTTCGTCACCGTATTGCTCGGCGTCTCCCGCCTTGTCGCGCCGCGGAAACCGTCTCTCGAGAAGTCCCGAACGTACGAGTCCGGCGAAGAGCCGGTCGGCCAAGCATGGGGCCGATACCCCAGCCACTTCTACATCTTCGCCCTGCTGTTTGTCGTCTTCGACGTCGAGGTGATCTTTCTGTTCCCGTGGGCGGTGCTGTTCAGGTCCCTCGGCTGGAACGGCCTCATCGAGATGTTCGTGTTCATCCTCATCCTCGTGGTCGGCCTCTTCTACGCGTGGCGCAAGCAGGTCCTGCGGTGGTACTGACCCCGGTGCGGCCGAGCCCGGAGCTCGCGCGCCTCGCGTCGTCCCTTCGCGCGACGCTCGGGGAGCGGGCCCGCGTCTCGACCCTGCACGACATGATCGTCATCGATGTCGATCGGGATCGGCTCGTGGAGGTCGCGACGCTCGTGCGCGACGACGAGCTGACGAAGTGCGATCTGTATTCGACCAACGCCGGTGTCGACACCGGCGCGGAGCTGCGCTCGGTCACGTTCGTGCGCGGCACGACGACGCACGCGTTCGTGATGCTGCGCAGCGTGTGCCCGGAAATGGATCCGCGGATCCCCACCCTGTCGACGGTGTGGCCCGGGGCGAACTGGTGCGAGCGCGAGACGTACGACATGTTCGGCATCACGTTCGACGGCCATCCCGATCTGCGGCGCATCTTCCTCGAGGAGTCGTTCCCCGGACACCCGCTGCGGAAGAGCTTCCTGCCACCGCGCAGCGACGCGCGCGGAGGCTGAGCGATGCCCGTCGGACCGTTCGGGATCGATCCGGTCGTCTGGGCCGTGCTGCGGCTCGTCATCGCGGTCGGCCTGGCCGTGTTCCTCGTCCTCAACGGGGCCCTCGCGCAGATCTTCCTCGAGCGCAAGATCCAGGCGGTCATGCAGGACCGCGTCGGCCCGTATCACACCGGGCCGTTCGGGCTGCTCCAAACGTTCGCCGACGCCATCAAATTGCTCGCAAAAGAGGACATTCGCGCGAAGCTGACGGACGCGCCGTTCTTTCTGGCGGCGCCGGCCATTGTCTTCAGCCCGATGCTCGCCTCGTTCGTGGTGCTGCCGTTCGGGCCGGACTTCGTCGGCGCGAACCTCAACGTCGGCCTCCTCTATCTGACGACGCTCGGCTCGATGACGGTGCTGGGCATCGTCATCGCGGGGTGGGCCTCAAACAACAAGTACTCGCTGATGGGTGGCCTTCGTTCGGCGGGCCAGCTCATCTCCTACGAGGTGCCGCAGATCCTCGCCCTGGTGACGGTGGTCCTCTACGTGGGCTCGCTGTCGATGGTCGACATCACCAATTCGCAGCCCGGCGCGCTCGTGAACGTGCTCATTCTGCCGATGGCCTTCGTGACGTACCTCATCGCCGCGCTCGCCGAGACCAACCGCAACCCATTCGACCTTCCCGAGGCAGAATCCGAGCTCGTCGCGGGGTTCCTCACCGAGTACTCCGGGATGCGGTGGGGCATCTTCTTCCTCGCCGAGTACGGCGAGGTCACGGTCGTCTCGGCGATCATGGCCACGCTCTGGTTCGGCGGCTGGCACGGCCCGGGGGTCGACGCCGTGCCGATTCTCGGAGTCCTCTGGTTCACCCTCAAGACCTACGCGTTCGTCGTCCTGTTCATGTGGATCCGCGCGACCTTGCCGCGCCTGCGCATCGATCAGCTCATGGGCTTCTGCTGGAAGGTGCTCATCCCGCTCGCGCTGGTCAACATCATGGCGTCGGCAGTGATCATCCTGGCGTTCTCCGATCCGCGTCTCCCGCTCGCCGTCGTCAACTGGCTGCTCGTCGGCCTGCTGGTCATCGGCCTGCCGTTCACCCAGCGCCGCCGGCTGCTGCGGTTCCGGTCGCGAACGCGGGAGAACGTCGCCATGCGCGACGTGCGTCTCGCGCCCTAAGTCGTGGACTTCCTCGAGCCCTTCTTCTTCGCGCTGTTCGCCCTGGGGATCATCGGGGCGGGTCTATGCGTCGTCGTCCTGCGGCGGATCACCGCGCAGGCGTTGCTGATGGCCCTGACGTTCGCCGGCATGGCCGGCATGTTCCTGCTGCTCGGCGCGGAGACGATCGCGCTCTTTCAGGTGCTCATCTACGTCGGCGCGATCACGATCCTCATCCTCTTCGGTGTGATGTTCACCAAGCAGGAGGAGCGCGCCTACGGGCTCTTCTTCCAGGAACAGACCCGCTGGGCCGCCGCGTTCGTGCTGCTCATCGCCCTGCCAGTCGCGTACCTCGCGTTCTCGTTCGCGGACCCGCTCACGCCATCGGCGAAAGGTGGCGACCTCATCCCGCTCGCAGCGAGCCTGTTCACGGACTACGCCTTCCCCTTCGAGATCGCCTCGGTCCTGCTGCTCGCGGCGCTGGTCGGGGCGATCGTTCTCGTGAAGCGTGACGAGCAGTGACCGTTCCGCTGGGCGCGTTCATCGCCGTCTCGGCGATCCTGTTCTTCATCGGGACCGCCGGAGTGCTCATGCGCCGCAACGCGGTCGTCATCCTCATGTGCGTCGAGCTCATGTTGAACGCGAGCAACCTCGCGCTCGTCGCCTTCTCCCGCCGCTCGGGACAGCTCGGCGCGGGCAACCCACTGAATCAGCGCGGCAGCGTGTTCGTGGTGTTCGTGTTCGTGATCGCCGCGGCCGAGGTGGCTGTCGGACTCGCGATCATCCTCTCGTCGTATCGCAATCGTCCGACCGTGAACGTCGACGACCTCCACGAGATGAAGGGATGATCCCCAACGTCTGGCTGATCCCGGCCTTCCCGCTGGCCGCGTTCGTCGTGAACGCGCTGTTCGGGAGGCGCTGGCTCGGCCGGTGGACCGGCCCGCTCGCCTCCGCCGCGATCGCGGCGGCCGCGCTCATGTCCATCGCGGTCTTCCTGGAGGTGCGCGCGGGCGCGGCCCGCACGATCGTTCCGCTGTACACGTTCATCAGCGTCGGCGACTTCCACATCGACGTCGCCGCCCAGGTCGACCCGCTGTCATCGGCCATGCTCCTCGTCGTCACGATCGTGTCGCTCCTCGTGCACGTCTATTCGATTGGCTACATGGCCCACGACCACGGGTTCTGGCGGTTCTTCACGTGGCTGCCGCTCTTCGTGTTCGCGATGCTCATCCTCGTCCTGGGCGACAACTACCTCGTCATGTTCGTCGGGTGGGAGGGTGTCGGACTCTGTAGCTATCTGCTCATCGGCTTCTGGTTCGAGCGCCCCGAGCCGGCCGGCGCCGCGAAGAAGGCCTTCGTGATGAACCGGATCGGGGACTGGGGCTTCATGATCGGCATGATCACGACCTTTCTCGTGTTCGGCTCGATGAATTTCGTTGACGTTTTCGAGCGGGTTGCGAAGGATCCGCCGGCGCAGGGGGTCCTGGCGCTCATCGGCATCGCGTTCTTCCTGGGCGCGACCGGCAAATCGGCGCAGCTCCCGCTGTACTCGTGGCTTCCCGACGCGATGGAGGGCCCGACCCCCGTGTCGGCCCTGATCCACGCGGCGACCATGGTCACCGCCGGCGTGTATCTCGTCGCGCGATCGACGCCGCTGTTCGCGGCCGCCGGACCCGTGCTCGCCATCGTCGGCGCCGTCGGCGCGCTCACCGCGATCTTCGCGGCCACCATCGCGCTCGTGCAGTTCGACATCAAGCGCGTCATGGCGTACTCCACGGTGTCGCAGCTCGGGTACATGTTCCTCGCCCTCGGCGTGGGCGCGCCGATCGCCGCGATGTTCCACCTCATCACGCACGCCTTCTTCAAGGCGCTCCTCTTCCTTGGCTCGGGGTCCGTCATCCACGGCGTGGGCAACGTGCAGGACATGCGTCAGATGGGTGGGCTCCGATCGAAGATGCCACTCACGTACTGGACGATGGTCATCGCGGGCGGCGCGCTCGCGGCGCTCCCGCCGCTCGCCGGGTTCTGGTCCAAGGACGAGATCCTCGGGTCGGCGTTCAAGAACGGCTATCCGATCCTCTGGGTCGTCGGTGTGTTCACCGGCGGGCTCACGGCGTTCTACGTGACCCGCGCGATCTGGCTCACGTTCCACGGCCAGCCACGGGACCGTCACCTCTACGAGCACGCCCATGAGTCGCCGCGCCTGATGACCATGCCGCTGCTCGTGCTCGCGGCTGGCAGCATCCTGGTCGGCTTCATCGGCTTCCCGCCGGACAACGGGTTCCTCCATCACTTCTTGCTGCCAACCGTCAGTTCGTGCGTGAATCCACCGAACGGTCTCGGCGACCTGTGCGGGCCCGAGGCGACGAACTGGACGGAGTTCTTGATGCTCGCG
>JALZAB010000001.1 GCA_030948585.1 Chloroflexota bacterium
CGGTGGTCACGGATGTATGTGGCGAGCTGGCCGAGCTTCACGACCTTGTCCCCGTCGATGGCCATGTCCTCGACGAGCCGCACGCCGTGGCCGATGCGATGCGCGCCGCAGTATTGGAGGGCCTGCCAGATGGAGGGCGGCCCGAACGCCTCGCCGGCGTGGATGGTGATGCTGAAGTTCTGCTGGCGGCAGTACTGGAACGCCTCGAGGTGGACCTTCGGCGGATGACCGGCCTCTTCGCCGGCGATGTCGAATCCGACGCACCCCCGATCGCGGAACGCGACGGCGAGCTCGGCCATCTCGAGCGAGTCGGTCCGGTCTCGCATCGCGCACACGATCTGGCGCATCACGATGGGGCGATCGCGCTCCGCGCGGTCGAAGCCCCGCGCGACGGCGGCGACGACCTGCTCGAGATTCATGCCCCGCTGCGTCGAGAAGACCGGCGCGTAGCGGACCTCCGCGTAGACGACACCATCGGCCGAAAGATCCTCAGCACACTCGTACGCGACGCGCTCCACGGCCTCGGGCGTCTGCATGACCGCGATCGTGTGGGCGAATCCGCGCAGATACAGCGGCAGCGAGCCCGACGCCGCGCTCGCGTGGAACCACCGGCCGAGCTCGTCCGGGTCGGTCGTCGGGAGGCCGTCGTAGCCCTGCTCCCGCGCGAGCTCGACGATGGTCCGCGGGCGCAGGCCGCCATCCAGGTGATCGTGCAGGAGCACCTTCGGCGCGGCCTTCAGGATCTCGAGCGGGAGCACGGTCCTGCGGCCGCCTAGGCTGGAGCGGCCCGTTTCGCGCCGATCGCGACCGCGAGCGCGATCCGGGTCGTGCGATCCACGGCCGCGCGCATCTCCTCGTCGCTGATGCGCGTGAACGTTCCGTCGATGACCATGTCGGACACCAGCAGGAGGCAGCCTCCGCGCACGCCTTTGAGCGCGGCGACCGTGAACAGGGCGGCCGCTTCCATCTCGACGGCGAGTACGCCACGCTGCGACCAGCGCGCGTATTGCCCACCGTCGGGGTTGTAGAAGAGATCGCTCGACGCGACCGGCCCAACGTGCACGGGTTGGCCCATCGCCTCGGCGGCGTGCACCGCGGCATGGCTGAGCTCGAAGCTCGCCGTGGGCGTGTGCGGCTCGTTGCCGACCAGGTGCGTCGCCGTGCTGTCGGCCGACACGCCGGAGATCGCGACGATCGTGTCGCCGAGCTTCTGGCCGAGCTGCAGGCCGCCGCACGTGCCGACCCGGATGAGCGTCGTGACCCCGAGCTGGATGAGCTCCTCGAAGACGATGGTCGCGCCTGGACTGCCCATCCCGGTGCCCTGCACCGACACGCGCGTGCCCTCGTACGTGCCGGTGTACCCGAGCAGGCCCCGCTCGGCGTTCACCTGTTTCGCGTCCGTGAAATACGTCTCCGCGATGTACTTCGCGCGCAGGGGGTCGCCCGGCAGCAGGCACGCTTCGGCGTAATCGCCCGGTTGGGCACGCAGGTGGATCGGCATCAGCCCATCACTCTCCTTTGAACTGCTGCGAGTTGCCCATGAACGGCCACACCCGCTCTTGCGCGATCGAGAGCAGCTGCTTCGTGTGGTTGCGATCGTGCGAGATCCACTCGTGGAGCAGCCACCGCACCTTGAGTTCCCCGACCTTCGGATGCATCCCGCCGCGGTCGAGGTCCGCGGGCCGGAGCGAGCCCACGAGGGTCACGCTGTCCCGGCGCAGGCCCATGAATTCCATCCAGACGCTGTCGGTGACCCGGCCGCAATCATTCCGCTGTGTCTCCACCTCGTCCTGATCCCACGCCTCGAGCTGCGGGGCGTCCTGGGCCAGGATCATCCGGATCCGTCCGGCGAAGCCGCGCTTCTCGGCCTCGACGAGATGGCCGACGACCTCGCGAGCGCACCAGTCGCCCGGCGCCTGGTGCCACCCCGCATCATCGCCGAGGGCTCGGAGCTCGGACTCGATGAGCGCGCAGCTGGCCTCGAGATAACCAGCGACCTGGCCCGGCGTGAGCTCGGTCGTCATCGGCGGCTCGCAGTACGCGGATCCATCCCGGCGACGATAGCCCAGGCCGATCGGGCGACCGTGCCGAACACGATGTCATCCGGACGCACCGGCACTCGATTGAGCTCGCGGCCGGTCGCCGCTCGGATCGCGGCGACGATCGCGGGCGTGCTCGAGATGGTCGGCGGCTCGCCGACGCCCTTGGCGCCGTACGGCGCGTCCGGATGCGGGTGCTCGATCACATCGGCGATGACCGGCGGCATGTCGAGGGTCGTCGGCAACAGGTAGTCGGTGAATGACGCGTTCTTCACCGCGCCATCCTTCAGGATCACCTCCTCCATCACCGCGAGGCCGAGCCCCTGCGCGATGCCACCCTCGAGTTGACCGATCACAGCGATGGGATTGATGGCCTTTCCAACGTCCTGCGCCGTAGCGACCTGAACGACCTTCACCAAGCCGGTGCCGAGATCGACGTCCACGGTCGCCCGATGCGCGGCGAACAGGAACGCCACATGACCGTGGTTCTGGGTCACGTCGTTCAACGACTCGGTGGGCTTGTGCCGGTACGTGATCCGATGCTCGACCGGGGTGTCGAGCAGCTGCTCGATGCGGTCGCGCGCGATTCCGTGGTCACGAGCTCGCCTATCGAGCTCGCCATTCACCAGATCGCACGCCGCCTTCACCGCGGCTCCGGTCATCCAGGTCTGCCGCGACGCCGAGCTGGAGCCCGCAGAGCCGATCCGCGTATCGGCGTTGTCCACGACGACCCGCTCGATCCCGAGCTCGGTCCGCGCGATCTGCAGCTGGACGGTCACGACCCCCTGCCCCACTTCGGCGGCCGCCGTGTGAACGTGCGCGATCGGTCCCTCCGAGTCGAGCTCGAGCCGCACCCGCGCGTCGCACGAGTCGTCGAAGCCGTGCGAGTAGCAGACGTTCTTGAAGCCCGCGGCGAAGCCGACGCCGCGCACGACCCCCTCGCCGAGCGTGAGGTTGCCGGCGCCGCCGGGCAGCTCGATGTCCGACGCGCGCCCCGTCGGCGGGAGTGGCAGCGCGTTCGCCCGCCGCACGATCTCGCGGACCGGCTCGGATCCGACGACCGGCTGGCTCGTGATGATCTCATCGCCGTCCTCGAGCGCGTTCCGCATCCGCAGCGCGACCGGATCCATCCCCAGCTTCGCGGCGAGCAGATCCATCTGCGCCTCATACGCGAAGCACGTCTGCACCGCGCCGAACCCACGCATCGCGCCGGTCGGTGGGTTGTTGGTGTACGCGCCGACGCTCCAGACCTCGGCGTTCGGCACGCGATACGGGCCGGCGGCGAAGCACGCCGCGTTCGCGATGACCGCAGGGCTCGACGACGCGTAGCCCCCGCCGTCGAGGACGATGGTCGCGCGGACGTAGACGAGGGTCCCGTCCTTTGTGGCCCCATGCGCGTAGAAGAGCCGAGCCGGGTGGCGGTGCACATGGCCGTAGAAGGACTCCTCACGGCCATACGTCATGCGCACCGGCCGCGTCGTCGCGAGGGCGAGCAGGCAGAGGTGGATCTGCAGCGTGACGTCCTCGCGGGCGCCGAACGCGCCGCCGACGCCGGACATGACGAGCCGCACCTTGTCCTCCGGCAGGCCCAGGCATGGCGCGATCTGGCGCAGATCCTCATGCAGCCACTGCGTCGCGATGTGCAGCGTCACGCCACCGTCGTCGTCCGGGAACGCGAGCCCCGCCTCGGGACCGAGGGCCGCCTGGTCCTGCATCCCCAGCTCGTACTCGCCGGAGACTTCCACATCCGCGCGCGCGGACGGATCCCCGTGGATCAGGTGCACCGCATCGATCACGTTGCCCTGGTCGTGGATCGGCTGCGCCTCCGGCTGCAGCGCCGCGATCGGATCGGTGATCTCGGGCAGGACCTCGTAGGTCACCGCGATGCGCTGCAGCGCGTCCCGCGCGGTCTGGGCGTCATCGGCGGCGACGATCGCGACGGGGTCCCC
>JALZAB010000089.1 GCA_030948585.1 Chloroflexota bacterium
AAGAAGCTCGGCGATTCGAAGGACCCGTTGCTCGTCTCGGTCCGTTCGGGTGCGGCGATGTCGATGCCCGGGATGATGGACACGGTCCTGAACCTCGGGCTTAACGATCAGAGCCGCCAGGGCCTCGCGACGCTCACCAAGAACGAGCGCTTCGCGTGGGACGCGTACCGGCGGTTCATCTCCATGTTCGGCCGCATCGTGCTCGACATCGACGCGAAGAAGTTCGATGAAGTGCTAGAGAAGAAGAAGGGCGCCAGATCGGACACGGACCTGACCGCGAAGGATCTCGAAGCACTCGTGATCGAGTTCAAGGCGATCGTGAAGAAGGAGACCGGCAAGGCGTTCCCGACCGAGCCGCACGACCAGCTCCGCCTCGCGGTCGAGGCCGTGTTCGGATCGTGGTTCGGGCAGCGGGCGAAGGACTACCGGAAGCAGTTCAAGATCTCCGATGACCTCGGCACGGCCTGCAGCGTCGTGACGATGGTGTTCGGCAACATGGGCGACGACTCTGGGACGGGCGTAGCGTTCACCCGCGACCCCAACACCGGCGAGAAGAAGCTCTACGGCGAGTACCTCACCAATGCGCAGGGCGAGGACGTCGTCGCGGGCATTCGCACGCCCGCGAAGATCGCGGACATGAAGCGCGACATGCCGAAGGCCTACGCCGAGTTCGAGAAGATCGCGCAGCGTCTCGAGAAGCACTACCGCGACGCGCAGGACCTTGAGTTTACGATCGAGCGCGGCAAGCTGTACATGCTGCAGACCCGCTCCGCAAAGCGGACGGCGCGCGCCGCGGTGAAGATCGCGACCGACATGGTCCGCGAGAAGCTCATCACGAAGGACGAGGCGATCCAGCGCGTCGATCCGCTCCAGGTGGAGCAGCTCCTCGTGCCCGGCTTCGATCCGGCCGCGGTCGAGCGCGCGCGGAAGGAGGGCCGGTTCCTCGCCAAGGGGCTCAACGCGTCGCCCGGCGCGGCAACGGGGCGCGCGGTGTTCGACGCGGACCGTGCGGTCGCTCTCAAGGGTCAGAAGCAGCTCGTGGTGCTCGTACGACCGGAGACGTCACCAGACGACTTCCACGGGATGATCGCCGCGACCGGGATCCTGACCGCGCGGGGCGGTTCGACCTCGCACGCCGCCGTCGTGGCCCGCGGCCTCGGCCTGCCGTGCGTCGCCGGCTGCGCCGAGCTCTCGATCGATCTTCACAAGCGCGAGATGCGCGTCGGCAAGACGGTCATCAAGGAGGGCGACGCGATCTCCATCGACGGCACGACGGGCGAGGTCTTCGCGGGCAAGCTCGCGACGAACCCGCCGAATTACGAGAAAGAGACGCAGCTCATCGAGCTGCTGTCGTGGGCCGACAAGCGCCGCCGTCTTGGGGTGTGGGTGAATGCCGACACCCCCGGCGAATGCATCGAGGCGCGCAAGCTCGGCGCGGAGGGCGTGGGACTCGCGCGGACCGAGCACATGTTCCGGCAGGCCGAGCGGCTGCCGTTCGTCCAGGACATGATCATGGCGGACACCCTCGAGGGCCGGCAGACCGCCCTCGCGAAGCTGCTCCCGTTCCAGCAGGGCGACTTCCGCGAGATGTACAAGGCCATGGATGGCCTGCCGGTCGTCATCCGGCTCATCGACCCGCCGCTGCACGAGTTCCTCCGCGAGTTCGCGGACGTGGACATCGACATCGCGGTGGCCGAAGCGACCGGCAAGGACGGCCCTGACATCGAGGAGAAGCGCAGGATCTGGCGGCGGCTGGAGCAAATCCACGAGGACAACCCGATGCTCGGCCTGCGCGGGTGTCGCCTCCTGCTTGTGTACCCGGAGATCCTCGAGATGCAGATCCGCGCCATCCTCGGCGCCGCGGCGGATTCGGCCGAGCAGCGCGTGAGCGCGAAGCCCGAGATCATGATGCCGCTCGTGGGCACGATGGGGGAGCTCGACCGCCTGCGCGATCAGGTGATGAGCGTGGCCGCGGCCGTCGAGAAGGAGCGCGGACGGAAGATCCCGTTCAAGTTCGGCACGATGATCGAGATCCCGCGGGCCTGCATCATCGCTGATGAGATCGCCACCAAGACCGAGTTCTTCTCGTTCGGCACTAACGACCTGACCCAGACCGTCCTCGGCATCTCGCGCGATGACGCGCAGAAGAGCTTCCTCACCCGGTACGTCGAGCAGCGGATCATCCCCGACGACCCGTTCCAGGTGATCGACCGCGGCGGCGTCGGCGAGATGATGAAGATGGGCGTCGACCGCGGCCGCAAGACGAAGCCCGACCTCAAGATCGGCATCTGCGGCGAGCACGCCGGCGAGCCGAGCTCCGTCGCGTTCTGCCACGACATCGGGCTCACCTACGTCTCGCCATCGACGTATCGGGTGCCCGTTGCGCGGCTTGCCGCGGCCCAGGCCGCCCTCGCATCAGGAGAGCGCGACCGCTAGCGGCGCCGTCCGTCCAACCGGATCGTCCAACGCTCGATGCTGTCGATCCGCAGGTGCGTCTCGGCCCAGGGGTCGCGGGCGAACGTCGTCCGGATCGCGTCCTCGGACTCAGCCTCGATGACGAGGACGACGCGGTGCTCGTCCGGAAGCGGTCCGCCCAGCACGATGAAGCCGTCGGTGACGAGCTGATCCATGAACGCCGCGTGGGCCGGCCAGGCGCGTTGCTCTTCCATCCGCCGCGAGGGGTCCCACTCCGGCCCGGACCGCCGCTGGGTCACGAGGAAGGTCGCCACGGTCGGCCACGGTAACCTGTAGCCGCAATGGCCAGCGTGACGGACCGTGCGGCGCGACTCTCTCGGACCAAGTCCGTCACGGCGCTCCGGATCCGCGAGCGCCAAGAGGAGGCGGAGCGCACTTCGCTCGCTCCGTACGCGACCAAGAGCGCCGGCGCGAAACGCGACCACCCGGAGGAGCCGTCGGCCACCCGCACCGCATTCCAGGTGGACCGGGACCGCATCGTGCACTCGAAGGCCTTCCGGCGCACCAAGCACAAGACCCAGGTCTTCCTGGCCCCTGTCGGGGACCACTACCGGACCCGGCTGACCCACATCCTCGAGGTGAACTCCATCGGCCGCGCGATGGGGACCGCGCTGCAGCTCAATGAAGATCTGCTCGAGGCCATGGCCCTCGGCCACGACATCGGGCACACGCCGTTCGGGCATGTGGGGGAGGAGCTGCTCGCGCGATTCCTACCCGACGGGTTCCGGCACAACCAGCAGAGCGTTCGCATCGCCGAGCGCATCGAGAAGAACGGCAAGGGCCTCAACCTCACGCACGAGGTCCGCGACGGGATCCTGAAGCACTCCGCGCCGACCGAGGGCGGGCTGGAGACCGCCGCATGGGGCGTCCCCGAGACGCCTGAGGGCTGGGTCGTGCGCTACGCCGACAAGATCGCGTATCTCCATCACGACACCGACGATGCGATGCGCGC
>JALZAB010000095.1 GCA_030948585.1 Chloroflexota bacterium
TCACCGTTCACGGACGGAGTGCGAGGGCCGGACACTAGTCGCAACGGCTCGAACCGAATAGCGGAGTACCGGCCTCCCCACAAGAGTCAGCGGAAGTCTGACCCTCTAACGAGGACCTATATCAGCGACCGAGGGCGATGGCCGCGAGGCCGAGGGCGGCGGCCGTGGCGAGCTGCGCGACCTCGCCGCCGCGCAGCTTCGCGACCGCGTCGTCGAAGGGCATCGTCAGCAGCTCCTGCTCCTCGTGGTCCCCGCTGGCCGGCTCCTTGACCTTGTGCGCGCCCTCGGCGATGAACGCGTGCATCGCGCCCGAGCCGTAATTGCCATCGACGACGTACGAGCCAAGCGGCGTCCACTCGGCGGCCTCGTGGCCGGTCTCTTCCATGAGCTCGCGCTTCGCACCGGCGAGCGGCGCTTCGCCTTCCTCGAGGTAGCCGGCGGGCAGGGACAGGGAGATCTTTCCGACGCCGAGCTTGAATGAGCGGGCGAGGATCGTCCGGTCGCCATCGAGGAGCGGCACGATGATGGTGAACGACCGCATCGTGATCCAGTTGTAGTCATGCAGGAGCTCGCCGTCCGGCAGCTCGACGTCCTGCTCGCCGACGGTGAACCACGGCGGTCGCTCCAGCAGGACGCGCTTCTCCAGCACCCGCCAGGGCTTGATCATGCGACCCGGTGCTTCTCCAATTTCTTCCGGTCGACGGCAAGGCCCATGCCCGGTCCGGTCGGCATCGTGACCATCCCGTTCTTCGATTTCGGAAGCGGCTCCTCGAAGATCTCGGCCAGGGGATTGACTATGAACATTTCCTCGAGCTTCGAGAGGTTGGGGACGGCAGCGGCCAGATGCATCGAAGCGAGCTGCGCCAATCCGCACGAGAAGCCGGTGTGCGGCGCGTACTTGACGTTGTGCGCATGGACGAGCGCTCCGAGCCGCTTGGCCGCGGTGAACCCGCCGATCCGCGCGACGTCGGGCTGCACGATGTCGATCGCGCGCCGCTTCAGCAGCTCGCGGAACCCGAAGATCCCGAACTCGGACTCTCCCGCGGCGACGGGGATCGGCTGCGAGCGACGGATCAGCTCGTACCCATCGATATCGTCCGGGAACACCGGCTCCTCGATGAACCACAGGTCGTATCGCGCGAGCTCGTGGCACGCCTTGATGGCCGTGGCCGCGTCGTAGGCGCTGTTCACATCCGCGCCGATGTCGATCGTCGGGCCCACCGCGTCCCGGATCGCCTTCGTGATCTCGACGTCGCCGCGCCACCCGCCGCGCTCGGCCGAGCGGCCGATCTGGATCTTGAGCGCGACGTGGCCGTCATCGACCTTCTGTTTCGCCTGCTTGGCCATCGCCGCCGGATCGGCCGTGTAAATCTTCGACCCGTACACCGGGACCGAGCTCCGGCCCGCGCCGCCCAGGGCCTTGTAGAGGGGGATGCCCTGAGCCTGGGCCAGGATGTCCCAGAGCGCCTGATCGAGCCCGCTCATCCCTTCCTGGACGAAGCCCCGGTAATGGCCCCACGGGCGCAGGAGCGCGAACTGCTCGTCCCAGAGCCCCTCGACGTCGTGCGGATCGCGGCCCCTCAGGACGGGCCAGAGCAGCTCGCGGACCACCGTGTCGAGCACCTTCGGCGCGCGCCGGGCGATGCACTCGCCCCAGCCGGTGATGCCGTCGTCGGTGGTCACCGCGACGACCATGGCCTTGAAAGTCGAGTACTTGCCGGCGCCGAACTCGATCGCAGGGCCTTCGGCCTCGAGGACCCAGGTCTCCAGGCGATCGATCTGCACGCGGCAACCATAGGGAACTGCGGCGATGGCTCGCTCGTCCGGCGTATCGCTTGACAGTCCGACCGGCCCGAAAGTAGTCTGTTAGCAGTCGCGCCAGGGGAGTGCTAAGTCCGTTCGCGGAGCCCAAACCCGGCATTTACCTGGCCAAAATCGCGCACAAGGTACGGAGGAGCACATGCCAGCAGCAGTCGCAGACAAGCCCACCACCAAGCTCAAGCTCAAGCCCCTTGGCTCCCGCGTGGTCGTCAAAGCCCTCGAGCGCGAGGAAATGACGAAGAGCGGGATCCTGCTTCCGGACACGGCGAAGGAGAAGCCCATGGAGGGCAAGGTCCTGGCAGTCGGTCCGGGCGGTCTCGACAAGAACGGCAACAAGACCGAGATGATCTTGAAGGTCGGTGACCGGGTCCTCTACCAGAAGTACGCCGGCACCGAATTCAAGCTCGACGAAGACGAGCTCCTTGTCCTGTCACAGGACGACGTGCTCGCCCTCATCGAGTCCTAAGCGGAGGAAGAGAAAGATATGGCCAAGCAGCTCCAGTTCACCCAAGACGCGCGAGCCTCGCTCAAGATGGGCGTCGACAAGATGGCGAACGCCGTCAAGACGACCCTCGGCCCGAAGGGCCGTAACGTCGCGGTCGACAAGAAGTTCGGTGCGCCGACCGTGACCCACGATGGCGTCACCGTCGCGCGTGAGATCGAGCTCGAGGACCCGTTCGAGAACATGGGCGCGCAGCTTCTCAAGGAAGCCGCGACCAAGACGAACGACATCGCCGGCGATGGCACGACCACGTCGGTCGTCATCGCGCAGGCGATTGTCACCGAAGGCCTGAAGAACATCGCCGCGGGCGCCAACCCGATGCTCCTGAAGCGTGGCCTCGAGAAGGGCGTCGACGCCGTCGTCGCTGAGCTCAAGTCGCAGGCCGTCGAGGTCAAGGGCAAGGAGGAGATCGCCAACATCGCTGGGATCTCCGCCGCTGACGCCGAGATCGGCGAGCTCATCGCGGAGGTCCACGACAAGGTGGGCCGCGACGGCGTGATCACCGTCGAAGAGTCCAAGGGCCTCGAGTTCGAGAAGGAATACGTCGAGGGGATGCAGATCGACCGCGGCTATATCTCGGCGTACTTCGTCACGAACGCCGACCGCATGGAAGCGATCATCGAAGACGCGTACATCCTCATCACGGACAAGAAGATCTCGGCGATCACGGACATCCTGCCGGTGCTCGAGAAGCTCGTGCAGGTCAGCAAGAACCTCGTCATCGTCGCCGAAGACATCGACGGCGAGGCCCTCGCCACGCTCGTCGTGAACAAGCTTCGCGGCACCATCAACGTCCTGGGCGTGAAGGCCCCGGGCTTCGGTGACCGTCGCAAGGCGATGCTCGAGGACATCGCGATCCTCACCGGTGGCAAGGTCATCAGCGAAGAGGTCGGTCGCAAGCTCGACTCGACCACCGTCGCAGACCTCGGCCGCGCCCGTCGCGTCACGTCCAACAAGGACGAGACCACTTTCGTCGAGGGCCACGGCTCTCAGGAGGGGATCCTCGCCCGCGTGAAGCAGATCAAGGCCCTCATCGAGGAGACCACCAGCGACTTCGACAAGGAGAAGCTCAACGAGCGTCTCGCGAAGCTCGCCGGCGGTGTCGCGATCATCCGCGTGGGTGCCGCGACCGAGATCGAGCTGAAGGAGAAGAAGCACCGCGTCGAGGACGCCCTCTCCGCGGCCCGTGCGGCCGTCGAGGAAGGCATCCTTCCGGGCGGTGAGGTGGCGCTCCTGAACGCCGTTAAGGCCCTGGACAAGGTCCAGGCCACCGGCGACGAACTCACCGGCGTGAATATCCTCCGCCGCGCGCTCGAGGAGCCGTTCCGCCAGCTCGTGGCGAACGCAGGGCAGGACGGCGGCGTCATGCTCGAAGGCGTCCGTCGCAAGCAGGCCGAGTCGAAGTCCGGCACCTGGGGCTACGACGTGATCAAGAACGAGATCGTCGACCTGGTGAAGACCGGCATCATCGACCCCGCGAAGGTCACGCGGTCCGCTCTGGAGAACGGCGCCTCCGTCGCCGCGATGATCCTCACCACCGAGGCCCTCATCACGGATCTCCCGGAGAAGGACAAGACCCCCGCCGGCATGCCGCCGGGCGGCGGGATGGACTACTAGCTAGTCGAGACCTCGTAGGTCGCAAGGGCCCGGGCC
Source organism: Chloroflexota bacterium (assembly GCA_030948585.1). Lineage (GTDB taxonomy): Bacteria > Chloroflexota > Limnocylindria > P2-11E > P2-11E > UBA4735. The sequence continues at coordinate 3,977 of JALZAB010000095.1, forward strand.
GCAAGGCCCGGGCCTTTTCCTATTGCCCGGGCGGAGCGATCCGGGACTGCATGACGAGCGGGCCGGTGCGCTTGCCTTCGGCGGACATCTCGATCGTGACGGCGCACTGGGCGTAGTTATCGACGGGCACGGTGAGATCGACGCTTTGGACGGTGTGCCCGTCGGGCGCGAAGCTCGCGCCGCGGACCCAGTGGCCGTCCGCGTCGACGAGCCACACGGCATACAGCGCGCCCCCGCTGAGCGGTCGGAGGTCGTGGAAGACGACGAACGGGCTCAGGTCCGGCTTGGCTGGCGCGATGAGCGTCCCGCCGGCGCCCTGCCACTGGTCGAGCCCAACCATGTACCAGCTCCGCCCGCCGTGCGAGACCTTCTCCGCGATGAGCGCGTACTCGGCGCGCTCG
>JALZAB010000100.1 GCA_030948585.1 Chloroflexota bacterium
GCGTCACCGGGAATAGCGCCAGGAAGGTAGCCGCCAAGCAGTGCCACAGGATGATCCCACTCCAGAAGTGGTGTTGTGGGCGAAGGAGATCGCTCTGCCGGAGCGCCGCGACGATGCCGGCGAATCCAGCCATGCTGATGCTGACCGCAGCAATCGCGTACAAGAAACTCGGATTGTCCAGGTTGGTGTTCGGCAGAATAGCGCGGCCCCCGGGCCTTCCTAGAAGCGCCCCTCTCCTGGACTGCCGCGAGGCTGAGCTAGCGACAGTACGAACCGTCACGGAGGCGTCGGCGGGAGTCGAACCCGCGATGAGGGTTCGCAGTTCTCCGCCTGACCTTCGCTGGCCTTCGCGCGCAGTCGCCGCCTGGTAAACGACGGCCGGCGAAAGGGAGCCGAATGCCGGCGAAAGGCAGCGAATGCCGGCGAAAGGCTACTGAATGGCCGCCGGTGCGTTGCGTCAGCTACCGCTGTCGACATTGGGCCAACCAGCAATCGGTTCTCAACTTAGGTCTGGTTGGGCCCGAGGAGCTCGGATGTAGCAGGGAAGTACGCAGGAAACTCCCATCGGTCACCGCGGTGCGTTCTGAAGCGGCCCGATCCAAACGCCGTTCCCGCCGGAGCGATCGCGGGGCCGCGACGCGGCCGACGAGCCGGGACTACTCAGGCTCGCGGACCAGCCGGACCGATCCGGAGCGGTGGAATGAACGGAGGCCGGCGGACTGGCAGCACCGCTGACCGTCGCAAGGAGGTCGGTCGCGAGCTCCGTCGTCCGGATCACGCAGGGCCCTGCCGTTCTGAGGCACATGGGCCGCCGGTCTGTCCCGCGCAGCCGCCGACCGCAGGGTTCCGCGGTACCGGCAGCCCCGACCGCCGCTTGTCACGAGCGCTCAACGCGCTCCGCTCAGCGCCGGAACCGCTGGTGGCGTCAGGCCGATCGTTGCCGTTCGGGTTACCGATTGATGGTGGGTCGATCGGCAAGCCCGACCGCCACGAACGCCAGGTTCGACGGCCCGAATCAGAGAGTCGGCCGCGCCCGACTCTCTACAGCGCCCGGCGTTCGTCGTTCCGTCCGGTCAACGTTCCCTACCCCCACCAATCCGCCGTCGGGAGACGCTCTTGGATAAGCCGAGCGAATCGGTCGCCCTCGCAAGCCTAGCCCCGACCGACCGGGACCTCATTTCGTTGTTGGTTGCCCAGCGAGTCGTCACGGCGGGCCAGCTCGAGCGGCTCATTCCTGCGGTCCCCGCGCGCACGCTCCGCTATCGGACCGCTCGCCTGGTTCGGACCGGGCTGCTCGGGCGCACCCGCCCCTACCGCGCGCGCGGTTCGGCTCCCAGCTACTTCTGGCCGAGCCGCGCGGCAGACGCGTTCGTCCGCGGCGCGCCTCCTGCGCAGGGCGGGCCCCGCAACGAACCGAATCCGTTCTTCCTCGCGCACGCGGCCGCCATTACCGAGCTCTACGTCGGCCTCCGGACCGGCGGGACACCGGGACTCCGGCTCGACTGGTTCGTTCGGGAGGGCGAGGCCCGTGAGCGCTTCCAGGTCGATGGCCGATGGCGGGCCATCGCTCCCGACGCTCGGATCGAACTCCGCGACGATGCCGACCAGCTGCTGATCGCCCACGTCGAGATCGACCGCGGAACGATGAGCATTCCGCGGCTCAAGGCGAAAGCCGCGGGCTACGCCGCGTACTGGTTCTGCGCACCATGGACCAAGACGTACCCATTCTGTCCCGCCCTCCTCATCCTGACGACGACGGAGGCTCGGGCGCAGAGCGTCCTCGACGTCGTCCGCGCAGCGGCAGAGCATGCCGGACGCCGCTACCTGCGTGATCGGCCGCACGTCAGTGTGGCGGCGTGCGCGATGGTGGACGATCAGTCTCGAGCGCTCGCCGATGCCTGCTGGGAGCATCTCACGCGGCATGGCGCGCTCGACCTGGTGGGGTGCCTCTGGGCGGCTCGCGCGCAGCTCGATCGAGCGCGGACGGCAGCCGCAGCGGCGCAAGCGGCTCGCGCGGAGCGGATCGCGACGCTGGGCGCCGAGCCCAGCCTCATGGCCGAGCATCTAAGGACATTCGGCCGAATCCGCGTACTGCAACGGCTGGCCGGATTCGGCGTGGCGGCCGGCCAGGCGCTGGCCATCCTCCTCGATGCCGGTGGGCCGCCCTCGGACATCGAACGCGACGCGCTCGCCGGAATCGCCGGGTATCTCGGAACTGCCGCGCTCGAGCTCGACGGGGAGCCGGGCGGGACACCCACTCCTGATCAACAGGATCGCGTCGACCGGCTCGTCGGCTTTTACCGTGCTCGCCAGCTCAACCTCCTGGATGAGCTCATCGCGTGCCACGGCCCCTTCCCCGAGCTCGTCAGCACCCGCGCTCAGCTCCGTCGAGGGGCGCTCCTCGAAGCGATCGACGAGCAGGGCATGCCGCGGCGCGCCGAGCGCGAAGCCGAGCTCCAGCGCGCGCAGGCTCAGCGGCAGTCCGAGTACTTCAACGAACGCGACCGCGCCGCGCGCGCGGAGACCGGGATCGTGGGGCGGATCCTCGGTCACACCACGCGAGCCGAGGCCCGGCTGGACGCGGCCTTGCTGCGACGGTGCGACGGCTGCAACGAGACCGCGTTTCCCCACCAAGACTCCCGACAGCTGGTTCCCGCGCGCACGTGTCCACGATGCGGCAGCTATTCCCTTCGACCGCCCGCGTGATTCATTCCGCCGCTGCGGGCCGGAATCGGCGCTAGTGTGCGAACGCGACCTCGGATCGGGCCATCGCGGGGAAGACCGGGGCGGTCGGTGCCACAGGTAGCGGGCGCAGGACCTGCTGGCCGTCAGGGATCGCGGCCTGAAGGATCCGGCCCTCGACCTTCGGATCGAGCGGTGAGTGTGCGGCCATGTACGCCGCAACCGCATCCACCTCGATGTCGCCGTAGAGCACGTTCGTGGAGTCCTTGAATTCGGTGTGTCCGTCGCCACCGCCGTAGAGGTAGTCGATCGTCACCACGTGGTAGAGCCGCGCGTCATCGAGCGCCGACCCGCCGACCGTCGCGTCGACCAGGCGTTGTCCGGGCACGTTCTCGAACTTGTAGCTATACGCGGCGCCACCCACGTGGAGCCGGCCGGCGGAGCCGGAGGCCGCCTCGAAGACGGCCCGCAGCTGCGTGCCGGTCATGTCGAGACCCATGACGACGTTGGTGAACGGGAGGACCTGATAGAGCTGTCCGTAGGTGATGGTCCCGGCGGGGAGCGGGGCGCGCACACCGGCCATGTTGTAGAACGCGACGTCGCTCTTCCATCCCTGCGATCGTCCGTACTCGAGCAGGCCGTCGACGATCATGTTGCCCAGGCCGCATTCGGAGCGCGGGTTATCGAGCGGGTGCACTAGCGAGCCCACGATGCGCTGCGTGTACTGGCGACCGGCGGCCTTCCGGTCGTCGACGATCGCTTGGACGTGCTGCACGAGCTCGCTCTTCGCACCGGCGATCCCCGCGACCGGCACGAGTTCGTTCGAGCGCGTGGGCGCGGACACGATGTGCTTCGTTGCGGGGTCGATGACGAGCTCGAGGTCGCCGAGGTTCGCGGTGTACGCGCCGGTCTGCACGATGATTGTGTTGCCGACGGCCGTCGCGGCCCGGAGCGCCGTATGGGAATGGCCCCCAACGATCACGTCGAGCTCGGGAACCGCGGTCGCCAGGGCCCGATCGCCATCCGGGACGGATGGTTCGATGCCGACATGCGTGATCGCCACCAGCACGTCGGCCTGGCGCCTCATCTCCGGTAGGTACTTGCGGACGGTGTCCGCCAGCGGGAGGAAACGCAGGCCCGCAACGCTCGTGTCCTTGATGATCGATGCCGCGGTCGGAAGGATCAAGCCGATCATCGCGACCTTCACGATGCCGAGGTCCTTCACCACGAACGGCTTGAGGTACGCGGGGACCGCACCAGATTGGTCGGCGCAGTTCGCGCAGAGAAACGGGAAGCTTGCCTCCTGGGTCCGCTGCCGGAGCACGTCCTGGCCCCAATCGAGGTCGTGATTTCCCACGGCCTGGGCGTCGTACTTCAGTAGGGACATGATCTGGGTGATCGCCTGGCCCTTGTTCTCGTTCGAGATGTACGTACCTTGCCAGGCGTCGCCCGCGTCCACGAGCAGCGTCCGCCCTGGCGCGCGGCTGCGGAGCCGCTCGATCTGCTGGCCCATCGCGACCAGTCCGCCCTGGGCGAACGACCCAGACCCTCCCCCTTGGACGAGATCAGTAACGTCAAGGTGCCCGTGGATGTCGTTCGTGTGGACGATTTGGATTCGATCGGCCGCAAGGAGGTTCGAGGCGGTCGCAGCGGGGGGCGCGGCGGGCGGGACCGGTGCCCCAACGCAACTCGCCGCCACGAATAACCCAACGCCGAGCGCGACGCCTGCCCGGGCCCACCGTCGCATACGCCCCATCATCAACGGCTCGTCAGAGCCGCCGACGCAGCGCGACGAACGCGGCATGCCAGAATCCGCCACCCAGGCCCACGACGATGAGCGCACTTGCGAAGAGCATGACGGCATCGATGCTTTCACGGCCCTGCGGCGCCCAATAGACGTCGGCCAAGTTCAGGATCAGCGCGAACTCATCGAGCACGAGCGCCGTTCCGATACCGAAAGCGAGTGCGCGTCGCGCGGGCCATACGCCAGCCAAGTCCAGCAGCCCTGCGACGAGGACGAGCGCGAGACCCGGGACCATGTGATGGATGTGGAGAGACCCGACGGCGATGTCTTTCCCGATCTCGCCAGCCCGGATCTCGTGGGTGAGCACCCGAACCAAGAAGAAGGTCACGAGGAATGCGGCGGCCGCCAAGAACGGCGGTTCGTTGCCCCGATCCCGGACGTGGGCACGGTACGCCGCGCCAAGCGCCGCGAGACGTCTCAACCCCGCGATGGCGAGGCGTTGCGAATCCGCAGCATCTCGGCA
>JALZAB010000127.1 GCA_030948585.1 Chloroflexota bacterium
GCCGCGGATCGGCGGCGTCGGCGATGGTCTCGCCGATCGCGGCGTCGCCGACCCCGGCGATGGCCACGATGTCGCCGGCCTCGACCTCCTCCACCTCTTCGCGGTCGAGGCCGTTGAACGTGAACACGGCGGTGACCTTCGTGGCCGCGAGCACCTTCCCGTCATGGTCGATGCGCACCACGCTCTGGCCACGCTTTACCCGGCCGCTCTGGAGCCGGCCGAGCACGATCTTGCCCTTGTAGTCGTCGAGGCTCGTCATCGTCGCGAGCAGCTGCGTCGGACCGTCGCGATCCACGTCGGGCGGCGGGATCTCGCCGATGATGGCGTCGAACAGGGGCTCGAGGGTCGTCCCGATGTGCCGGTGGTCGGTGCTCGCCGCGCCGACGAGGGCGTTCGTGTACACGGTCTCGAACTCCGCCTGCTGCTCCGACGCGCCGAGGTCCAGGAACAGGTCGAACGTCTCGTTGAGGACGTGGTTCGGTCGCGCGTTCGGGCGATCGATCTTGTTCACGACGAGGATCGCGCGGTGCCCGCGCTGGAGGGCCTGGCGCAGGACGAACTTGGTCTGCGGCATCGGGCCATCGACCGCGTCCACGAGAAGAAGGACGCCGTCCACCATGTTCATGACCCGCTCGACCTCGCCGCCGAAGTCGGCGTGGCCGGGCGTGTCGACGATGTTGATCTTGGTCCCGCGGTACACGATGGCCGTGTTCTTGGCCATGATCGTGATCCCGCGCTCGCGCTCGAGGGCGTTGCTGTCCATCACGCGCTCGGCGACCTGCTGGTTGTCGCGGAAGATATGGCTCTGCTTGAGCATGGCGTCGACGAGCGTCGTCTTGCCGTGGTCGACGTGGGCGATGATCGCGACGTTCCGGATGTCAGTGCGTGCTGTCACTCATAAAGGGTAACGGGGCGATATCGGCGCTACGGTCGCATCGCGGTCTCGGCCTCCCAGAGCCGTCGCATCTCGTCCGACGTCGCGAGGAGATCATCGAGCGTGCCTTCGGCATCGACGCGACCGTCCTTCATGACGATGATCCGGTCCGCGCGCCGCAGCGCGGGGCGACGGTGGGATACCGCGAGGATCGTCGTGCCCTCCGGCCGCACTGGGTCATCGAGCCGCTCCCAGAGCAGGCGCTCGGTATCCACGTCGAGCGCGCTCGAAAGGTCGTCGACGACGAGGAGTTCGGGCTCACGAACGAACGCGCGCGCGGCCGCAACGCGCTGGATCTGCCCTCCCGACAGACGAACGCCGCGCGAGCCAACGAGCGTGTCGAGGCCCTCGGCGAGGCCCGGAACGTCGCGTTCGAGCACTGCCGTGCGGAGGGCGGCCGCAAGTCGCGGATCGTCCGCCAGCCCCAGAAGGATGTTCCCGCGCACAGAATCGCTGAACAGTCGCGGCACCTGCGGGACGTACGCGGTCCGCGGCGGCGCGAGGAACGTGCCTGGATCGTCGATCCGGACACCGTTCCAGCGGATCTCGCCGGCCTCGCTGGGCAGCAGGCCGAGGAGCACGCGAAGGAGCGTGGTCTTCCCGGCTCCGATGCGCCCGGTGACGACCGTGAAGCTGCCGCGCTCGACGCGAAGCGATACGTCGCGGATCCCATATCGGTAGGAAAGATGCGTCGCTTCGAGCGCGCGGAGCTCCCGACCGGTGCGCGGCGGCCCGCCGAGCGTCGGCCTGTGGACGAAGAGTGGCGTGCGCGTCACCAATCCTTCGGCCACGATGCCGCTCGACTCGCCACGCATGAGCGCGAGCATCCGCCGGACCGAGACGTTCAGCTGCTTCCACTGTGTGAGGAACAGCCCGGCGAAGCCCGTGAACTCCGTGACGAAGCCGAGGTACGACACGAACAGCGCGAAGTCCCCCACCGTGAATGAGCCGCCGCGCATCGCCTGCGCCCCGAGCAGGAGGATCAGCCCGGTGCCGAGGTTCACGGTGTTCCAGTAGATCGACTGCGTCACGAGCTGAAGGGCCCGCTCGCGCAACAGGGCGCGACGGCGCGCGTCGTTCAAGTGACGGAAGTGATCAACGACCCCACGCTCGGCGCGCGCGAGCTGGACCGCCTGGACCGCGCCGAACATCTCGCCGAGCGCGCCGGTGACGCGGCTCGTCGCGATCTGGCTCGCCGAGCGCGTCTCCCGCAGCCGGTTGGTGACGATCTGCGCGACAAGGATGATGGCGGCGAGCGGCGCGAACACGAAGATCGCGATCGTCGCGTTGACCCGGACGAGGATCGTCATCGCCGCCACCGCGAAGACCGCGTTGCCGATCATGTCGATGGTCCAGTCCGCGCCATCCTCGGCGTGCTGGACGTCGTCGCGGAACACGCTGAGCGCTTCGCTCGGGGTCCGATCCAGCGACCGCGCTCCCGGGCGGCGCAGGACCTCCGTCAACATGTTCCGTTGCAGCACGCCAGTCACGCCGAACCGGAATCCGACGTCGATCAACCAGCCGAGCATCATGGAACCCGCGTGCGCGATGCCCGCGCCGACGAACAGTGCCGCGAACCACAGGATCGCGGGCACGTCGGCCGAGCCGTGCTGCACCGCGTCGAACGCGCGCTGCGCGACCAGCCCGGGCAGGAGTTGGCTCCCGTAGACGCCGATCCAGACGATCGCGTCCGCGACGTAGTTGCCGGTGCGATACGTGGCCATGCGCCACAGGAACCGGCCGGTCCCGATCGTGTCGTCGCTCATGACGCGAGCACCGGCTCGAGGCCGACGCGGAGCAGCTGCGCGAAGCGCGACCCGGGATCGGCCGCGAGCGCGGCGCGCGATCCGTATTCAGCGACCCGGCCGTCTTCGAGGATGAGGATCTCGTCGCAACGGTTGACGGTCGCAAGGCGATGGGCGATGACGATCGCCGTGCGGTCCGCGAGCAGCCCGTCGATCGCCCGCTCGACATGGCGCTCCGTCACGGGGTCGAGCCGGGACGACGCCTCGTCCAGGACGACGAGTCCGGGATCGCGGAGGAACACGCGCGCGAACGCGAGCAGCTGGGCCTCGCCGGCGGACAGCCCGCCGGACGTCATCTCCGCACCCAGCGGATCGGTGACCGACTGCGCCCGCAGCCAGCTCCCGAGCCCGACGCGCTCGGCGACGTCGGCCAGGCGCGCATCGTCGATCGTACCGTCGAACAGCGTGAGGTTGTCGCGCACCGACGCGCTGAACAGCTGCACGTCCTGGCTCACGAGCGTCGCACGGGCGCGGATCGACTCGAGGGCCGCCGCGCGGAGATCGACGCCGCCCAGCCGCACGGCCCCCGTGGTCGGGTCGTACAACCGGACCAAGAGGCGCGCGAGGGTGGTCTTCCCGCTGCCGGTGCGGCCGAGGATCCCAAGGACCCGTCCGGGCGCGATGCGGACCGACACGTCACGCAATACGAGCTCGGCCTCGTACCCGAATGACACTCCATCGAGCTCCACGCTCAGCGCACCGAGGGGCAGCGCGGACCGCCCGTCGGCGACGGCGGACCTCGTGCTCAACAGCTCGTCGACCCGGCCGAGGCTCGCAATGGCCCGCTGCATGTCCTCGAGCTCGCGGCGGAACGCCTCGATCGGCCGCCGCAGGAGCTCCGTGTAATAGAAGAGGAGATACACCGTCCCGACCGAGATCGCGCCGATCGTCCACAGCCAGCCGCCGACCGCGAACGCGACCGCGTTGCCGACCGCGAACGTGAGGATCGTCGTCGCCCAGATCGCGCCGACGCCGAGCATCGCCCGCCGGCGGGACCGGAGCCAATCCCGATGGTGCTGGGCAAGGCCATTCAGGATGTGCGTCTCGGCGCCGCTCGAGCGGATGTCCTCGGTACCTGCCAAACGCTCGCCGAGGAACCCGTAGGTCTGCGC
>JALZAB010000141.1 GCA_030948585.1 Chloroflexota bacterium
CCTGCCGTACCGCGAGTATTTCCACGAGCGCTCGTACGAGCTCGTGAAGTTCTACGCGGACAACCAGGTCCCCGCCGGGTTCGAGAACGACCCCCAGCTCGCCACCCAGAAGGCCGACTACGACGGCATCGCCGTGAACTCCCTCGTCGAGCAGGCGCTGCTCGAGGCCGTCGCCCGCGACGAGCACTACACGATCTCCGATGCCGACCTCCGCGCAAAGTACGAGGAGTCGTTCGGCCAGTACAACTCGCGCCACATCCTGGTGAAGATCGACGACACCGCGACGGACAAGGCGGCCGCGGATGCGGCTGCGCTCGCCAAGGCCCAGGACGTCGCGAAACAGCTGCGGGCGAACCCGAACGACCAGACGCTGTGGAACGACCTCGCGAAGCAATCCGACGACACCGGCTCGAAGGACTCGGGCGGCGAGATCGGGTGGGCCGGCGTCGGGCAGCTCGTGAAGGAGTACGACCAGGCGGCGCAAGCCCTGAAGATCGGGGACATCTCCGATCCGGTGAAGTCCCAGTTCGGCTATCACGTGATCCAGGTGAAGGAGCGGCGCGCCGCAGCTGCGAATCCGGTCGTGGTGCGCTGGCTGAACAGCGGCTTCGGGATGGACGAGATCCTCCTGCACACGAAGTTCGACATGCTGCGCGAGCACTTCACCGCCGAGGCCCAGGCCCAATCCGCGACCTCGCCGACGGAGCAGATCCACCTCCTGCACATCCTCATCAGCCTCCCGGCCCCCACGAGCCAACTGCCGACGGACTTCACCGCCGCGTTGAAGAAGATCGGCGACGCGAAGGCCGAGCTGGACAAGGGGACGGACTTCGCGGAGGTCGCGAAGAAGTACAGCGAGGACACCACCGAGGCCGCCAACGGCGGGGACGCCGGATGGTTCGCCCGGGGCCAGCTCGACAGCGTGACCAAGGAGAACGAGCTGTTCGCGCTCGCGCCGGGCACCGTGAGCCGGCAGTTCTCGACCACCGGCCAGACCGAGTTCTACAAGGTCGTCGAGAAGGATCCCGCGCGCGCGCTCACCGACGCGCAGACGACGAAGATCCACGACGCCGCGTACGCGTACTGGTTCGACAAGCAGCGCCGCGTGCACGACGTCCGCAAGCTCGTGCCGGGCTATGAGTTCCAGCCCTAGCGAGGCGTTGCGCGCGGTCCTCGCCGCGTGGCCGGGCGGCGTCGACGTCGTGCCCGCATCCGCGCTGGACCGGCACTCCTTCACCGCTGTTCGCGCGGTCGCCATCGCGCTGGACGCGCCGCTCGATCACGCGCTGCTCGCGCAGCATTACCCGGCGGATGTGCTGGACGCGGCCGCGCCGCAGGACGGCTTCGTGGTCCTTCCTCCGCGTGAGCCGTATGCGGACCTCGCGAGCGCCGGCGCGGTGAGCCGCATCGCCGAACGCCTGCGGGCGGCGGACGGCTGTCCCTGGGACCGCGAGCAGACCCACGCGAGCCTGCGGCCGCACCTGCTCGAGGAGGCGTACGAGGCGCTCGACGCGCTCGATCGCGGTGACCTGGCCACGCTGCAGGACGAGCTCGGCGATCTGCTCTTCCAGATCGCGATCCACGCCCAGCTCGCGAGCGAAGCGGGCGCGTTCGACATGGCCGACGTGTCGCGCTCGATCGGCGAGAAGCTGGTCCGCCGCCATCCGCACGTCTTCGCCGGCACGAGCCTCGATGGGAAGGATCTGCTCGTCCAGTGGGAGCAGATCAAGCGCACGGAGAAGACCGCGCGGACCTCGATCCTCGATGGCGTGCCGCGCTCGCTGCCCGCGCTGTTCGCTGCCGAGCGACTGCAGGAGCGGGCCGCGCGGGTGAAGCTGCGACCGCCGCGCCTCGAGCTGCCGCTGGACATTGACGATCCGGAGTTCCTGGGCGAGCTGCTGTTCGGGGTCGTGGCCGAGGCACGCGAGCGCGGCTTCGATGCCGAGACCGCGCTGCGCGAGGCGAACGCGCGGTTCGCGTCGCACGTCGGCCGGATCGAGGATCGCGCGCGATCGGCGGGTCGCGAGCTCGAGTCGTACACCGACGCCGAGCTGCGCGGGCTCTGGGAGGCGACGAATGGCGAAGTTCAAGCGGCCTGACGGCCGCGCGGCCGACGCGCTCCGTCCGGTCACGATCGAGGTGGGCGTATCGAAGTTCGCCGAAGGGTCCGCGCGGATCGCGTTCGGTGACACCGTCGTGCTCTGCCTTGCGACGCTCACCGACAGCGTGCCGCGGTTCCTCGATGGCAAGGGCACCGGCTGGATCACCGCGGAGTACGCGATGCTGCCGCGCAGCACGCCCGAGCGCAGCCAGCGTGAGAGCATCGCGGGCCGGCCCGGCGGCCGGACGTTCGAGATCCAGCGGCTCATCGGCCGGGCCCTCCGCACGACGATCGACCTCAAGGCCCTCGGCCAGCGCAGTGTCACGATCGACTGCGAGGTGATCCAGGCCGACGGCGGCACCCGCACCGCGGCCGTGACCGGTGGCTACGTCGCGCTCGCGCATGCCCTGCGCAAGATGTCGCCGAGTCCGTTGATCAATCAGGTCGCGGCGGTCTCGGCGGGCTTCGTCGATGGCGAGCTGATGCTCGACCTCGCATACGCGGAGGACTCGATCGCCGACGCGGACGTGAACATCGTCGCGACCGACACGGGGCAGCTCGTCGAGGTGCAGGGCACCGCGGAGAAGAAGCCGTTCTCGCGCGAGGAGTTCGATCGAGTCCTGGCGCTCGCGATGACCGGGATCGAGCAGCTCATGGACGCCCAGCGCCGCGCGCTGCGGTGAC
>JALZAB010000145.1 GCA_030948585.1 Chloroflexota bacterium
GGCCCCGCTCGCGCGCGAGCGCCGCGAGATCGCGCGACGCGGCCTTCGCGACGAAGCCGCGGATCGTGAAGTTGCTCGCGTGGACGCGCAGGATCGCGCCGCTCTTGGCCGTGATCGCATTCGCGTAATCCCGCAGGTACGTCCGGTTGGTCGTGCCGACCTCGACGAGCTTCGCGCCCGATCGCGTGAGGACGTCCGGGATCCGGAAGCCCCCGCCGATCTCCACGAGCTCCCCGCGCGCGACGATCACCTCGCGCTTGCCGGCGATCGCGGTCAGGGCCAGCAGCACCGCCGCCGCGCCGTTGTTCACGACGACCGCGTCCTCGGCGCCACTCGCATCGGCAAGGAGCCGCGCGGCGTGACCATGACGCTCGCCCCGCGCACCGCGCTCGAGGTCGTATTCGACCGTCACCGCGCCGCTCGCATCGCGGATCGCCGCGAGGGCCGCTTCGGAGAGCGGCGCGCGTCCGAGGTTCGTGTGGAGGACCACGCCGGTCGCGTTGATCACCGATCGCAGGGTCGGCACATCGCGTCTGACGATGCGGTCGCGCGCGAGCTGCGCGTAGGCGGCCGGCTCGAGGATCTCGGCGGCGCCCGCCCGGGCGTCCGCCAGGACCTCGCGCACCGCGGCCACCAGGCGCTTGCGTTCTGCCGGCGTCGCGGGCACGGCCCGGAGCACCGCATCCACGGACGGCACGCGACGGCGCACGTCGGTCATGCCGTGAGCACCGCGAGCGCGCCCGGGCGGATCTTGATCGCGACGTCCGCCGCATGGATGACCTCGCCGTCGATCTCGACGGCCACGCGCCGGTCGAGGGCGATGTCCACCGTGCGCGCCCGGATCTCCTGGATGGTCGTTCCGTTGTGGTGCGTGCCCCGATAGAGGCGCGCGAGCGCGCCGAGCGTCGCGATCTTGCCGATGCCGGTGGCGATCGTCAGATCGAGCCAGCCATCGTCCAAGACGGAGCGCGGCGCGGGCTGCATCCCCCCGCCGAAATACCGGCCGTTGGACGCGACGACGATGAGATGGCGCCCCTCGCGCGTCTCACCGTCGATCGTTATGCGCATGTGCAGCGGCCGGTACAGGGCGATCGCGCCGAGGGCGCCGGCGAAGTAGCCCAGCGTCGAGCCGACGAAACGCGAGCTTCCCTTCACGCCCTCCGCGACGACGCCATCGATGCCCACGCCCGCGGCGTTCACGAACACGCGCCCGTTCAGCTCACCGACGTCGATGACGCGCCGGCGGGCCCCGGCGAGGAACGCCGGAACGTCGCGCAGCCGCTTCGGGTACCCCAGGCCGCGCGCGAGGTCGTTGCCCGTGCCGAGCGGGTAGAGGCCCAGCGCGGTCGTCGTCCCGACAAGGCCGTTCGCGACCTCGTTCGCCGTCCCGTCGCCGCCTGCGGCGATGACGATCGCATAGCCATCGTCCGACGCTTCGGCGGCGAGCCGCGCCGCCTCGGCGGGCCCCGCCGTGACGAGCACTTCGATACGCATGCCGGCGTCGCGAAAGGTCTTCGCCAGCGTCGTCGCGAGCTTGCGGCCCTTCCCATGCCCGGCCTCGGGATTGAGGATGGCGATCGCGCTCGCGGCCGCGGCGTGGCTCACTTGATCGCGGCTTTGATCGCCTGCTGCTCCTCATCGGAGAGCGAGTGCGTCGAGCGCCCGTTCACGACCTGCTTCGCAAAGATGCGCGTCTCGGCGCGCCCGTGCAGGCTCGAGAGAACGATGCCACTCCCGCCCTGATCGAGAAGCGCGATCGCGAATGATTGATCTCCCCCACTGTCCTGAAAGGGATTGAACCGGACCATACCCACCTTCTGGAGCGCCAGCCGACTCGACGCCTCGAGCTCCTGCTCGAGCGCGTTCAGTCCATCCACGCGCGTGAGCAGCTGCTCGATCCGCTTGGCCTGCGCGTCGAGGATCTCGTCGAGTCCGGCGGTCCCGTTGTCGGTGAGGATCCGCCGCAGCCGAGTCCGGATCCGCGACTCGGAACGCTGCACCGAGGCGAGCCACCCGGCGAGGGCGACCACCGCGATCGCGAGCACGATGACCGCGAGCGAGAGGCTGGATGGATCGAGGGTCATGCCGACCTACGGTAGTGCGTTCCCGTATCCTTGGCCTCTCATGCCGAAGCGACAGCGACGGACCTCGCGCGAACGCCGGGCGACAGCGAGTGCTCAGCGTCCGGCGGTGCACGACCGCCCGGTCAACGCGACCACCACGACCGTGAGGCGCGGCTCGCAGCGCGCCGGGTCGGCGGTACGTCCAGGAGTCCCACGCGCAGCAGGCGAGCCGACAGCAGTGTTGGAGCGCGAAGCCCAGCGTGAGCGCGCGTTCGTCACGAAGGATTTCCGGCGGATCGGGATTGTCGTCGCGGTGATGGTGGTCCTGCTCATCGTCAGCGACCTCGCGGTGAACGCGCTGCTGCCGTAGGT
>JALZAB010000170.1 GCA_030948585.1 Chloroflexota bacterium
GCTTGGCCTTCCGGTCGATGCGCGTGACTACTCCGCGGCGGCAGCGGTGCTGCGCGAGCTCGGCATCGACTCGGTCCGGCTCATCACCAACAACCCGGCGAAGATCGTCGGGCTCGAGATGCACGAGGTGGCCGTCGTAGAGCGCGTTCCGCTCGAGACCATCCCCAACGACGTCAATGCGCCGTATCTGCGGACCAAGGCCTCCCGTATGGGCCATCTCTTGGAAGACTTGCCGGATCCTCGCAACCTCGATGCGGTGCCGATCCCGGCGGCCCGCCCGCTCGTGACCGTGCACTACGCGCAGACGATCGACGGCCGCATCGCTTCGCGCACCGGCGACTCTCGCTGGGTCAGCGGCGAACGGTCGCTGCGGCTCGCGCACGAGCTGCGCGCGGCGCACGACGCGGTGCTCGTCGGGATCGGCACCGTCCTGGCCGACGATCCGCGGCTGACCGTGCGCCTGGTGGCGGGACGCTCGCCGGTGCGCGTCGTGGTCGACAGTCAGCTGCGCCTGCCCCTGGATGCCAACGTCCTGCGGACCGCGGACGCTCGCACGATCGTCGCGACGACGGCTCTCGCTTCGGAGGAGCGCGCCGCAGCGATCCGGATGCGCGGCGCCGAGGTGCTCCGCCTGAAGGACCACGATGGCCGCGTGGACCTCCGTGATCTCCTGGCGCATCTACGCGGAGATGGCATCCGCAGCCTCCTGATCGAAGGCGGCCGCGGCGTGATCACCACGGCGCTGCGCGAGCGCGTGGTCGACCGGCTGACGGTCTGCATCGCGCCCAAGGTCATCGGAGAGGGCATCGCGGCCGTCGGGGATCTGCACATCGATCGGCTGCGCGACGCGATGACGTTCGAGCGCGCCGGCTTTGTCGCCTGCGGCGACGACGTCGTCTTCAATGGAGAGCCCGCCGGACCGGCGGACTGAGCGTGGCGGCGGCCGTGTGGTTCCCACGCGCGCGGGCCGTGGAGCTGCGGTCCGAAGCGCTCGCCGAGACCGGCCCAGGCGACGTGCGCGTGCGGGCCGTGCTGTCGGCGATCTCGCAGGGCACCGAGATGCTCGTGTACCGCGGTGAGGTCGACGCCGATCTCGCGCTCGATCTTCCGACGCTCACCGGCGGCTACGGCTTTCCGCTGAAGTACGGCTACGCGAGCGTCGGCCGGGCCGTGGGGGTGGGCCGCGACGTGCGCGATGTACGCGAGGGCGATCTCGTGTTCGCCTTGCATCCGCATCAAGACGAATACGTCGTCCCTGCGTCGTTCGTACACGGCCTCGCGGATAAGGCCACGCCGGACGAGGGCGTGTTCCTCGCCAATCTGGAAACGGCCATCAACGTCGTCCTGGACGCGAAGCCGCGGCTCGGGGAGGTGGTCGCGGTGTTCGGTCAAGGCGTCGTCGGGCTGCTCATCACGCAGCTGTTGCGGCGCTCCGGTGCGCGGGTCATCGCCGTCGAGCCTTCGGCCCTACGGCGCTCGTTCGCCGAACGCTGCGGCGCGGGCACGACCGTCGCCTCGGGCGACGCGGCGCTCGTGCGCGGGGCGACCGGTGGCCGCGGTGCCGACATCGCCATCGACGCGAGCGGAAGCCCGACGGCGCTGCAGCACGCCATCGACTGCGTCGCGCCGGAAGGCACCGTGGTGGTGTGCTCCTGGTACGGCGAGAAGCCGGTGCCTCTCGACCTCGGCGGCCGGTTCCACCGCGGCCGCGTCCGTCTCGTCAGCTCGCAGGTCGGGCGGATCGATCCGTCCCTCGGGCCGCGCTGGGATCGGGAGCGGCGCGTGGCGCTCGCAGTGGAGCTCCTCGGCGAGCTCGTGCTCGGCGAGCTCATCACCCATCGCATTCCGTTCGCCCGAGCCGCCGAGGCGTATGCGCTCCTCGACGGCGGCGGCGGCGAGACCGTTCAGGTGGTGCTCGACTACGCCTGACGTCGCCCTCGTCATGACCGGCGATCCCGCGCGCCGCACCGGCGGCAACCTGTACGACCGGCGCATGGTCGCGGCGATGCGACGCGAGGGGCTGGACGTGACGATCGTTGTGCTCGGGGATCGCATCGATGCGGCGCGCCAGCTCGCGGAGCTGCGCGTGCCGGTCGTGATCGTCGACACGATCGCCGCCGCGCTCGCTGCGCCGCAGCTCGATGGTCTTCGGCGGCGCGGAGCGGGCGTGATCGCGCTGGCCCACATGGCGCAGGGGGCCGTGGTGCTCGCGCGTCGCGCCGACACGGTCATCGTCGTGAGTCGCGCGCTCGGGCGCGACCTCGTCGCCGACGGCGTCGATCGGCGCCGGATCGCCGTCATCTCGCCGGGACGCGAGCGTGTCGTCGCGACGCGGCGTGCCGCCCGCGCGCACGTGGTCCTCTGCGTGGCGAACTGGACTCCGGCTAAGGGCATCCACACGCTCGTCGCGGCGGTGGCGGGGCTACCCGGGGTCTCGCTCGAGCTCGTCGGCGACGCGCCCGACCCGGCGTACGCCGCGCGCGTGCGACGCGACATTGTGACCCGAGGCCTGGCGTCGCGCGTCCGGATCCGCGGGCCCCTCGGGCACGGGGCGCTGATGCGGCTGTACGCGGCAGCCACGATCTTCGCCCTGCCCTCGACCCGGGAGGGCTACCCGATCGTGCTGGCCGAGGCGCTCGCCCACGGGCTGCCCATCGTCGGCTCTGACATCCCAGGCGTCCGGGAGGTGAGCGGCGGCGCCGCGATGCTCGTCGCGCCAGGGCGCGTCAGGCCGCTGACGATGGCGATCGAGCGGCTTCTCCGCGATGACCGGATTTACCGCGAGCGGGCGCGCCGGTCGGTGAACCGCGCGCGCGAGCTACCGACGTGGGCCGACAGCGAGGCGCGATTCGTGCGCGCGGTGCGGTCTCCCTAGCCGGTCCGCCTCGAGCGCGACAGCTTCGATCGATCCCGCTGCTTCACGGCTTCGACGCTCGACCGCAGCGCGGCCATCAGGTCGTCCACATCCGGGCCACTCGCCGCCGCCTCCGAGACCTCCGCGCGATCCGCGGGCTTCTTGCTCCGCAGGAGCGCGAGGAGCTGCTCGCGGTACGCGTCACCGTGCGCGTCGCTCGACCACGTCGCGGCCATCGAGTCGATGAGCTGTCGAGCCATCTTCAGCTCGCGATCGCTCACGGCAATGGATGCGTCGTCGCGGGCGAACTCCGCGGCGCTGCGGACCTCGTCCGCGAAGTACAACGTCTGCAGCACGAGGGAGGTGTCCAGCGCGCGAATGGCGACGAGCTTCGGCCGGGTCCGCAGCACGAACCGCCCGATGCCGGCCTTACCGGCCTCCCGCATGGCCCGCTGCAAGAGCACGTACGGCTTCTCCGCGCCGCCTCGCGCGGGCGCGACGTGGTACGTCTTCTCGAAGAACACCGGGTCGATGTCCGCCAGGTCGACGAACTCCTCGAGGTCGATGGTGCGGCTGCGCTCGGGCGCAACGGCCTCGAGCTCATCGTCGCTCAGCGTGACGAGGTCGCCCTCCGGCAGCTCCGTCCCGCGGACGATGTCGTCGCGGTCTACGGGTGCGTCGTACGCCAGAGCGGGTGCCTCGCGGATGACGGCGCGGAGCGCCTCCGCCGTGTCGGCAGGAGCCTCGGGCACGAAGACCGGGGAGTCCTCCGCGCGGGTGACGCGTTCATAGCGGAT
>JALZAB010000007.1 GCA_030948585.1 Chloroflexota bacterium
CCGCGAGCGCAAGCGCGAACCGCGCCACCGTGCCGGCCTCGCCCGCATGGACCGGCCCGGTCGCGTGGGGGATGGTCTCCGCGCCCTGGACCGTGACCTGGAACGTCTGATCCCATTCGAGCTGGTAACCGAGCGCGGCGAGCGCCTGTCGCATCGCGCGCACGTCGTCGCCCGGGTCGAGCCGGCCCATGTCGAGACGAGACCGCCCATCCGCGATGGCGGAGAGGACGAGTTCACGATTGGCGATGCTCTTGGAAGCGGGCACGCGCACGCGCACGTCGCGCAGCGGGTGTCGGAACGGGATGATCGGGCGGGGCGTCACCGGACAGAGGATTATGGCCACGGAAGCGATGAGACCGCTCTGGCGCCGCCTGCTCCTTGGGTGCGCGCTCGTGGTCGGGGCGTGCGGGACCGAGGCTGCGCCGCCGACGCCGCCCGCGACGCCGACCGTCGCGCTCGCCTCGGCGACCGCGGCCGCGCCGGTCATGATCATCGCGGAATCGGGTGATCCGAGCCAGGCGCCTCGGTGGGTCAGCGGCACATGGACATCGACGGTGCCGCTGCTCGACCTGCGGGTCGCGCTAGCGCCCGCGCCACCGTTCGCGTGCGCCGCGACGTTCGACGTCGGGCGGCAGACCGGAACGTACGAATGCGCCGGGCTCCTGCCCGGCTCGACCGACGTGCGCCTCGAGCTGCAGGGGACCGCTGGCCAGGGGGCTCGCGCGTCGACTTCGCGATCCTTCCGGACCATGGGCGAGCGCCTGATCCGCGTGCCCTGGTTCACGGAGTTCGAGGATCCGAACGGTGAGGCCCTCGCGTGCGCTGCGGCGAGCGTCCGGATCATCCAGTTGTTCACGACGGGGCGGGACGTCGCGACCGCGCGCCAGATCCTTCTCCGTGGCATGCCGCTGAACAGGAGCGCCGACCCGGGCATCGATCCCGCGGCGATCGCCGCCGTGCTCACGAGCCTCGAGCCCGCGAATCGGTACCACTACTACCGCTTCACCACGCGGGAGGCGGCGACCGCCGCCGCGGTGTACTGGCTGGCGCGGTCCGCGAAGCCCGTGATCGCGCTTTCGCTCGCGGGCCAGCACGGCCCGATCATCACCGGGTACACCGGGACCGTCGGCGCGACGGTCGCGGAGACCGCCATCACCGGTCTCGTGGTCGAAGACCCGCAGCGTGGCGATCTTGACCCGGCGACCGCGAAGCACCGGCCCGACAAGTCTCGCTCGGTCGAGTTCCAGACGGGCAAGCTGATCCCGATCGCCGAGTGGTACGGCGACGACTGGTGGTTCCGCGATGCGTACAAGGGATCGATCGTCTTCAACGTGGATGCCCGGCTGCACGATGTCGATCGCAACGATGGCGTCTACCCAAAGCCCCATTGGGACGGCACATTCGTCATCCTGGTCGATGACGGCGACGGCACCACGCCGCCGGATCGTGAGGGGCGGGTCTCGCCGCATTGACCCGATCGGGGGAGTGCGATGCTCGCGAGTGGTCTACGGTGAGCGGGTGAAGCCGCCGTGCGTGCTCGTGGTGGACGACGATCGGAACATCCGGGAGATGTGCGCGATCGTGCTCCGCGACGATGACGGGTACCGGGTCCAGACCGCGGTCAATGGGCAGGATGCGCTCGATCAGCTCGGGTGCGCGCCGGACCTCATCCTGCTCGACCTGGGCATGCCCCTCATGGATGGCCGCGAATTCGTGGCCCAGCTTCGCCGCGTCCCGCAGTACAAGCGCACCCCTGTGCTCGTCATGACCGCGGCACGCACCGGCCCGGTGCTCGGCACGCAGGGCACGATCGAGAAGCCGTTCGAGAACGAGGCGCTCCTCGGTCGCATCGCGGGCCTCCTCGCACCTAGCGCCTGATCGCGGCGGTCGCCAGGCTCGGCTAGGTGTGATTCCCACCGGTTTCTGAGACCAACGGCGTGCAGACACGACCTTGCCAATTGGTGTGACCCGATTGGCAGGGTCGATCCGTGAAAATAAGCCGGAATCACTGGTGGAAACAGCGTGGCTCCGCACCCGACTCTGTATCCGCCACGGGCCCCCGACTCGATCCGCTGGCGCGCGCATTCGAGGCCGTCTGACCACGAAGCTAGCTGCGCCGCGACGCGGACCACCGGTCGTCGTGGGCCTCGTCAGCAACCGTGGCACCCGGCGGAGGGTGCCGGCCTCAGAAATCGATGGGACTCACAGCTAGGGCTTCGTCAGAAGGATCGCGTTCGGGAGGAGCCGGCCGGGACCGACGGTGTACTGGCCGTCGATCCACATCGCCGACGTCCCGCCCCCGTCGAGGTTGATCGCATCACGCTCGCCCAAGGCCTGCAGCACGAGCTGTGACTCCTGCAACGAGGCGTTCTCGACGACCGCAAGGTAGATGTACGTGCCATCGGTGCCCATCGAGCCCTTGAGGCCCTTCTCGGTCTGCTTCACCGTCTGCTCGGCGCTGATGTCCAGCACGGCGCCGCCCTGGAGCAGCAGCATGAACATGGAGATCCCCGCGGTGATCGGGGCGTTCGCCGTCGGTCCTTGCCCGTACACGTACGCGCGCCGGTAATACGTGGGCGTCTTTCCGTTGAAGATCACGAGCCCGTTCTGGCCGATGAGCGCGGGCTTGTTGATCCATGTGCCGAGGTCGCTGTTGTACATCGCGTAGTCGTACGAGTTCACCTTGCTCGCGCACTCCGCGTAATCGGGCGGGCACAGGTAGGTGCCGTGGATCGCCGCGTACGCGTGGTCCGCGGTCGCGTATTGATCGAGCGGCTTCACCGGGCACGCGTTCGGGCAATAAGTCGAATTGGCGGTCACCGTCTTCACGGTCACATCAGCGAGACGTTCCTTGATCAGATGAGTCGTGAACGTGCCGGCCGCAGTCGGGACCGCGACGGTGCTCGAGCCCGTCGGGGTGTACAGGCCCACCGGCTCAGGCGGCTTGGTCCCGTCCGGGTTGAGGACCGTGATGAGCCAGAAGACGCCGTAGTCCTCCATCCAGGTCGCGCCCTCGATGAGCGGACGCAGGTAGAGGCGGTAATACCCGGGAACGAGCGGCGCCTGGATCGTGAACTGGAACCAGGCGACCTGCCCGGGGCCGACGTAGGCCGCGGGCTGCATCGCGATCCGGTTGTAGCGCGGCCATCCGGTAGCGGGTGAGCCCAGCGTGCCATCGCCTCCGAACGGGCTGGCCCGATCCTGGCCGGGCTCGGGCCCCCACGTGCCGAGGTACGCGACCTCTCCGAGCTTCCCGCTGACCCAGCCGAGCGACCCGGAGTTGTAGTACGCGACCGTCGCCGTCGAGGGCTGGCCCGGGCAGAGGCTCGGGTAGCCGCTCTGCCCGTACCACCGCGCATGGAAGCCCGGGGTACCTCCGGTCACGGCCGGCGCCGGGATCCCCGGGCCGACGCTGCCGGCGCACGTCGCGGCAGCTGCCCCGGTGGGCCCCGCGGGACCGAAGAACAGGGTCCCGGCGACGAGCGCCGCGGCGAGCACCCGCGCGAATGTGCGATCTCTGACCATCGCCAGGCTTAACGCGGCGGCGAAACCCGCCGTTGCGCGGTCTCAGGACGGTGGCAGCGCCACCGGTGGCACGTACGGCCGGACGTACGTCCGGTGCCACCACGCGCCGGTGCTCCTGCGCTCCGCGGAGGTGGTGAAGCGGTAGAGCCAGAGCTGCGCACGGATGACCTTCGGCGGCGTTCCGGCGAACGGGTCGCGATCCAGGAGCGCGAGGATCGCGCGATCGCCTTCGAGCAGCTTTGCGAGCAACGGCATGAACCAGTCGTGGTAGCGGGGCGACGAGAACGCCGCGAACCACATCAGCCAGTCGAGCCGGAGGTGGTACGGCGCGTACTGCGGCGGGCGCCTGCGCACATCGCCGGGCTTCGCCTTGAACGCGTACTCGCGCCAGTCGCTCGCATCCGTTGGCTGGGCGTCGGTCGTCCCTTCGATGACCACTTCATAGCGCTGCTTGGTGACGCTCCCGAACGCCCCGTAGGCGTTCACCAGATGCAGCGGATCGAAGCTCGAGTTCATGAGCTGGCCCGAGGAGAGGAGATTCCTCGCCGGCCGGTAGCTCAACGCGAGCACGAGCAGGGTGATCAGGATGACGGCGACCTCGTGGGGGAGCGACGATGCCGGCACCGGGTGCGCGATAGGCAGGAGCCGGCCGAGCGCGGCGTCATCGAACGCCGAGAACGCGAGCACGATCGTGACGAGATTGAGCCACGAGAAGTTGCCGCTGAGGAGCAGCCACGACTGCGTCCCGACGATGATCGCGCCCGCGACCGTCGCCACGGGCTGCGGCGCGAACAGGAGCCACGGCACGACGAGCTGCGCGACGTGATTGCCGAGGACCTCGACGCGGTGCAGGACCCTCGGGAGGTGATGGAACCACCAGCTCAGCGGATTCGGCATCGGCTGGGTCTCGTGGTGGTAGTAGAGGCACGTAAGATCGCGCCAGCACGCATCGCCGCGCATCTTGATGAGCCCCGCGCCGAACTCGACCCGGAACACGAGCCACCGCGCCAGATAGATGAGCGGCAATGGAGTGAACGTCGTCGCCGGCCCGAAGACGATGACGAGGAACCCCGCTTCGAGGAGCAAGGTCTCCCAGCCGAAGCTATAGAAGGTCTGCCCGACGTTCACGATCGAGAGATACAGCGCCCAGAGTCCGATCCACACGAGCATCTCGAGGGCGAGCGGCCACCCATCGGGCACGCCGGCCACGACGAGGAGGCTCAAGCCGAGCCCCGACCACGTGACCAGCCGCAGGAGGCGATCGGAGTAGCGGAGATGAAAGAGGCTCGGCGACGCGCGGAACGGCACGAAGCGGACGAACTCGGGGACCGGCAGCAGCCCGCGCTCGCCAAGCAGTGGCGTGAACTGCCGGAGCGCGACCAGGAACGCGATCGCGTAGATCGCGCCGATCCCGCGCTCGATGACAAGGCGCGCGAGCCAGTAGTCCGGCGCCTCGAGCCAGGTCATGCCGCCGAGAGGCTATCCGGCTCCGGTCTACCCGCCCTTCGCCTGGCCATCCTCGCGGAGGGCGCGCGGATCCTCGGTCGGCGGGTTGCGACTGTCCTCGGAGCGCTCGATGGCGTGCTCGTCGATGTGGCTCATGGTCCCGCGGCCGGCCCGCCGCGCGGCCTCGCGCTCGGTCTCCGATCGTTCTTCGGTCATGTCGGCACCTCCGACCAGTCCCGCTGCAGCTTGGATGCCGGGCTCCGCCTCGGGCCGTGGTAGACCGACTAAAGAAAGCGCCGGCCGAGACGCTCGTTGAAGATGAGGACCATGAACGCCGACCTCGCTGCCTGGGAGACCCTGTATGAGCGCGAATACCCAAGGCTCCTGCGCGCGATGCGGGCGATCGGCGGCGACGATGGTGCCGCTGAGGACGCGGTCCAGGAGGCATTCGTGCGCGGGTACAAGCACGGCCTGGCGACCCTCGACCGGCCGGGGGCGTGGCTCCTGGTCGTGGCGACGCGCGCGCTCTTCGCCGACCGCCGGCGCCGCGTGTCGGATGCCGCCGTGGAGACCGTCGCCGCGCCGCGCGACGCGATCGACTTCGCGATCGAGCGCGCCGACATGCTCGTCGCGCTCCGGCAGCTGCCCGAGCGGCAGCGCGCGATCGTCGTCGCGCGCTACTACTACGACCTGAGCTACGAGGAGATCGCGAAAGCGTTCGCGATCCGCAGCGGCACCGTCGGTGCGACGCTCTCGCAGGCGCTCGCGAAGCTGCGCGCGGCCCATGCCGCCCGGCAGCTCGTGCGTGGGGCCCTCCGCCCGTGAACGAGCACGACCAGGACGGCCTCGGGGCCGCCCTCGTCCGGGCCATCGACACCCAGCGGGTGCGGGAGACCCCGTTCCGGTCGTCCCGGCTCGCCGCGGCGGCACAGCCGGCGGCACGGCGGCCAATCACGGCGCAGCTCGCGCTCGCGGTCGTCCTCATCACGCTCGGCGTGGGGAGCGCGCTCCTCGGCCAGACGGACCTCAGCACGGTCGCGTCCGCCGGTGCGGCGCCCCGGCTCGGGCCGGTCACGCGGGCCGCACCGGGAGCGGCCGTGGTGGTCGGACGGATCGAGGACGCGATCAACCCGATCACCGCGCGCTACGTCGAGCGGGTGATCGCGGATGCCCAGGCCGCCGGCGCGCCCGCGGTCGTCTTCATCGTGAACACGCCCGGCGGGCTCATCGACTCGACGTACCGCATCACGACCGCGTTCCTGAATGCGCCGCTGCCGGTGATCACGTATGTGGCGCCGTCCGGCGCGCGCGCCGCGTCCGCCGGCACGTTCATCACGATGGCCGGCACGATCGCGGCGATGGCCCCGGCGACGAACATCGGGGCGGCCCATCCGGTCGACAGCTCGGGCGGCGACATCCAGGGCGACCTGCGCCTCAAGGCCGAGAACGACGCCGTCGCGCAGATCACGAAGATCGCCAAAGCCCGCGGCCGCAACGAGCAGTGGGCCGAGGACGCGGTGCGCAAGAGCGTGAGCATCCGCGACGACGAGGCCCTGACGCTCAAGGTCATCGACCTCGTGGCGCGCGACGTGCCCGACCTGTTGGCCCAGATCGACGGCCGCACCGTGCAGGTGGGAACTCAGTCCGTCCAGCTCGCGACGAAGGCGGCCGCGATTGACGACGACGGCATGAATCCGTTCGAGACGTTCCTGCACTTCGTCGTCGATCCGCAGATCTCGCTGCTGCTCTTCACGATCGGCACGTACGGCCTGATCTTCGAGCTGTCGAACCCGGGGCTCATCTTCCCCGGCATCATCGGCGTCATCTCCATCGTCATCGCGCTGTTCTCGTTCGGCACGCTCGACGCGAATGCCGCGGGGATCGCGCTCATGATCTTCTCCCTCGTGCTGTTCATCGCCGAGGTGAAGATCGTCAGTCACGGCCTGTTGCTGGCCGGAGGGATCGCGTCGCTCATCCTCGGCGCGATCATCGTGTTTCCGCCATGGAGACCGACGTTCCCCGGCTTGCGATATAGCGCGGATCCGGTGACCCTCCTCCTCGTGGTGGGCACGGCGGCGCTCTTCTTCGCGGTCGTCGTGCGAATGGCGGTCGGATTCCAGCGGCTGCCCGTCGCGAGCGGGCCTGGGATGCTCATCGGTGCGCTCGGCGTCGCGAAGACGGAGCTGGCCCCGGCGGGCATCGTGCGGGCCGGCGGGGATGAGTGGAGCGCCGTGAGCGAGGGCGGACCGATCCCCCAGGGGGCCGCCGTCCGGGTACGGCGGATCGATGGTGTGCGTCTTATCGTCGGCCCGGAGGACTCGTCCTCCGGAAGAAGGGAAATCTGATGTCTACCGAGCTCGTTGCGATCGCGTTCGTACTGGTCATCGCGCTGCTGGTCCTGCGGACGGTGGTGCACATCGTCCCCGAATACCAGCGACTCGTCGTCTTCGCCCTCGGGCGCTACCAGAAGACGGCAGGCCCGGGGCTCGTGCTCCTGCTTCCGCCGCCGATCCAGAGCTCCGTCACGGTCGACCTGCGGGAGTTCAGCGTCGAGATCCCCCAGCAGACCTGCATCACCAAGGACAACGCGACCATCTCCATCGACTTCCTGATCTTCCAGCAGGTCGTCGAGGCGTCGGACTCGGTCATCAAGGTCCAGAACTTCCGGCAGCAGGTCCAGCAGATCGCATCGACGACCCTCCGGGCCGTCATCGGTGATCTCGTGCTCGACGATGCGTTCGCCAAGCGCGAGCAGATGAACGAGGTCCTCCGCATCAAGCTCGACGACGAGACCCACCGCTGGGGCGTGAAGGTGAATCGGGTCGAGATCCGCGAGATCGTCCCGCCCCGCGAGATCCAGGAGGCCATGACGCGGCAGATGACCGCCGAGCGGATCCGCCGTGCGTCCGTCACCGAGGCGGAGGGGAAGCGGGCCTCCGCGATCCTCGTGGCCGAGGGTGACAAACAGTCGAACATCCTGCAGGCGGAAGGCGCCCGTCAGTCGGCGATCCTGCGAGCCGAGGGTTTCGCGCTCGCGCTCGGAAAGATCAACGAGACGGCGATGTCCGCCGACGCGCGCACGATCACGCTGCAGTACTTCGAGGCGTTGAAGGCCCTCGGCGCATCGCCCGCGACGAAGTTCATCATCCCGACCGAATTCAGCGCGCTCGCCGCACCGCTCGCCGCGATGGCGAGAAGTGCGACCGAGCCACCGGCGAAGGCGTAGCGGCTAGCGCCCGCGGAAGCGGATGAAGGGGCGGCGCGACCGGCCAGGAGGCGCACTGCCCCCGCGATCCGCTTCCGCGAGCCGTACCGCCATCGGCCGGGCCAACCGGCGCTGACCGAACGGCGAGTACACCCGGGGCGGGACGTCGCTCTGCGGCGCGCGGAGGGCTGCTCGCGCGCCCGCAGGCGACGGGATGGGAAAGGCGATGGCGATGGCCACGATTCACCTCAGTGCCGGCGCAATTCGCTCTTCCGAGGTCTCCCCCTTGGAACAGGCGTTCGGGCATCATAGAACGCGTGTTCGAACTGTCAAGAGGCCGTGAGCGCAGATGAAATACTCGATTCCGATGGGCTCGACGGTCCTCGCAGTCGATCTGGCGCCGCAGCGCCCCAAGCCGGTGCGAGAGCAGGCGGAGCTACCCAACCACATCCTCGAGCCGGCGTGGGAGGGGACCAGGGTGCTCGTCCGCATCGGCCATCCCGGTCCCCGCTTCGTCGGCTACGACGGCCCGGTCGAGGGTCCGCGCGAGCTCTTCGAGGCGATCCAAGCCGAGGCGCACTGCACGAGCGCGATCGTCGACGGTGTCCTGGTGACCAACTGGGAGGACGATCGCGACCTGGAGGTCGACCCCCAGGGCAACGCGTTCACCCGTGAGATGCCGCGCCGGCAGATCTTCAGCGCGTTCGACCTGCTCGAAGTCGATGGCGAGACCCTCGTGGGCGTCCCGTTGCTCGAGCGCAAACGTCATCTGGAAGGGCTGGTCACGCCGAGTCAGAACGTGCGGCTGACGCCGTATGTGTCGCGCGGGCTGCGGGCGTGGCGCGACACGCTCACCGGGCTCGGGTTCAAGCGCGTGGTCCTCAAGGAATGGAACAGCCCATACTCGGCAGGCCAGACGGCGACTTCGTGGCTCGTCGTGGACAAGCTCAATCCACCGAAGATCAAATAAGGAGACCTCGCGCATGACGTCCGCTGCGACCATCGACCACACCCAGCGCGACCCGTGGGAGGTTGCGATCGAACAGTTCGATACGGCGGCCGACAAGCTCCACCTCGATCCGAACATGCGCGGCATCCTCCGCGAGTGCCAGCGCGAGCTCACGGTGCATTTCCCGGTGCGCATGCATGACGGCGCGGTGAAGGTCTTCACCGGCTACCGCGTGCAGCACAACACCTCACGCGGGCCTGGCAAGGGCGGCATCCGGTACCACCCGAGCGCGTCGCTCGGCGAGGTCAAGGCCCTCGCGATGTGGATGACGTGGAAATGCGCGGTGGTCGGCATCCCCTACGGCGGCGCCAAGGGCGCGGTCATCTGCGACCCCAAGAGCATGACCATGCAGCAGCTCGAGACGCTCACGCGGCGCTACACGACGGAGATCGCCCTCCTCATCGGTCCCGACCGGGATATCCCGGCGCCCGACGTGAACACGAACGCGCAGACGATGGCCTGGATCATGGACACGTACTC
Organism: Chloroflexota bacterium; assembly: GCA_030948585.1. Lineage (GTDB taxonomy): Bacteria > Chloroflexota > Limnocylindria > P2-11E > P2-11E > UBA4735. The sequence goes on from JALZAB010000007.1 coordinate 9,666, forward strand.
CATGCACGCCGGCCACACCGTGCCCGCGGTCGTGACCGGGAAGCCGCTCTCGATCGGCGGCAGCGAGGGCCGCAACGAGGCGACCGCGCGGGGCGCCGTGTACACGATCATCGAGGCCTCAAAACACCTTGGCATCGACCTCGAGGGCGCACGCGTCGTCGTGCAAGGTTTCGGGAACGCCGGATCGTTCTCGGCGAAGCTCATGGCGGAGCTCGGTGCGGTCGTGGTCGGCCTGTCGGATACGCAGGGCGGCATCCACAACCCGAAGGGCATCGACCCGAACAAGGTCGACGCGTACAAGCGCGAGACCGGAAGCGTGATCGGATTCCCGGGGTCGACGACCGTGAGCAACAGCGAGCTGCTCGAGCTCGACTGCGACATCCTCATCCCGGCGGCGATCGAGAACCAGATCGGCGAGCACAACGCCCCCAAGATCAAGGCGAAGGTCGTGGCGGAGGCGGCGAACGGACCGACGAGCCCCGAGGCCGACCGGATCCTCCACGACAAGGGGATCTTCATGATCCCCGACATCCTGTGCAACGCCGGCGGCGTCACGGTGTCGTATTTCGAATGGGTCCAGGATCTCCAGAACCTGTTCTGGCGGGAGGCCACCATCAACGCCCGGCTCAAAGAAGTGATGGTGAAGTCGTTCAACGACGTCCTGCAGATGTCCGTGAAGCACAAGGTCCACATGCGGACGGCCGCGTACATGGTGGCCGTGGCACGCGTGGCCGACGCGACCCTGACCCGCGGCATCTACCCGTGAGCGAGAGCGGCCGGTGACCGCACGCGGTTACCGGCGCACGAGCGAACGGGGTACGCAGTACCCCTAGACGCACGCCGTCCCGGCACAGCCGGCCCGGCCTAGATCGGCGATCTCGTGCAAGACCTCGTCGCAGTGGACCTTGAGACGACGGGATTCGACCCGGAGAAGGATCGGATCATCGAGATCGGCGCCGTCCGCATCCGGCTCACTCCGGATGGCGCGGCGGCGGGTGAGCGCTTCAGCACGTTCGTCGACCCGGGGCGGGACATCGGCTCGACCATCCGGCGCCTGACCGGGATCACCGACGAGGCCCTCCTGGGCGGGCCCTCGGCTCCGGATGCGGTGGCCGCCTTCGCGGCCTTCGCCGGTGACGCGGTGTTCGTCGGCCACAACGTCGACTTCGACCTCGCGTTCCTCGAGGCGAACGGCTTCGCTCCCGGAGCCGGTCGGCTCGATACCGCCGATCTCGCATCGATGCTCCTGCCGTCCGCGCCGTCCTATGCCCTCCAGCGCCTCGCGGCGGACAGCGGCATCGTGCCTGCCGCGGCGCACCGGGCGCTCGATGACGCGCTCACCTGCGCGGCCGTCCTTGCCAGCCTGGCCGAAAGCGCCCGGGCGCTGCCCGCGCCGCTGCTCGAGGAGGCCCGCTCGTACGCCGCCGTGATCGGCCCGGCCGCGGAGCGCTTCTTTGCCGATGCGCTCGGGGCCTCGCTCAGACATGCCTGGGATGGCCCGCTCATGCCCGCCCTGCCGAGCGCTCCGCCGCCCGCGCCGCCACACGCGACCATCGATGCCGCGAGGGTGCTGGCTGCCGGCGGCGCGCTCGCGAAGGGCATCGACACGTTCGAGGACCGTCCGGAGCAGCGTCAGCTCGCGATCGAGATCGAACGCACGATGGCGACGGGCGGCGTGCTCGTGGCCGAAGCCGGCACCGGAGTGGGGAAGTCGATCGCGTACCTCGTCCCGGCGATCGGCCGCGCGCTCCAGGGCGAGCGCGTCGTCGTGAGCACGCACACGCTGCCGCTCCAGGACCAGCTCGTGCGCAAGGATCTTCCCGCACTGCAGGCGGCGCTCGGGACCGCGGTGCCCGTCGCGGTGTTGAAGGGCCGCTCGAACTACCTCTGCCCGAGGCGCTGGCAGCTGTTCCGCACGCAGGTCGCCACCCGCGAAGAGGCCCGCCTGGCCCTCAAGACCCTCATCTGGCGCACGAGCACCACCAGTGGCGATCGGGCCGAGCTCAACCTCCTCGGCGGCGAGAGCGCCCTCTGGTCTCGGGTCTCCGCCGACGATGAGACGTGCACGAGCCGCCGGTGTGCTGCGACGCGGGGAGGCTGCTACCTCGAGCGCGCGCGCAGCGCCGCGGCGGAGGCGGGGATCGTCGTCGTCAACCACGCGCTGCTCATGCACGACGCCCGCGGCGGGGGCACGCTGCTCCCCGAGGCGGACCACATCGTCGTCGATGAGGCCCACCGCCTCGAGGATGTCGCCTCAGATGCCTTCGGCTTCAAGCTCGAGACCTGGCGCACCCGGCGGGACCTCGATCGCATCGCGCACTCACCGCTCGTGATGAGCGCACTGCGCTCGGACGATCCCGCGCTGGCCGAGCTCGCACAGGCGCTGCGTCAAGAGATCGAGCGCGCGGACGCGATGTCCAGTGAAACGTTCGACGCGCTCGGCACGCTGCTGCCGGACGGCATCGATCGGCTGCGCGTCACCAGCGGGTTCCGGGCCAGCGACGACCGCTGGCTTCCGATCGAGCTCGCGGCGGAGCGCCTGGGCGCCGCGCTCGCCGGCGTGCGTTCCGCAGGTGAGCGGCTTGCGGCGCGCGGCGGTGACGACGACGAGCTCATCGAACACGAGAGCGCGATGAAAGAGCTCATCGGCGAGCAGGGCGCCATCGACCACGGCATCCACCGGCCGCGGCCCGGCGAGATCGCCTGGCTCGAGCGCGCGAACGACGGCATCGGCCTGTACGTCGCGCCGGCCCACGTCGGTGGAGCGATCCGCCGTACCCTCATCGAGCGCCATCGGTCGGTCATCATGACGTCGGCCACCCTCGGTGTCGCCGGCACGATGACCTTCACGATGGACCGGCTCGGCGTCGCCGACGTGGCCGGAACGCTGCGGGTCGGCTCGCCATTCGACCATGCGCACCAGGCGGTCCTCATTGTGCCGTCGGACATCGCGCTCCCGCACGATGAGCACTTCGCCGAGGAGGCCGCCGTCATCGTCGGTGACATCGCCCGCGCCCTGACCGGTCGGACGCTCGTGCTGTTCACCTCGCACGGCGCGATGCGCGAGGTCGCCGCGCAGCTACAGGGTCTCGAGGACACCGGCATCGCGGTCCTCACCCAGGGGATCGACGGATCTCGTCGTTCGATCCTCGAGCGCTTCGCCGCCGGCGGATCCGTGCTGCTCGGGACGCAGTCCTTCTGGGAAGGGGTGGACCTCCCGGGCGACCAGCTGCGGTGCGTCGTGATCGCGAAGCTGCCGTTCCCGGTGCCCGACGACCCGCTGATCCAGGGCCGCTCGGAGCGCTACGACGACCCGTTCCGCGAGTACCAGCTGCCGCTCGCCGCGCTGCGCCTGCGTCAGGGCTACGGGCGGCTCATCCGCTCGAAGACCGATCGTGGCGCGGTGGTCCTCCTGGACCGCCGGGTGATCCTCCAGGACTACGGCCCGACGTTCCTGCAGTCACTTCCGGCCGTGCGCGTGCAGCGCATCCCGAGCGACGGGATCGCCGTCATCGTCGCGGAGCACTGCGCCCGGGGATAATGCGCGCGTGGGGCCGCACGCCGCGTCCCGCATCGGGGCGTGGCTCGACACCCTCCCTGTCGCGACCCGCGAGCGCCTGTTCCTCCTGCTGGACGAGCTGTGCGCCGGGTTGGACGTGTCGCGGCACAACCAGTTCGGCTTCCTGCGGCTGCGCGCTGAGTTCGAGACCTCGGGTGAGCTCTTCGGCTGTTCGATGGCCGAGCTCCGCGACGCGATCGGGGAGACCCTGGGTGATCTCGGCGCGCTCCGGCCCGTCCGGCCCCCAAGCCCGCTGGAGGAGCTCCGGGCGGACGTCGGCTCCAACGGGCACCCGGACTTTCGTTAGCCCGATCTGGGCGGTAACCGGACGGTTCGGGCAGGGGTCCTGGCACTAGCGGGGGATGTTTCCGCCCATATCCGGTTCGTAAACTCTGCCGTGGTGGTGGGCGCGGGCCTGCCGAGCAAAGGAAGAAAGGAGGCTACAAAATGCTTGCATTCTTCCGTGACGACGAAGGCCAGGGACTGGTCGAGTACGCACTCATCATTGCCGTTATCGCCATCGCCGTCATCGTCGCCATGATCTTCCTGCGTGGTCAGCTCCAGAACATTTTCAGCAACATCGGCAACAACCTCACCTAGTAGGTCTTCGCCGTAACGAACGAGGCCCGGGCCGCAACGCCCGGGCCTTTTCGTATCCCACTGTTCGTTCTTGATACACTTGACCGAGGTCGGGTCACTTCGGATCCGATACTTCGCACGCTTCACGAGATCCCTGCGACGGTGCCCGCCAGGGTGCGTCGTGGCCGTGAAGCGGAGGCATCAAGGGAGAACGCGTTGGCAGTCGTCACGATGAAGCAGCTCCTGGAGTCGGGTGTCCATTTCGGACATCAGGCTCGCCGGTGGAACCCGAAGATGAAGAAGTTCATCTTCATGGAGCGCAACGGGATCCACATCATCGATCTCCAGCAGACCCTCGTCCGCGTCGAGGAGGCGTACGCCTTCGTCCGCGACCTCGCGTCGGATGGCGGGCAGATCCTGTTCGTCGGAACGAAGAAGCAGGCCCAGGAATCGATCGCCGAGGAAGCCAAGCGCGCGAACATGCATTACGTCAACCAGCGCTGGCTCGGCGGGTTCCTGACGAACTTCATCACGATCCAGAAGCGGATCCAGCGGCTGAACGAGCTCATCGAGCGGAAAGAGCGCGGTGACTTCCTCACCATGCCCAAGAAGGATGCCCAGCGGCTCGAGGATGACCTCCAGCATCTGGACCGCTACTTCCAGGGCGTTCGCGAGCTGAAGCGCCCGCCGAGTGCGCTCTTCGTCGTGGACCCGCACCGCGAGCACATCGCTGTCGAAGAGGCCCGCCGCCTCGAGATCCCGATCGTCGCGATGGTGGACACCAACTGCGACCCGGATCTGATCGACGTGATCATCCCGGCGAACGACGACGCCATTCGCGCGGTCAAGCTCATCTGTCAGAAGATGGCCGACGCCGTGATCGAGGGCCGGACCCAGCTCGACGCGTCATCGAAGGAGGCCAGCCCCGAGGACATGGGCTACGCCCCCGCGACCGTGCCGGGCGGCGCCTTCGCCGAGGTCGGCTTGCCGCGTGCCAAGCGCACGCCGCGCGTGTACGAACCCGAAGAGGACGAGTACCCGATCGGCGGATACGAAGAGGAGCCGACCGCTGAGGCTGGTGAGACCGCACCCGCGGGGGACGAGGCGATCGCCGCTCCGGCCGCCGATGCAGCAGGGACCACGGAGGAAAAGTAGCCATGGCATCCGCAACTGACGTCCAGCGTCTTCGCACCGAGACCGGTGCCGGCGTGATGGACAGCAAGAAGGCCCTCGAGGCCGCGAACGGCGATTTCGAGAAGGCAAAGTCGATCCTCAAGGAGAAGGGCCTCGCGTCGGCGCAGAAGCGCGGCGACCGCGAGACGAAAGAAGGCGTCGTCGAGGCGTACATCCACAGCGGTGGCCGCATCGGCGCGCTCGTCGAGGTCTCGAGCGAGACGGACTTCGTCGCGCGCAACCCGGAGTTTCGCGAGCTCGCCCGTGCGATCGCGATGCAGGTCGCCGCGATGTCGCCCAAGCACGTGAGCTGGGAGCTCCTGAAGGATGACGAGATCAAGGCACTCCTCGAGGAGCACGGCGACGAGAAGACGGCCAAGGCCGCGGCGGTGCTCCTGCACCAGCCATACATCAAGGACCAGTCCAAGACGATCGGTGACCTCGTGACGCAGCTGGCTGCGGCGACCGGCGAGAACATCAAGGTCCGGCGCATCGCCCGCTTCCAGCTCGGCGAGGGCGCGTGACCGCCGAGCCCAAATACCACCGCGTCCTGCTGAAGCTCTCCGGCGAGGCGCTCCTCGGCGACCGGCAGTTCGGGATCTCACCCCAGTACACCGCGTACCTCGCCGAGGAGATCCGGAAGGTCCATGCGGTCGGCGTGCAGATCGGCATCGTCCTGGGTGGCGGCAACTGGCTGCGCGGCGCGGACGCGGCGGAACATGGCATCGACCGCGCGACCGCGGACTACATGGGGATGCTCGCGATGGTCATCAACGCTCTCGCGCTGCGCTCGCAGCTCGAGGCGGCCGGCCTCGAGGCCCGTGTCCAGACGGCGTTGACGATCAACGAGGTTGCCGAGCCGTACATCCGCCTCCGGGCCATCAGCCACCTCGAGAAGGGCCGCGTCGTCATCTTCGCCGCGGGCACAGGCAACCCGTTCTTCACGAGCGACACCGCCGCGGCCCTGCGCTCGGCGGAGATCGACGCCGACGTGATCCTCATGGGGAAGAACAAGGTCGACGGCGTGTATTCGAGCGATCCGCGCGTCGACAAGTCGGCTAAGAAGTACGACGACCTCGGCTACCGCGAGCTCCTCGAGAAGCGCCTCGGGGTGATGGACGCGACGGCCGCGGCGCTGGCGGAGGATCGCAAGATGCCCACCATCGTGTTCGATATCAGCGAGAAGGACGCCATGGTGCGTGCGGTGCTCGGTGAGCGCGTCGGCACCCTGGTGCACGCGGGCTAGCGATGGCGCTCGAAGAGGTCCTCCAGCAGACCGAGGTCCGGATGAAGAAGGCCATCGAGGCCCTCCGTCACGATGCCCAGTCGGTCCGCACCGGCCGGGCCACACCGTCCCTCGTCGAGAACCTCGAGGTCGAGGCGTACGGCACGGCCACGCCGCTGCTGTCGCTCGCGGCGATCAGCGCACCCGAGCCGCGGCTCATCGTCATCCAGGCGTGGGACAAGAGCCTCATCAAAGCCATCGAGAAGGCGATCATCGGGAGCGACCTGGGCCTCACGCCGAGCAGCGACGGCTCGCTCATCCGGCTGTCGATCCCGGCGCTGACCGAGGAGCGCCGCAAGGACCTGGTGAAGCAGCTTCACAAGAAGGTGGAGGACGGCCGCGTCGAGATCCGCACGCTGCGCCGGCATGCCCAGGACGAGCTCCGTACGAAGTCGAAGGGCGCGGGCATCTCCGCCGATGACGAGAAGCGCCTCGAAGGGCAGCTGCAGAAGCTCACGGACCTCTACATCTCGGCCGCCGACGAGATCGGCCATGGCAAAGAGAAGGAGATCCTGGCGGTCTAGCCGGTGACCTCCAATGACGCGGTCCCGCGCCACATCGCGATCGTCATGGACGGCAATCGGCGCTGGGCGCGCGGGCATCACCTGCCTGTGATCGCCGGGCATCGCCAGGGCGTGGAGACCATCCGCCGGACCGTGCGCGCCGCGCGCGACCGCGGCGTCGAGTACGTCACCCTCTACAGCTTCTCGACGGAGAACTGGAAGCGCGACGCCGACGAAGTGGGCGGCTTGATGAAGCTGCTCGAGGAGACGATCCGGCGCGAGACCCCGACGCTCGTCAAGGACGGCGTGCGGCTGCGGATCATCGGCCGGCTGCAGGAGCTCTCCGATGGTGTGCGGCGCGCGATCGAACAGGCCGCGACGGCGACGGACGCGGGGAAGAACGGGACCATGACCATCGCCTTCAACTACGGCGGCCGGGCGGAGATCGTCGACGCGGTGAAGCGCATCGTCGCCGACGGCATCTCCGCCGAGCGCGTCGACGAGGCCGCGATCGCATCACGGCTGTACGCGCCCGACCATCCCGATCCCGATCTCCTCATTCGCACCGGCGGCGAGCTGCGGGTGTCCAACTTCCTGTTGTGGGAGGTCGCCTACGCGGAGATGTGGGCCACCGACGTCCTCTGGCCCGATTTCGCGATCGAGCACCTGGATCAAGCCCTCGAGTCGTACGCGCGTCGCGAGCGGCGATTCGGCCGCTGAACGATCTTCCGCGCCGGACGGTCACGGGCCTCGTCTACGGCGCGGTCGTGCTCGCGGGAGCCCTCGGCCCGCCGATCGTGCTCGTGTCGGTGATCGGCGTGGCTCTTGGGATATCGCTCCGCGAGCTGTGGATGCTGCGCCGCGCTGGCCCACCGATCCTGTTGCAGCTCGTGGTCGCCGTCGTCGGCGTCCTCGGCCTGCTCTACCTCGGGTCGCTCGGAGACCGGGGCGCGGCGCATCCGACCGCGACCGGGCATCGGGTGTGGCTGCTGCTCGCGATCGGCGCGACGTGGGCCGCCGACATCGGCGCGTACGTCGTCGGCTCGCTCGCGGGCCGGCGCAAGATCGCGCCACGGCTCAGCCCCGGCAAGACCTGGGAGGGCACCTTCGGCGGGTTCGGCGCCGCCGCGCTCGCCGTGCTGGGGGTCGGGGCGCTGTTCGGCCTCGGCCGTCCGGAAGCTGCCGCGGCCGCGGTGACGATCGGGCCGGTGGCGTTCGCAGGGGACCTCCTCGAGAGCTGGGTCAAGCGTCGCGCGCAGGTGAAGGACTCCGGCACCGTGTTCCCCGGACACGGCGGCATGCTCGACCGGATCGATTCGCTCGTCGCCGTCGCGATCCTGGTGACGGGACTGACGCTCGCTGCGGGTCTGGGATGATGAACAGGTGAGACCGACGCGCGTGGCGATCCTCGGCGCGACCGGCTCGATCGGCCAGCAGGCCCTCGAGGTCATCGCCGCGCATCCTGACCGCCTCGAGGTCACTGCGCTGGCCGCGCACACTCGCGCCGACGCCCTGGCCACGCTTGCGGCGAAGCTCGGGGTGACCCGCGTCGCGACCGGTGACGCCGATCTGACCGCCATCGCCACGGCCGACGACGTCGACCTCGTCCTGGTCGCAACGCCCGGCATCGCCGGCCTGCGGCCCACCCTCGCGGCCCTCGCCGCGGGCAAGGACGTGGCCCTCGCGAACAAGGAGGTCCTCGTCGTCGGTGGGCATCTCGTGCGCGCAGCGAGCGGCGGGGCGGGGAAGCGGCTCAGGCCCGTCGACAGCGAGCACTGTGCCCTCTGGCAATGTCTCGCGGGCGTCGACCTGGCGCGCGTGCGCCGCGTGGCGATCACCGCGTCCGGCGGCCCGTTCCGCGATCGGGCGATCGGCACGTTCGGGTCGATCACGGCGGAGGAGGCCCTGCGCCACCCGACGTGGCGGATGGGCCCCAAGGTGACGATCGATTCGGCCACCCTCGCGAACAAGGCGTACGAGGTCGTCGAGACGCACTGGCTCTATGGCCTGCCGTACGAGCAGATCGACGTCGTGCTGCATCCCGAGAGCGTGGTGCACGCGATGGTCGAGCTGGTGGACGGCAGCGTCATCGCCTCGCTCGCGGAGCCCGACATGCGCCTGGCGATCCAGTACGCGCTCCTCCTCGAGCACGCGCCGTCCCTCGGGCCGCGGTTCGAGTGGACGCGGAATCGCGAGCTGCATTTCGGCGCGGTGGAGCTGGAGCGCTACCCGTGTTTCTCGCACGTGCTGGCCGCCGCTCGCGGCGGCGACCAGGGCGCGATGGTCGGACTCTCCGCGGCCGACGAGGTCGCGGTCGCGCGGTTCCTCGCGAGAGAGATCGCGTTCCCCGACATCGCGGGCCTGCTACGCCGCGGCGCCGAGCTCGGCGCCGGCGCGGGCACGGCGCCTGCGTTGGAGGAGATCGTGCGGATCGACGAGCGCGTGCGGCGCGAGCTGCAGCCAGCCACGGTGTCCGCATGAGCGGCATCCTGTCGATCTTCACCAACCTGCAGACGCTCGTCCTGTTCATCGCGACGTTCACGCTCATCGTCGCGGTTCACGAGTTCGGACATTTCGCCGCCGCGCGGCTCCTCGGGATGAAAGTCCTCGAGTTCGCGTTCGGGTTCCCGCCCCGACTGGCTGGCATCCGCCGCGGCGAGACGGAGTACACGCTCAACTGGATCCCGTTCGGCGGCTTCGTGCGCATCCTCGGCCAGGACGACTTCACCATCCACCAGCGGGGGACCGGCGACCCGCGCTCATTCACGTCGAAGCCGTGGTGGGCCCAGGCCATCGTGCTCGCGGCCGGGGTATTCATGAACTTTGTGCTCGCGATCCTGATCCTCACCGTCGCGTTCATGACCGGCACGACCGCTCCGACCGGCGACGTCCGCGTGTTCGACGTGCGGCCCGGCTCACCGGCCCAGGCCGCCGGCCTGCAGGTCGGCGACATCGTCGTCGACGTCGACGGCGCGCCGGTCCACACCGCGCGGGCGATGGTGAATATCACCGCGAAGGCCGCGGACAAGCAGCAGCAGATCACGATCGACATCACGCGCAACGGCCAGCCGGTCGCGCCGATCAAGGCGACGCCGCGCGCCGAGCCGCCCGCAGGCGAAGGCCCGCTCGGGGTGCAGCTGGAAGAGGTGCAGGCCGCCATATCGGTGCCGCTCGGGCAGGCCATCAGCTCGGCGGTGAGCCTCACCGGTGACGTCGTCGGCCAGATCGTCGCGCTGCCCGGCCAGCTCCTCGCGCAGCGTGCCGCGCCGGCGGGGGGTGCGCCGGTGGTCGGGGGTCCGATCGAGATCTTCCGAGTGACCGGTCAGGTCGCGCAGTTCGGGATCCCGACGTTCCTCAAGCTCGTCGGCGTGTTGTCGGTGAACCTTGGGGTCATCAACATCATCCCGTTCCCGGGACTCGATGGCGGCCGGCTGTTCTTCGTCCTCCTGGGCGCGATCCTGCGCCGCCGGCTCTCGCCGCAGGTCGAGGCCGCGATCCACGCCGTCGGGTTCGTCCTGCTGCTCGGGCTGCTCGTCATCGTGAGCATCTCCGACATCCGTCGCGCCATCGGCGGCTAGCAACGTCGCCGATTTGACGGTCGGCAGGCACGCGGGCTGGAGTACATTCGCCGCCCGATGAACGACGCCGTCGTATCCGTGCGCGGGCTCGAGAAGACGTACAAGGTGCACGAGCGCCAGACGGGCGTCGGCGCGACGGTGCGGTCGTTCTTCAACCGCAAGTTCAAGGACGTGCCCGCCGTTGGCGGCATCGACTTCGAGATCGCCCGTGGCGAGGTCGTGGGCTTCCTTGGCCCGAACGGGGCGGGGAAGACCACCACGCTCAAGATGCTGTCCGGCCTGCTCTACCCGACCGGCGGCGACGCGGCCGTCCTCGGTTACACGCCGTGGAAGCGCGACTACGCGTTCCTCCGTCGCATCGCGCTGCTCATGGGGAACCGTACGCAGCTCGTCTGGGACATCCCGGCGGCCGATTCATTCCTGGTGCTGAAGCAGATCTACGGGGTCTCGGACGCGGACTTCAAGACCCGGGTCGACGGTCTCGTCGAGCTGCTCGAGCTGCAGCCGCTGATCCACAAGCCGGTCCGGCAGCTCTCGCTGGGGGAGCGGATGAAGGTCGAGTTCGCGGCGGGCCTGCTGCACGGGCCTGAGGTCGTGTTCCTGGACGAGCCGACGCTCGGGCTCGATGTGTCGATGCAGGCGCGCATCCGGACGTTCGTGAGCGAGCTGAACAAGCGCAGCGGCGCGACCATCCTGCTCACCAGCCATTACATGGACGACATCGTGGCCCTCTGCAAGCGGGTGATCGTCATCCACCACGGCAAGCTCCTGTATGACGGCGCCCTCGCCGACCTTGCCGAGCGCATGGCTCCCTACAAGGTCGTCGGCGCGACGCTGCGGGAGGCCGCCGTGGACGCCGATCTGTCCCGCTACGGCGAGGTGGTCTCGAACGATGGCGCCGGCCGGGTGAAGCTCCGGGTACCGCGTGCCGAAGCGCCGGTCCGTACGGCGCGCTTGGTCGCGGATCTCGGCGACGCGCTCGCGGACCTGTCCCTCGAGGATCCGCCGATCGAGGACGTCATCGATCGGGTCTTCTCGGGCGAGGACCTCGGCGCCGCGGCCGAGCCTGTCGGGGCGGCGGAATGACGCTCGTTGCCACGTACAAGGCGTTGTTGCTCGCGGGGTTCCAGCAGATGGCCCAGTACCGGATCCAGTCGCTGCTCTGGATGCTCTTCGCGATCATCCGCCCGGTCATCTTCCTCGCGGCGTGGGTCGCGGTCGCGACGGCGCAAGGCGGCTCCATCTCCGGCTACACGGTCGGCGACTTCGCGGCGTACTACGTGATCCTCACGTTCGTGAGCCAGCTGTCGATGGCCTGGAACTCCCACGAGTTCGAGTGGGAGGTGAACCAGGGTCGTCTCTCGGCGAAGCTCCTGCGGCCGCTACATCCGCTGCACTACGCGGTTGTCGACAACATCGTGTTCAAGCTCACGACCCTGCCTGTCCTCGGGTTGATCCTCATCGCCGTGTCCATCTCGTTCGGCGCACGGTTCCAGACCCAGCCGTGGCACGTGCTCGTGTTCATCCCGAGCATCATCCTGGCCTCGGCCCTCCTGTTCCTGTTCGGCTGGATCATCGCGTCGCTCGCGTTCTGGGCGACCCGCATGAACACCGCGAACACCCTGTGGCAGCGCGCGGCGTTCGTGTTCGCCGGACAGATCGCGCCCATCGGCCTCATGCCCGTCTGGCTGCAGGCGATCTCGTACGCGCTGCCGTTCTGGTACATGCAGGGCGCGCCGACGGAGATCCTGCGCGGCTCGGTGACGCCGGAGCGTGCTGCAGTCATCCTCGCCGGGCAGACCGCGTGGCTGGCGGTCTGCTACGTCGGGTTCCGGTTCATCTGGAAGCGCGGCGTCCGCGCTTATTCGGCAGTGGGCGCGTGATGCGCTACGTCCGCATCGTGCGGACCTTCGTCGGCGCCGAGATGCAGAACGAGCTCGCGTACCGGCTCAACTTCGTACTCGGGATCTTCGAGATGATGCTCGTCATCGGCACGAGCATCGGTGCGGTGCTCGTGCTATTCACCCAGACGTCGTCGCTGAACGGCTGGAGCCTCCCGCAGATGATCTCGCTGACGGGCGTGTATTACCTGGTGCAGGGCGGCGTGAACCTCGTGTTCGCGCCGTCGTTCGAGAAGCTCATGGAGCACGTGCGGCAGGGGACCCTCGACTTCACGCTGCTCAAGCCGGCGAACACGCAGTTCCTCGTGAGCACGCGTCACTTCCGCATCGTCCGGCTCGTCGACTTCCTGTTCGGCACGAGCGTCGTCATCGTTGGTCTCGTGATGCTCGGCGACGCGGTGACCGTGTGGTCTGCGCTCAGTTTCCTCGTCACGCTCGCGTGCGGTATCGCGTGCGTGTACGCGCTGCTGCTGACGCTCGTGACGCTCGCGTTCTGGTTCGTGCGGGTGGACAACATCCTCGCGATCTTCTGGGCCTTCACCGACGCCGGCAGATTCCCGATCGATCTGTACCCGGGCTGGCTCCGCCTCACGCTCGCCACCATCGTGCCGATCGGCATCGCCGTGACCGTACCGGCGGAGGCGATCTCGGGGCGGATGTCCCTCGAGACCTTCGCCGGCATGCTCGCCGGCACGATCTTCTCGGTCGGCTTCGCGTCCTGGTTCTGGCGGCGCGGCCTCAAGTCGTACACCGGCGCGAGCGCCTAGCACCAATTCCGACAGCATCGCCGCTCGAACCGCTATTGCCCTGAGGTCTAGCGTGGTCGGGTGTCGCTCGGCCCTCAACATGCCGAACGACGGTGTGATGGCGCGAGTGCTCTTCACCCTCACCGAGGCGGCGTTCTGCGGCGAAACGCTAATCGGAATGGCGCTGCTGCTGGCCGGCATGGGCGATTCGGCGACGCCGGACAGGCGTCCTCCGTACCTGCAGCTCCTGCCTCTCTCGGGCTTCATCGTGCGTGGTGCCTGCATCATCGGCATCCAGGGCGTCCGAGCGGGCGCCAAGAGCGCGCGGGGTCGGCTATGCGCGTACTCGTAGCTGCCGCGCACATCGCGCTGACAGCGCTCTGGGCGAACGCTGCCGGCACGACTGGCAGTGAGACCTTCAGAGCTCTGATGTTTGTAGGCGTCGCGGCTCCGGTGCTCGCCGCGATCGTCTTGGTCCGCAAAGCCCCGATCGTCCCCGGGTAGCCGCGACTGAACCCAGCATGCCGCGGGTAGTCGCGCCCACCTTTCGTATCTCTAACACGCGGACCAGGCGAGGGATCAGAATGCCACTGCCGGCACATAGAGGATGCTCCCTCCCAGTTCGCGGAAGGCGTAATAGGGCTGCAGCAACTCGTGCGGGCCCGTCACCTGAAGCTCGAGATACACGAGCTCGATGCTGGTCACAGCAAAATCGGAAAGATGGACCGGTCCGACGGGCGCGCCGTCGTCCACATACATCGTGTGTGCCTGGCCCACTTGCAACAGCGCCCAGGCATCGCTTGGCGTTCGTAGCGCATATCGACTGACGGCCAGGATCGGGCGGCGACGGGCCAGCGCTTGGGTACCGCCGTCGGCCAAACGGTGCAGTGACACCCCGTTGTTCGTGAAGATCGGCAGCCCATCGAGCCGTCGGATGAATTCGAACCGATCGGCGATGGCGTACGGGTGCGGCTCCATGTCGGGCGGCAGCAGTCCGTTTCGCCGCAAGATGGCCCGGGCGGCGTCGAGTCCAGCTGGCATCGGCCCCAGCGACGCGTTGCTCGACAGCGACGCGAAGAGCGGGACGATGTCCCAGACCGTCGGATCCGCGACGGTCCGCGAGACCGCCGCCTTCCAGGTCTCGTCGTAGCTCCCAACGAGGGCGACCGAGCCGGCATCCGGTGCGGACGGCAGCGTCGTCGCCAGCCGCACGCGATCGAATGTCAGGACTGGGCCCGGCTGACGGTCGGCCGGGAACGTGCCGAATGCGCGCGGCTCAAGGGTCAGTGGCTGATCGACGGACCAGACGCTTCCCGGATACGCCGGACCCGGCCTGAGGGTGCCGAACCGACCGTCCAGCGCCGCACGAACTGCGCTGGGGTTCGGCGTCGCGATGTTGGCCGACGGCGAGGCCGATGGTGACCCCGTCACGCATGAACCGAGCAGAACGGCAAACACGGCGCACAGGGTCCGCATCGAAGAATTGTGCGGCTGACATCCCAGCACTAAACAATCCGGGGCGTCGGCGGCATAGAGGAGTGCGGTGATCACCGATCACGACGAAATGGATTGGGAGCGGCTGTATCGAACCGTCTATCCGAGCGTCTATCGAGCCCTCGTGGCCACGCTCCTGAACGCCGACCTGGCGTCCGATGCGCTCCAGGACGCGTTCCTGGCGGGACTCGAGCGTCCGCCGCTGCACGACGCCAACGTCGCCGGCTGGCTGTTTCGGGTCGCGGTCCGCAAGGCGGCTCGAGCCGGTCGCCGGCCGACTCTTCGGTTGGCCGATGCGCGAACCGTGGTGAGCGATCGCAGCCACATCGATGCCTTGCTCGATCGACTGAGTGTTGGCCAGCTATTGCGCCTGTTGAGCGAGCGCCAGCGCTCCATCGTCGTCGCGTACTTCTACCTCGATCAATCGCAGGAACAGATCGCCGAGCTGCTTGGGATCCGCCGCGGCACGGTCGCCGCCACGATCTCACAGGCGCTCGCGCGGATGCGGAAGGGAGAGGGCCATGTCCAATGACCTTCGGGATGTCTTCAAGAAGGAGCTGGACCAGATCCCACTCCGACCCGCAGAGACCTGGGTGCCGCAGCGTCGTCGGAGCGCCTTCTTTCCCAGGCTTGCGTGGCGCGCTCCGGTGGCGCTCGCGGCGGCCGTCGTGGTCGTCGTGGCTGCCATCGTCGGTGGCCGTCAGCTCGCCATGTTCCGGAACCAGGGAGCGGCGACACCAGGGGTAGTCAACGGGAAGGCCGTCTACCTGAGTCCGTCCTTCAACGGCTCGGGCTGGATCCAGATCGATCCTCAGAGTCTGAAGGATCTGTCGGCTAGACCGTTGCTAGACATCGCGCCTTCGACCACGAACTCGTCGGAGACTCAAGTCTCCGCCGACGGCTCGACCGTCATCGTGAGCGACTTCAACGGCAGCGACGTGACCCGGCGGGTGTTCGATGGCCGGACCGGCCAGCTGCGCGGTTACTTCGTTCCGGAGGTCGCGATGACGCTTGAGTATCTGAGCGCGGATGGCACGCTCGGTCTCGGTCGGCGCGGCGATAACCGGACCCCGATCGGAGGGGAGAGCGTCCTCGTGACGATCCCGGATGGCCACGTGCTCCGCTATCTGGTCGCTCGCGATATCCCGGGCGACGTGCAAGCGGCCCCGGTGTCGGCGGATCTGAGCACGCGGTACTTCGTTACGACGCCCGCGCCGCTCAGTCTCACGTCCGTTGCGCCGCAGTCGCTGCCGTACTCGCTCTACGTCCGCGACACGTTCGACCACATCACTGGGCCGATCCTGCTGCCGGGCATCTCCGGCGGGACCGAGCTGACCGGGCAATCCACGCTGCTCACGGTCCGGCCGGCGATCGCGCTGAGCGACGATGGCAGCCGACTCGCAGCGCTGTCGACCGACGGCAGCACGCTGGACCTGGTCGACACCAAGACCCTCGCGGTGACGAGCGTTGCCGTTCACAAGAAGACGAGCATCCTCGAGCCGTTCAGTCCGCTGATCGCGATGGGAAAGACCCTCAACGACGAAGAGCGCCGGGCGATGGTCTTCACGCCCGACGGGACGGCATTGATCACGTGGGTCACGACGACCCATTACGACGACATCAACGGTGCGGCTCGCACTACCCAAGGGATCCAGCGGATCGACGTCGCGACCGGGTCGATCTCTGCCGAGAATTCGACCCCGGACGGGATCTACGGGATCGCGGTGTCGCCCGACGGGCAGAGCGTGTACCTCGTGCTCCGGACGAAGGAGCCGCCGAACCCGGTCTACGTCCTGCGGCGTCTCGATGCGCTGACGCTGGAGCTCAAGGCCGAGCGTGGGCTGCCGGACTACGAGGAGCTCCAGGTGCTGGCCGCACCCGCGCCGGCGCTGGCGATCCCGACGCCGACGCAGCCGTCGCGGACGCAGGCCCCGGTGAGCTGTACCCATGACCGGCTCGTCTATTTGGTCGAGCAGTTCTTCACGCTCTACAACAAGCACGCGTCGGCCGATCTCCTCGGACTCTTCAATATCCAGCAGCCCGCGGCCGCCGGAGGGTTCTCCGATTACTTCGACAACCCCGGGGTCCCTGTGCACGCAGTCAATGCGCGGAGCCTGATGACGCATTGGGACAGCCGGTTCGCCGTCGGTGACCGGTTCGACAGCCACACCGCGACCTACCCCGCTGAAAGCGCGGTCCAGTTCACGGCCAACCCGATCGCCACCTTCACCCGTTCATTCACCGGTGGCACGCAGCAGGGCAACATGCAGCTTGATTGCAGCGGGGGCCTGCTCGTCGCCGTTCGAATGAGCTCCGACTACG
>JALZAB010000010.1 GCA_030948585.1 Chloroflexota bacterium
GATTCGATCCGCCGGCGCAGTGCACGTTTGTCGGATCGATGCGCGTGCGCGAGTTCCCTGATGAACTCGCCCATCGCGACCCGCCCGCAGCCGCAATTTGGCGGAGGCTCACAGCCCATCTCGTTCACCACGGAGCGGGAGGCTGGACCACCTCGCTCCTAGTCTGGTTTCGACCGTCGATCGAGCGTCTCCCGCAGGGCCGCGAGATGACTGCGTAGATGGCCGAACAGGCCGCCGTCGATGCGTTCCCGAAGGCTCACCGGCCGGTCTCGAACGAGTGCGGTGTGTCGGAGCTGTTCGTCGGTCAAGCCGCGGAGCATGGCCGCGACGCGGCCACCGTTGTGTCGAAGGAGGGAGAGTGTTTCGTCGCGGGTACACGTCGCATTCTCCTCGGCCTGGCGGGCGTTGATGGTCGCCGCATCCTCAGGCGTTCCGGTGCCCCGCGTCGGGAACGAAATACCACTGGCGATCGCCTGGATCTGCTCTCCGATAATGAGGTGGCCTGCAGCAATGTGGTACGTCACCACACCAACTGAACGGCCTTCGCGTTCGCACCACGTCAACCAGTCCGGCTCCGATAGTCGCTCGACAAGATCGAGGACCTCGGCATTCGCCTGCTCGAATCTGACCGCGAGTGTCTCGGACGATTCCGGGGGTTCGGTCGGACTCACGGCGGACACGCTAATGCCGTGAAGAGGCTGAACCACAGGTAGCGCCGGTTCTCAAGCGATCGGATCGCGAGTTTGCGAATGAATCCGTTCGCCCCGATCTTCGTTGAGTCCTCGCGTCGCCGAGGTCAGCAGTCCATTTTGTTCAGCACGGAGCCGAAGGCTGACCGCTCCTCACCCGACGCTTCGGCGAGCCGCGCAGCCATGTGGTTCACGGCCCCCTTGGAAGCGGGATCATCGTGCCGCGGAGGGCGTGGTCCTTACGTCGCCCGCTCGAGTCCCAACTACCGGGCGTCGGTCGCCGCTGGTCCCGCGACAGGGCCGACAGGTTCGGTCGTAGCTCCGCCGTCGAGTAGCTCTCTCACCCGTCGGGTGAGCCGTGCACCGACTCGCGCCTGCCGACGCCTCACCAGGGGGGCCATCAAACGCATCGCACCAGAGAGGGTGATGTCGGTCCGGGCGATCAACTCCGTCTCACGCGGACTGACGGCGACCGTCTCGAACGAGATCGCGAACTGGAAGGGACCGGGATCGGTGTGCTTCCACGCGATGCGCCGGTTGGGCTCGAACTCGCTGCACAGCAGATGCGCGTCCCGGCGCTTACCGCCATCGACGCGGTGCATGATCGCGGTGGTGCCCGTCCCGATCGGACGTGGCGTGACATCGGTCCAGCTGAGGACCTCGTCCTCCCACCGTGGGTTATTGCGGTCAACGTTCGTCGCGACGAAATCGAACACATCGGCTACCGGCCGCTGGATGCGGATATGGAACTCATCCTGTGGCACGCTGCGCCTCCTTCCGGTTTTCACTAGAGTGAACTCTAGTGGGGTTCCTATTAAGATACGGACCATGGCCACTGTCAAGCGCCCGGGCCGGCGCACGGCTGCCGTCACCAGGCGGGCTCGCGCCGATGCCACGCGCCAGCGGATCGTCACCGCGGCTGCTGACCTGTTCCGGGAGAACGGCTATGCGGCGACGACCATGGCCGCGATCGCACGGCGGTCGCGCGTCGCTGTCCAGACGGTGTACTTCACATTCCACACAAAGACCGCCCTCCTCGCGGCCGTCGCCAACCAAGCGATCACCGGCGGGACGGCAGTCGCCCCCGAGCAGGCGGCGTGGGTCCAGTCGGTCCTCGCGGAACGCGACGGTGCGCGGCGCATCGCGTTGGTCGTGGAAGCCACAGCACAGATTGCTCCGAGGATGCTTCCGATCGCCGATGCGTGGCACGCCGCGATTGCTGCGGATCCGTCCGCCGCCACGGAATATCGCGCCCGACTCGTCGCGCGTCGACAGTTCTTACGACGCGTGATCGAGCAGACACAGACGAGTGGGCAACTCAAGCTGAAGCTTGATCCCGAGCGGGCCGCGGACATCCTGTTCGCGATGACGACACCTGAGTCGTACGCGAGCCTCACCGATCTCCTCGGATGGAGCGTTCAGTACTGGAAGAGCTGGGTGACCGCGCTGCTCGTGCGTGAGCTGCTTCGCGGGTAGAGCGGTCGGGAGAGCCGGTCGGGTCCCTGCGACAGCCCTCAACGCATGCACACCCGCCCTTGGCATACACGGCGCCGAGGGGCGTGCGTCGGCAGTAAAGGATCTCCCGGGACGCGCCCTGCATGAGCCAGAGCAATGGCCCAACGCCTAGACCCGGGCGGCAGACCACTCCATTTCCATCGGCCCACCATCGCGACGCTGTTGCCTCGCCGCGGCAAGGTCTCGGCATTAGCCAATCCGCGGCCCTGACGCGTCGTCGGTGGCGACGTCGACACGCAACGGAAGGCCGTACGCAGCGCAAGGACGATCGGTTTCCCCGTCGGTGGCGTTGCAGGTACGGCAGGGCCCCGCGGCGAGTGCCAATGTGCCGGGTCCAGCAGAGGATGAGCCAGGGACCGATAGAGTCCAACACCGTGACCGCACGGGATCTGAGCGCGGCAACGGTCGGCGGCGTCGTCGCCGGCATCGTGGTCGGGCTGCTCGCGCGGGCCGACATGCGGGTGGTCGCGCTCATCCGCCAGGCTCCCACGGAGCTGTCGCTGTTCGGCTCGGTCGGGATCGTCATCGCGTTCGTACTGATGGCGCTCGGCCTTGCGACCGCCTTCACGTGGTGGCGGCGAGGCCGGCCATCCGGCGCCGAGGCGGGAGCCGCCGCGCGGTGGTCGCTCGCCGGCGTGGCGCTGTTC
>JALZAB010000020.1 GCA_030948585.1 Chloroflexota bacterium
AGGCCGATCCAGACGACGTCGACGAAGTGCCAGTAGATGGACGCGGCCTCGACGGCGAGGTGCCGGTTCGCGGTGAACTGGCCGCGCAGGCCGCGGTACAGGCAGATCGCGATGAATACCACGCCGCCGGTGACGTGCGCGCCGTGGAAGCCGGTGAGGGTGAAGAACACGCCCGCGAACACACCGTCCTTCGGCAGGAAACCGAGGCGCGTGTACTCGTAGGCCTGCCCCAGGAGGAACGACACGCCGAGGATGACGGTGGGGATGAGCCACTGGATCATCCGCCGGCGATCACCCTTCTTGATGGCACTGACCGCGAATTGCATGGTGACACTCGAGGCGACGAGCTCGATGGTGTTGATGAGCGGCAGCCCCTGCCAGCTCGGCTTCTCGCCGAAGACCGGCTCCCACGCCGGGATCTTGCCACGCAGGAAGAAGTACGTCGTGAACAGCGCGGCGAAGAACATGACCTCGCTGCCGACGAACATGATGATGGCCCACATCCCGCTGTTGAACCGGGTGGGCTGGACGTCGAATCCCGAGTCGTTCACGCCGAGGCGGTCGACAGTGGGGGTCCCGCGGCGACCGCGGACCACGGTGCGATCGGCCATTAGTGGTGCGCCCCGCCGTGACCCTGGTCGCTCGCCTGGGTGTACGCGCGCGCGTCGTCGATCAGCCACGTCGCGAGGCCGACGAGCAGCAGCACGACCCCGATCCCGACGAGGATCACGCTCCAGAGGATGCCGAACGAGATGAAGGTGACGCCGATGCCGATGATCACCGGCGACAGGCTCGGCGGCGGCATGTGGATCGGCTCATCGTGCCCCGACATCGGTCGAAACTCTAGGCCATCGATTGGCAGCCGTCGAAACGCTGCCCTAGTGTTGGCGGGCACATGCCGTGGCCGAATGACCCGCAGGGCCCGCTGTCCCGCTCGATCGCCGACCTCTACTGGCTGATGTTCGGCGCCGCTGTCGTCGTGCTCGCGATCGTCGTCGGCGCGCTCATCTACGCCGGCCTGAAGTTCCGCGAGCGGCCCGGCCACCAGGCCCGCCAGTACCACGGCCACAACCTCCTCGAGCTCATCTGGACGGTGATCCCGACCCTCATGGTCATCTCATTCAGCGTCCTGTCCTTCCAGCGGCTCGTCCTGGTGAACGACGTGGATAGCGGTGTGGCCATGACGATCAAGGCCGAGGGCCGCCAATGGGTGTGGAACTTCCAGTACCCCGCCGAGAGCCGCTTCGCGCTCAGCGACGGCAAGACCTACCTCTCGCAGCCGGCCGAGATGCACATCCCGACCGGCCAGAAGATCAAGATCGAGCTCAGCGCGACCGATGTCATCCACGCCTTTTATGTCCCCTCGCTTGGCGCACAGAAGGACGCGGTCCCGGGACGCGCGACCTCCGTGTGGCTGCAAGCCGATCGTCCCGGGACGTACACCGGACAATGCAGCGAGTTCTGCGGGACCGGACACGCCGACATGCTCATCACCGTCGTTGCCCAGAACCAAGCGGACTACGACACCTGGCTGGCCGCGGCGCTCAAGGATGCGAATCGGTTCAGCGATCCGGCCGTGGCGAAGGGCAAGCAGCTCTTCACGACGCTCGCGTGCGCCGGGTGTCACACCATCCAGGGTCTGACGAAGGCGACCATCGGACCGGACCTGACCCACCTGACGACGCAGAAGACGTCCGGCAATTTCACGGTGAATCCGATCGCAGGCGTCGCGGGCCTCGATCTGAACGAAGCGAACCTCATCAAATGGGTCAGCAACGCGCCAGGCGTGAAGCCGGGCGTGGTCATGCCGGCGTTCAGCAACAAGGTCGGCGGCCCGCTCGATGACGCGACGATCAACTCGCTCGTTCAGTTCCTGCTCACCCTGAAGTAGCTCGCGGGGTCAGTTGACCTCGAGCGCGACCCGCATCCCGAGCTGATAGTGACCGGCGACGTTGCAGATGAGCACGTACCTGCCGGCCGGGAGCTCGGCCACGAGCCTGCGCGACGCACCGCCAGGGATGTTGAGCAGCTCCCCGACCTTGCCGTCCTCCTTCGCCTTCGCGGCGGCCCCGTCGATCGGCAGCTGGTCGGCCGCCACGTCGGTCTTGATGACCTTGAGCTCGTGCACCATCGCGGCGTGATTGCGGATGCCGATGACTATGTGCGGACCCGTCACGGTCGCGTGGTCGAGTACGAGCTTGTAATCGCTCATCTCCACGAAGAACGA
>JALZAB010000069.1 GCA_030948585.1 Chloroflexota bacterium
AACAGCGCGAGCCCGAGCAGACCGGCACCGAAGAGCAGTGACCCGCCGATCCAGAACAACAGCTCGACGCCAAACCGGTCGACGACGATCGCCCGAGCCCGAGCGAGAGCAGGCGCATGGCGCTCCAGCTCACGTCGAGCAGGGTGAACACCCGGCCGCGCATGGCCTCGGGGATCGCGCCCTGGATCGTGCTGTTGAACACGACCATCCCGGTGCTCGTGTTGAGGCCGTAGACGAACAGGATGAGCAGCGCCACCGGCAGCGGGGTGAACACCGCGATGAGCACGTCGCCGGCCCCGCGGATGAGATACGGGACGAACAGCCAGCGCGCGTTCCGATAGTCGCGGGCGAATGTGTTCGGGATGAGCGGGCCGATGAGCGCGCCGACGCCGATGGCGCCGATGAGCCAGGCGAATCCCTGCGGCGGCTGATGGAGGTGCCGCTCGGACAGCACGACGAGCATCGCACCGGTCGCGCCGACGGCGAACGACGCGAGGGACTGCACCACCAGCAGCCGCGACACGAAGAAGTCTCGTCGCGCGTAGTCGAGGCCCGCGTGCGCATCCGCGAGGAATGATCCGAGGCCGCGCCTGGGGCCGTCGCCACGCTGCCCGGCATGTGCCGGGATGGTCAGCGTGCCGATCAACACCGCGGAGACCACGAAGCTCGCAGCGTTGAGCGCGAACGCGGGGCCGGTCCCGACGGTCGCAATGAGCGCACCGGCGATGGACGCCGCGACGATCTGGACCAGCCGTCCGGTCGACCACGACACCGAATTCGCCGCGAGCCGCTGCTCGGGTGTAGTGAGGACGGGAATGACCGCGTTCACCGTGGGGTTGAAGAACACCCCGCCCGCGGAGAGCCCGGCGGCAACGAGATACGCGTGCCAGACCCCCTGCGGCCACAGCAGCGTGAGGACGAGAGCCGCGCGGAAGAGGTCCGACCCGATGAGGATCGCCTTGCGGCCAAGGCGGTCGATGACGACCCCGGCCACCGGTCCGAGCACGAGCACCGGGACGATCTCGATGGCGACCAGGCCCGCGACCGCGAGGCCCTGGCCGGACAGCCGGAACACGAGCACAACGAGCGCGATGTAGTGGAGCGTGTCGCCGAAGCTCGACCCGAGCTGGCCGAGCCACAACGGGAAGTAGCGCGGGCTGCGGATGACCGCCGCGTACGACCCGCCGACCCCCAGGAGCCGACGGCTAGGAGACACGCTGCGCGGCGAGCGCCGCGGCGAGGGCGCGACGGCGCTCGGGCAGGAAGTTCCACGGCGGAGGCGGCGACAGGCGCTCGACCTCGACAAGAAGCGCGGCGGCTTCGGCGATCCGCTTGCGGGTCAGGAGGAATTCTGCCCGCTCGAGGCGGAAGAACACCTTGTGCGACAGGAACTCGAGCGGATCCACCGCCGCAATGGCGGCGCGGAACGCGGCGTCCGTGGCATCGTGCTCGCCCCGGGCCGCGAGGAAATGCGCCCGGGCCCACTCCGCCTCCGCCACACCGGCCACGTCCTCGGCGCCGCGCACGAACGTGAGTGCCTCGGCCAGGTGCGCATCGGCGTCCGCCGTGCGACCGGTCCGGAGGAGGTTCACCGCGAGGTGGCTCTCGATCTCCGAGCGATTCCAGCGCTCCCCGATGCGGATGCTCTCGGCGAGCGCGGCTGTGCCCGCGGTCACGGCCTCCGAATAGCGGCCCAGGCCTTCCAGGATCTCGTACCGGCGACGGGTCGCGCCCACGACGCGGTTGCCATCGCCATCGCCCACGGCCTCCGCGATGACCTCCTCGAGGATCTCCAGTGCCGCAGCGGCATCTCCACTTAGCCACGCCCCTGTCGCGTCGGAGCTGCGAGCGTCGCGGAGGAGCGCGCGCAGGCCCAGTCGTCGCCCGATCTCGCGGGCCTCGGCGAGGTAGTGGGTCGCGAGGTCGAGCCGCCCGCACAACCGGGCAGCACCCGCGACGCGGACCATGATCTTGGCGGCCTGCGGCGCATTGCCCATGGCCACGGCGGCTTCGATGAGCGGCACGCCACCTTCGATCAGGGCCGAGAAGCGACCACCGCCCCAATGGAATTCGAGCAGGAGCGCATCGACCTCGAGCACCCCCGCGGTGTCGCCGGCGGCCACGCTGAGCTCGCGCGCCGTCACCAGCGCCGGCATGATGTCGCCCAAGGCGCCGCCCCACATCTCGGCGACCGCGACGGTGCGGGCGATCTTCGCCGCGCGGCCGGAATCGCCCCCCTTCTGGGCGACGGCCAATGCCGCGATCGCGGCCGGTCGCGCTTCATCCCAGCGGCCCGCGACGATAAGCGCCCGCACGCGCAGGTAGGCGGTCTGGTCACGCAGCGCCGCGTCCTGCGCGATCTCGGCAGCTCGTTCTGCGATCGCCAGAAAGCGCTCCATCAGGGCCGCCTCGCCGCGCAGCTCGGCCCGCTCGGCCATCGCGATGGCCAGCCCGCCCGCTCGCACAGCCCGAGGAACGAGGATGTCGGGCTCCAGGCGCAGCTCGGCGCTCAGGCTGAACGCCCGCTCGGAGTGATGGGCCAGGATCTCGATGAACTCGTCGCGACGATCGCCCGCCTCGGCCTCGAGCGTCCGGCCAAAGCGCTCGTGGAGCGCTGCACGATCGAGCTTGGAGAGCGACCCATACGCCACTTCGCGCACGAGCAGGTGCTTGAACCGCATCGCGCCCGCCCCGCCGACCGCGGTATCCCGATCCTCGAGGATCAGGCCCTTCCGCTCGAGCGAGTCGAGCGCGTCCGCGCTCGGTGCATCGGCCAGCGCGCCGACTTCCGTGAGACCGAAGCGCTCGCCGATGATGCTCGCGAGCTGGAGGGCGCGCTTCTCGTCCGCGCCGAGCCGGTCGATGCTCGCCGCGAGCAAGGCGACGATCGATTCGGGGACCGTCACGGTCGCGGCTTCGGGGGTGGCCCGCCAGCGGCCGTCCTCGAAAACGACCCGACCGTCCTCGATCAGCACGCGCAGGAACTCCTCGCAGAACAGCGGATTGCCATCGGATCGCGTGGCGATCTGCGCCCGCAGGGCCGCTGGGAGGTCATCGATGTCGAGCAGCCGGGAGATGAGCGTGGTCGTCTCGGCCTGGTCCAGTCCTTCGAGCGTCATCGTGGCGGCATTCGCGCGCCCGACCGACCACCGTGGATGGGTCTCCGACAGCTCGGGCCGCGCGATCGCGATCAGGGCCAATGGCACGCCCCGCATGCGGTCGAGGATCCCGTCGAGGACTTCGATGAGCCCCGGCTCGGCCCATTGGAGGTCGTCGACGAGCAGGACCGCGCGCGCCGTCCCGGTGATCGCTTCGAGATAGCGCCGGAACGCCCAGCCGATCTCGGCATGCACCCGCCCCGGCGCCACGTCCGGGAGCGCGGCGGCGGGCGACTCTAGCCCAAGGAGCACGAGCAGCCGCGCGCGCACAGCCTGCAGGTCTGCGGACTTCGAGAGCGCCGCCGCGAGGTGCGCGTCAAGGCCGGCGACGGCGGTCGCTCGATCGTCGGCGGCGCCGATGGCGGCCTGGGCGCGCAGGATCTCGATGAGCGGCCAGTAGGTGATACCCGCGCCGTACGGAAGGCACCGTCCACGTAGGACGATCGATCCGTCGCGCACTCGCGCAAGACATTCGCCAACGAGCCGTGACTTGCCCACCCCCGGCTCGCCGAGCAGGGTCACGACGTGGACCGCGCGATCCGCCTTCGCGCGCTCGATCGTTCCAAGGAGCACCTTCAGCTCGCGGTCCCGGCCGACCAGCGCGGCGCGCATGGCAGGGAGGCCACGGGCCTGCTCCGGCACCACGCTCCTCGCGCGCACGGCGGTAAAGGCCCGAAGCGGCATGGGCTTCCCCTTGGCGACGATCGGCTCATGCGGGGCGTACTCGATGGCCACCTTGGTGAGCTGCTCGGTGAGCGCGCCGACCACGACCTCGCCCACATCCGCGCCCTGCTGGATGCGCGCCGCGACATTCACGACGTCTCCGGTCACCAGGAACTGATCGCCGGCGCCCGGGTCGGCGACGGCCTCGCCGCTGTTGACGCCGACGCGCGCCGCCAGCGTGACGGGGAGCGTGCTGTTCAGCTCGGCGAGTTCGTCACGCATCGCGAGTCCTGCCCGGACGGCCCGTTCAGCGTCGTCGTCGTGCACCTTGGGAACGCCGAACACGACCATGATCGCGTCGCCGATGAATTTCTCGACGGTCCCGCCGTGTCGCTCGGCGATCGCGCGCATGCGCTCGAAATAGCGCCCCATCGTCGACCGCACGAGCTCGGCGTCGTGCTCGTCGCCCAGCGCGGTCGAGCCGACCGTGTCGGCGAAGAGGATGGACACCAGCTTTCGTTCCTCAGGCACGCGGCGAGTGTACGAATGTCGCCGATCGATCAGCCGTCCATCATCGCGAGCATCTTGAAGCCGCCGGTGCGCCATGCTCGGACAAGAAGCATGGCAGCCAGCGCCAGGAAAACGAGATCGAGGACCGTCGTGTAGTTCAGCGAAAGGGACGGCTCGGCGACGAGCGCGTTGCGCTCATGCGGGATGAGGCCGAGGGCGCCGAACAGCAGCTCGACGACGAGTCCCGCGGCGGCCATCGCCGCGTAGAACGTGGCGAACAGAAAGGCCGTCATCCACCTCCCGTAGTACCGGCGCTTGATCGACAGGATCGGGAGGATGAGCAGGTCGGCGAAGATGAAGCTGATCACGCCCCCGAAGCTGATGCCGTTGTTCCAGAGCACCGCGGCGAGCGGCACGTTCCCGATCGAGCACACGAAGCTCACCACCGACACGATCGGCCCGACCAGCGGCCCCCAGAGCAGCGCGAGCTGCGGCTGTTCGGTCAGGAAGAACGCCTTCCAGAACGACTCCGGCACCCACGCCGCGACCGCTCCCGCGATCAGCAGCCCGAGCACGACGTCGCGCAACACCGCTGCCCAATTCATGACGAAGAGGTGACTGATCGCAGTGAAGCCCTGGCCGGAGAAGATCTTCTGCGAGAGGGTGCCCTCGCGCACCGACATGTCCATGGCCGCGTGACCCTCCATCGAGCCACGCAGGCCCTTCTCCGCCTGCCCGCGAGCGGCTGCGACACGCGGCGCCTTCAGGAAGGCGCGGAAGAGCAGGGCCAGGATCGCGATCATGACCGGGCCGCCGACGAACTCCGCGGCCGCGAACTGCCAGCCCAGCAGGATGACCAGGATGATCCCGAGCTCGATGACGAGATTGGTCGACGCGATCTCGAACGCCATCGCGGCGGTGAAATTCGCGCTCTTCTGGAACAGGGACCGCGCGAGCGCGACCGCGGCGTACGAGCACGACGAGCTAGCGGCACCGAGCAGTGCCGCGAGACCGAGGGTGCGCGGCGAATCGTCGGGGAGGAGCCGGCCGATCTGCTCCTTCGAAACCACCGCCTCGACCGCGGCCGACAGGACGAAGCCGAGGATGAGGGCCCAGAGGATCTCCCAGGTCATCGCGAAGGAAATGGAGAGGGCGTGAACGATGGGATCGAGCACGAGCTAGTGCGCCGCGGCGGCGTCGCGCTCCGCGTCCAGCTGGGCGACGATCGCCGGGTACGCGTCGGAGAGGCAGCAACGACAGGACGCGTACCAGCGGCGCATCCCATCGTCGATGACGGCCTCCCCGGACGGGGTCGTGGCCACGACCGTGGCGGCAGCGGCCTTCGCAGCCCACTTCACCGGATCGGCGTTGAAGGCCTTGACGCATCCGTCCGAGCAGAAGGCGTAGGTGCGACCCTCGTGCTCGACGGTCCGGCCCTCGGCCTGCGCCTCCGCGACGACGACGACCATGTCACAGATCGGGTCGAGCATCTGCTCGGGCGCCTTCGCTCCGCTCACCGGGTCATCCTATCCTCGAGGAGACTGGAGGTGACGTGATGCCCGATATGCACTCGATGATAGGCGGCGGCGCGATGATGGGCTGGGCGATGGCACTCATGTTCCTGTTGCCCGTGCTGCTGATCGGCCTGCTCGCGCTCCTCGCCGCCCAGGTCCTCCGCGCCAGCCGGCCAGGCGCGGTCGACACGAGCGCCGACGCACCCCTCGCCATCCTGCAGCGGCGCTACGCGCGTGGGGATGTCGGCGCCGACGAGTACGAGCGCATCCGTTCAGCGATCACGAAGACGTAGACCGGGTGCCGCGACGCTCACAACGCGCCCGGCGGGCCCAACGGCGGCCCTGGCGCGTTGGGCTCGCCGCCGCAGCTGCGGTCTTCGCGCTCGGCGGCGGATGGTGGCTCTTCACACGCACGCCGGTGAGCACCGCGACCAGCGGCACGGGCACCACGCTCGCGGCGTACCGCCCGGCGGACGTACATGCGCTGCAGGTCTCGTCCACCGATGAGCGGACGGTCGTCTTCGGCCACCACCGGGGGATGCTGGTCAGCCACGACGGCGGAGCCCTCTGGTCGCAGGCGTCGGGGGCGAACGGAGACGCGATGGGCGTCGCGCTCGCGCCCGGCTCGCGCACCCAATTCGCCGCGGGTCACGACGTGTTCATGCGGTCGGATGACGGCGGAGTCACCTGGTCCGCGATCCATCCCGCGCTGCCCGGCACCGACATCCACGGTTTCGCCGCGAGCGCGGTGAGCGCTAATACCTTCTACGCGTACGTCGTCGGCAGCGGCCTCTTCAAGAGCAGCGACACCGGCACGACCTGGCAGAAGGCCGGCGACGCCTCGGGCGGCACCATGTCGATGACCGTCGCTAAGGCGGGCGGTGCGGACGTGCTCTACGCGAACACGATGGACGGTGTGCAGCGCTCCCGCGACGGGGGACGGACGTGGGCAGCGGTGCCGGAGGTCGGAAGCGCGACGTTGAATGCCGTCGGCGAGACCGTCTACGCCGCAGCCGGCGGCGCGGTCCTCGTGTCCACCGATGGTGGGATGACCTGGGCCCGTAAGCCATTCGCTCGCGGCGGCGCGGTCCTCGTCGCGGCCGCGCCCTCGAACCCGCAGATCGTGTACGCGCTTACCGAACGGCTGGAGGTCTGGCGGTCGCCGGACGGCGGGACGACCTGGGAGCGCGCCGGCTAGCGCTCCGCGATCAGGTGGATGCGCTCCGGCCGGATCGCCACCTGCACCGCGCCATCATGCGGCGTCGCCGCACCGGGGTCGGGTTGGTCCACGATCCACTCGCGTCCGTCGACGGTGACCCAGTAGCGCATCAGGTCGCCGAGGAACGCCTTACGCGCGACGGTACCCGGCACCATGACCTGGCCGTCGCCCGCCGCGCTCGGCGCACGCAGGGCGAGGCTCTCGGGACGGATGCAGAGCCGCACCTGCGCGCCGCTGGTGACGGAGGTGCCTGCGGGCACCCGCACCGGGGCGAACGTCGATCCGATCGACACCGTCGCGGTGCCGTCACGCACGTCGCGAACGGTCGACGGCACCAGGTTCACCGCACCGACAAAGTCCGCGAGGAACGCGGTCTTCGGGTGGTAGTAGATGTCCCACGGCACGCCGGCCTGCTCGACCTTCCCGGCGTTCATCACGGCGACCCAGTCCGACAGCGACAGGGCCTCGTCCTGATCGTGGGTCACGTAGACGAACGTCATCTTCAGGCGCTGCTGCAGCGCGCGGAGCTCCCAGCGCAGCGATTCACGGAGCTTCGCGTCGAGGTTCGACAGGGGCTCGTCGAGGAGCAGGATCTCCGGCTCGACGACGAGCGCGCGGGCGACGGCGACGCGCTGCTGCTGCCCGCCAGAAAGCTGGTTCGGCTGGCGATCGCCGAGCCCGGCGAGGCCGACGAACTTCAGCGTCTCGTCGACCTTCTTCGTGATGTCGGCCTTGCTCTTCTTCTGCAGGTGCAGCCCGTAGCCGACGTTCGCGCGCACCGACATGTGCGGGAACAGCGCGTAGTCCTGGAAGACCATCGCCGCGCCCCGCTTGTGCGCCGGCAGGTTGTTGATCCGCTTGCCGGCGAGCTCGATGTCGCCGATGTCTGGCTCGTAGAAGCCCGCGATCATCCGGAGGGTCGTCGTCTTCCCGCAGCCGGATGGTCCCAAGAGTGTCGCGAACGAGCCGCGCGGCACCTCGAACGAGATGTCATCCACCGCGACGCTCTCGCCGAAGCGCTTCGTGACGTTGGTCAAACGCAGGTGGGCGGTGTCAGCCACCCCGGAATCCTGTCACAGCGAGGCGGCCACCGAGCCGGCCGATGATCAGCAGGACGATGACCGCCATCCCGACGTCGCCGACCGTGAACGCGGCTGCCCCACCCCAGTCGAAGTCGTTCACCAGCTGGAAGATCGTGATCGTCGCGGTCGTCGAGCGCGGCGTGAACAGGAAGATGACCACGGAGAGCGTCGTGACGGCCCGCACGAAGGTGGTCACGAAGCCGACCTGCACGGAGCCGCCGAGCATCGGGACGAGCACGTCGCGGAAGCCGCGGAGGCTCGACGCGCCGAGGCTGGTCGCGGCCTCGTCGATGGATCGGTCGATCTGCCGAAGGCCCACGGTGACGGCCTGGTACGCGACCGGGATGTTCCAGAACAGCAGGGCGATGACGATGAGCTGCGCGCGCAGGTCGCGCTGG
Organism: Chloroflexota bacterium; assembly: GCA_030948585.1. Classification (GTDB taxonomy): domain Bacteria; phylum Chloroflexota; class Limnocylindria; order P2-11E; family P2-11E; genus UBA4735. The sequence goes on from JALZAB010000069.1 coordinate 8,545, forward strand.
CCGAAGAACTCGGCGAGCTGATCCGACCATGGCTGGTTGAATGCGGTGAGGTAGCCGATCCCGAAGAAGATGCCCGGGATGGCCGCCGGCATGATGAGCAGGAAGTCGAAGATCTTCCGGCCAGGCCAGGTGCCTCGCTGCACGATGAATCCGGCGAACAGCGCGAAGATCGAGCAGCCGATCGCGGCGATCATGCTGTAGACGAACGAGTTCTGGAGCGAGGCGGCGTGCGCGCCGAGGTACTCGAAGTGCTGCAGCGTGAAGTTCAGGTTCGTCGGGAAGTACAGCGTGAGCGCACTGACGATGAGCGTCCCGTACACGAGCAGGATCAGCCCTGCGAGCGCCAGGCACGCGACGAAGCACGCTCGCGTGAGCATGGGCGGGACGGGCGGACGGGGCATCGAGGAGGCCTTGCCGCCGACCGTGACGAACGAGCGCCCCCGATCCAGACTCGTCTTCGCGAAGTACAACGACAGCGCGAGCAGCAGGAGGATGGTGCTCACCGCGGCGGCGCCGGTGAAGTCGCCGAACCCCTCGATGAGCGAGTACGCCTGCGTCGGCAACACGTTGAAGCCGCCGCCGATGAGCTGCGGATTGCCGAAGTCCTCGAGGATGTAGATCGCGCACGTGAGGATGGCCGCGCCGAGGCCCGGCCCGGACAGCGGCAGCGTCACCGAGCGGAATACCTGCCACGGGCCCGCGCCCAGGTTGCGCGCGGCCTGTTCCAACCGCGCGTCGCTCCGTGACAGGACGTCCGCGATGAGCTGATACGCGAACGGGAAGAACGCGATCGTCTGCACGCCCCACACCCCGAACATGCCGAACACGCTCGGGGATTGACCGAACACGCCGTACGACACGATCCCGCGCGGACCGAACAGCAGGATGTACACGGCCGCGACGACGAATGGCGGCGACAGCAGCGGAAGGATGCCGATGATCCGGAAGAACGGCTTCCACCGCATCGGCGTGTAGACCATCGCGTACGCGAAGACGAACCCGAGCAGGACCGCCGTCGTGGTCGACAGCAGCGTGATCTTGATGGAGTTCGTGAGCGGCAGCGTCCAGGTGCCGCCCTGGAGGAACGAGACGTAGCCATCCGCGCCGGGGACGAGCACGACCTGGATCTGGGGATAGACGATGAACGCGAGCACGAGGGCGATGGCAGCAAGCAGCGCGAGCAGGAGGACCGGCTCGCGCTGCAGGCTGCGCATCGTTCTAGGTCGTTGCGGTGACTAGGAGCGGCCTACGGTCTGCTGCCACTTCGTCAGGATGCGGGCCTTGTTGTCGGTCGCCCACTGACGGTCGTAGTTCACCAGGGACACGGACGCGAGGGTCGGCGCACCGGGTGCCGGTGCGACGGACGCGATCGTCGAGCCGCGGTTGCTGAGCTTCACGTTGAGCGCGCCGGCTTCCGGCGTGAGCACCCAGTCGACGAACGCCTTCGCGAGCGGCAGGTTCTTGGCGCCCTTCACGATCGAGACGGCACCGACCTCGAAGCCGGTGTTCGCCGGGACCGCGAGCGAGACGCCGGGGTTCTTCCCCTTCTCGGTGAGGATGTCGTGGGCCCAGTTCGGGCACCCAACGTACTGGCCTTGCGAGACGGCGCCGATGGCGCCGGGCGAGGTGCCGATGTAGTCCGCGATGTTCCCGTGGAGCGTCTTCATGAACGCCATCGCCCTGTCCTCGTCCTTGTTGAACCGGAAGATCTGGGTGGCGATGAAGATGTAGCCGCCACCGGTCTTCACCGGGTCCGGGAGGATGAGCTTGCCCTTCCAAGACGGGTCGAGCAGATCGTCCCACGTCGCCGGGAGCTTGCCGCCGACTTCCTTGTTCAGGCGGTCGGTGCTCGCGATGAAGCCGAAGATGCCGGTGTACCAACCCGTCCAGAAGCCGGCGGCGTCCTTGAACTCCGGCTTCAGCTGACCGGCGTTCGGGGACACGTAGTTCTCGAGCAGACCGGCCTTGCCGAGCGGGTCGTGGAACTCGCTCGATCCGCCGATGAAGATGTCCGCCTTCGGCGACGCCTTCTCGGCGGTGATGCGGGTCTGCAGGTCGCCCGCGGCCGCGAGTGGCAGCAGGTCGATCGTGGTACCCGGGTAGGCGGCCTTGAACGCGTCTCCGAACTGGTTGTTCGTGGTCTCGTTCAGGGCGGAGTACACGGTGATGCTGCCCGTCGGCTTCGCGACCGTCGCGGTGGCGCTCTTCGTCGCGGCAGCCGCGCTCGTCGCGACCGCCGTCGTCCCCGCGCCGCCGCCGCACGCGGCAAGGGCCGCCGCGGATGCCCCGAGGCCCATGACCTTCAGGAATTTGCGCCGGTCATAGCCGGTATTAGTCGTGGAAACGTCGTCCAAGTTGAGCCCTCCCCATCCTGTGCGTGAGCGGGCGTTGAGCATAGCCCCGCCTATGCTCGCGCCGATGGTCGACGTGGCGATCGTGATCGCGCTCGCCGCTGGTGCGTTTGCGGGCTGGCACAAGGGTTTCATCGTTCCGCTCCTCGTCCAAGCGGGCGCGCTCCTGAGCCTCGCGACGCTCTACGCCGGCCCGTTACAGGGCACCGTACCCGCAGGTCTGGTCGGCGTCGGGTTCGGGATCGGCGCGATCTTTCTGGGCAGTTGGATCCTCGGCGCCGTCGGGGCCATCCTCATCCGCCCAGTGCACCATTTCGGCATCCTGCGGACGATGGACAAGGTCGCAGGTATCCCACTCGGTGCCGCAACGGCGGCGATCACGCTCTACGTCGCGTTGATCGGCGTCATCGTCCTGGACGGGTGGCTCGCGCCACTTCACGGCACGGCCACGATCGGACCGCAGCAATTCACGGCGGTCGAGCAGATGGCCTCGCTGCACCCGGCATTCGCCGCCTTTGCCGATCCGCGCATGCTCAGCTCCATCGCGACGGCGGCGGCCGCGGCGCCGATCCCGCCCGACCAGCTCGCGAAGTACGACCGGGCGCTCGCCTTTTACGAAACCTCGTTTCGCCCCGCCCTCCTCGCGAGCCGCATCGCGCCGGCGCTGCTCGCGCTCGGGGAGCATCTGCCCCTGATCGGTCAGCACGTCGACTTCCCGACGAAATAGCGGCCACCGCGGGCGACGAGTGCGACGAAGGTGAGCGGCGCACCGCCGGCGACGGATCCCGTGACCGAGTAGCAGCCCGCCGCCGCGATGCGGATCCCGGTGATCTTGCCGCCCGCTGTAGACGTAGGTGTCGGCCATGGCCACGCGCACGATCCCGGGCACGTCGGGCCGCTGCGCCCGACGCGGCGAGCGGTCTGTCCTTCAATCCGAGCCCGCCCAGCTTCACGCCATCGCCGCGGGATGCGACGAGCCACGTGCCGTCCATCGGC
>JALZAB010000094.1 GCA_030948585.1 Chloroflexota bacterium
CCCGTTCCCGGCCGATGGTCCGCACGCCGACCAGGTCGACGCGCTCATGGGCACCCTCATCGGCGAGGGCCGCTCGTGGCGCGATCTGGCCGCGTATCGCGATGCCATCACCAGCGCCGACATGTTCACCAACGCGGCGCCGCTCGTTGGCCACGGCAGCATCCGCGCCGCGGTCCTCGGGTTCGCGGACCGCGCTCCCGATACCGGTGAGCTGCGCGCAATGGTCCGCTTGGCCGAAGCGGCCATCGCGCAGGGCGCGGTCGGGATCTCGAGCGGGCTCGTGTACGCGCCCGGCCTCTACTCGCGGACCGAGGAGCTCATCGCGATCGCGAGCACCCTTCGCGGCACCGGTCGCCCGTACGTCACGCACATGCGCGGCGAGACGGACATGGTCGCCGACTCGGTGCGCGAAGCCATCCGCATCGGTCGCGAAGCCGGCGTCCCGGTGCACATCTCGCATCACAAGACATCGGGAAAGGACAACTGGGGTCGCACGGTCGAGACGCTCGCCATCATCGATGCCGCGCGCGCCGGTGGCGCGGACGTGACGCTCGACGTGTACCCATACACCGCCGGCAGCACCCTGCTCCATTCGATCCTGCCACCGTGGGCCCTGGCCGACGGCATCGAGGCGATGGTCGCGCGTCTTGGCGACCCGGCCGCGCGCGCGCGAATCAGGCGCGACTTCGCGAATGGGCTCCCGGGCTGGCAGAACCAGCAACGCGCAGCCGGGTGGGAGGGCATCTTCATCGCCGGCTGCCCCGGGCGGCCGGAGGTCGAGGGCAAGCGCGCCGATCAGCTCGGCGGGGATACTGCGGACGCGGTCTTCGATCTCATCGCCGAGCAGCGCGGCAGGGTCACGATGATCGCGCACACGATGCGCGAGGAGGACGTCGATCGCGTCATCGCGCACCCGGCCTCGATGATCGGGTCGGACGCGATCCCGTTACCGGGTAAGCCGCACCCGCGGCTCGCCGGTACGTTCGCGCGGATCCTCGGCCGCTACGTGCGTGAGCGCGGCATCTTGGATCTACCGACGGCGGTGCGCAAGATGACCGGGATGCCAGCCCAGCGCTTCGGCCTGCGCGGGCGCGGCGTGCTCGCTCCGGGGAACGTCGCCGACGTCGTGGTGTTCGATCCGCGAAGGGTGCTGGATCGGGCGAGCTACGACGATCCGCTGCTGCCTCCGTTGGGCGTGGCTGCGGTGGTGGTCGCGGGCCGCATAGCCGTCCGCGACGACGTTTTGGGTCCGCGGGCCGGGACCGTTCTCCGGCCCTAGGGTCATAGCCTTCGCGCGGCTCCCCGCGTTTCGGCGTCGTCCTCGCCCGCGTCGGCGGGCATTTTCACCGGTGCGCTCCAGCCCCAGTCCCAGGTCCCGAGCTCCGCGAGGAGCTCGTGGCTCGTGAGGTCGAGCGCGATCGGGGTGACGCTGATCTTGCCGTCGCGCACCGCGGCGACGTCCGTGCCCGGCTCCGCGGTGTCCGAGATGGCCGGACCGCCGACCCAGTAGTACGGGTTGCCGTACGGATCGAGCCGCTCGACCAGCTGATCGTTGTAGTTGCGCTTGCCGAGTCGGGTCACCTCGACGCCCGCGATGGACTCGCGCGGCAGGTGGGGCACGTTCACGTTGAGGAGGGCATCGTGGAGAAAGCCCTTCTCGAGCATGTTCTTCGCGATGAGCGCGACGAACCCGGCGGCGATCGAAAAGTCGATGTTCGCTCCGAACGCGCCGATCGACACGGCGATGGACGGGATGTTGGACAGCAGGCCCTCCATCGCGGCCGCGACGGTGCCCGAGTACGTGATGTCGTCGCCGAGATTCGCGCCCCGGTTGATGCCGGCGACGATGAGATCGGGCTTCTGCTTCAGGAACCCGAGCACCGCGAGGCGCACGCAGTCCGTGGGGGAGCCGTCGGTCATGAACGCGGCGTGCCCCGTGCGCAGGCGCGTTGGGCGGCAGCGCAGCGGACGGAAGAGGGTGATGCTGTGGCTCGCGCCGCTCCAGTTGCGCTCGGGCGCGATGATGTCGACGTCTCCGAGCCCCGCGAGTGCGTCGACGAGCGGCCCGAGCGCATCGCTCTCGATGCCATCGTCGTTCGTGACGAGGATGTGTTTGCGCTCGGTCACTTCGCCGAGACTTCGAGCTCGGAATCCTCCATCAGCGCCGCGGCCTGCGTGCGCTGCCGGCGGCCCGAGCTGAGCTCGAGCGAGTACCGGATGAACGTGTTGATGACGCCGGCCACCGGCACGCCGAGCAGCACGCCCCAGAAGCCGGCGATCTTGGAGCCAAGGAGCAGCGCGAAGAACACGAAGATCGGGTGGATGCCAATGCTCTTCGACATGATCCGCGGGCTCACGACGTTGAGCATCACCTGCTGAAGCAGGATCAGGAGCACGGCCACGGGGAGCAGCGAACTCGGCGCGCCGAGCCCCGCGATGAGCAGGACCGGCAGGAGCGCGAGGATCGGACCGAAGAACGGGATCATAACGAACAGCCCGCTGAACACCGCGAGCACACCCTGGAACGGCACGCCGAACGCGACGAGGATGAGGAGCGTCGCGACGCCGTAGATGACACCGAGAATGAGCGAGCCGCGGATGAATCCGCCGAACGCGCGGTCGGTGCTCATCCGAAGCAGCTCGAACTCACTCCGGAGGTCGGCCGGCAGGCTGTCGCGGAACCGGACCCAGAGCGCGTTGCCATCCAACAGCATCAGGAAGGCGATGATCAGGACGAGCAGCAGGTTGAAAACGATGGTCGCGGTGGCGGAGACCAGACCGAGCGCGTCGGACGCGAATGTGCCCGCCAGCGCGGCGAGCCGACCGGGCAGCGCCGCGTAGATCGGGGAGATATTCACCGGCAAGCCGAGCCGGTCCAGGGTCCCTTGGAAGTCCCTCGCCGCCTGGTCGGCGTTCGCGCCGAGCTCTGGCCCCCGCGCTGCGAGGGCCGCGAGCTGCTCCGCGAGGCGCGGCACCGCGAACGCGCCGGCCGCCGCGAGGAGGATGAAGATCGCGGCGTAGACCACGAGCACGGCCCCGAGGCGGTTGAGGCGGGTCCTGCGGTCGAGCCGGTCCACGAGCGGCGCCAAGACATACGAAAAGGCCCACGCACCGCCGAAGATGACGAGGACGTCCGCGATCGTCCCAAGGGCCTGCCACAGGATCGCGAAGACCTGAAGCGCGACGAACACGATGAGCAGGACCACGAGGATCGTGAGTAGCTGCCGTTCGCGCGCGCTGAGCTTCACGTCGCGAATGCTACGCGGGCGGCTAGCATCCGCAGGTGCCCCACGACCTCCCGCTCATCGAGCGGTACCGCGCATACCTGCCGGTCACGGCCAAGACGCCGCGCCTGTCGCTCGGTGAGGGCGACACGCCGCTCGTTCGCGCGCCCGAGGTCGAGAAGGACACCGGCATCGCCGAAGTGTGGCTGAAGGTCGAAGGCGCGAACCCCACCGGATCGTTCAAGGATCGGGGCATGGTGCTCGCGATCGCGAAGGCGATGGAGGACGGTGCCGAAGCGGTCCTCTGCGCATCGACCGGCAACACCGCCGCGTCCGCGGCGGCATACGCGGCCCGGGGCCATCTGCGCTGTGCGGTGGTGCTGCCCGCGGGCCACGTCGCGCTCGGCAAGCTGTCGCAGGCGATCGCGTTCGGAGCCCGGGTCGTCGCGGTGCGCGGCAGCTTTGACGACGCGCTCGCTTTGTCGCGTGAGCTCGCGAAGAGCGGCGAGGCCACGCTGGTGAACAGCGTGAACCCATACCGCATTGACGGCCAGAAGACCGCGGCCTTCGAGATCTGCGAGGCCCTTGGCGACGCCCCGGACTGGCTCTGCATCCCGGTCGGCAACGCCGGCAACATCACCGCGTACTGGAAGGGGTTCGGTGAAGCGCGCGAGGCCAAGATGGCGAAGCGCCGGCCGCACATGCACGGGTTCCAGGCCGCTGGCGCGGCGCCGATCGTGAGCGGCGAAGTCGTCGCCGACCCGCAGACCATCGCGACGGCGATCCGGATCGGGAACCCCGCGTCGTGGAACGGCGCGGTCCGCGCGCGCGATGAGTCGGGCGGCTCGATCAGCGCCGTCACCGACGCCGAGATCTTGGACGCGTACACGTTCCTCGCGCGCTGCGAGGGCGTGTTCTGCGAGCCGGCGAGCGCCGCGGCGTTCGCCGGCCTGCGCAAGCTCGCGCGCACAGGCCCGAAGCCGAAGCAGGTCGTGGTGGTCCTCACCGGCAACGGGATGAAGGATCCGGATCGCGCGATCGCGCTGGCGCCGCAGATCGCGGAGGTCGACGCCGACCTCGACGCCGTGCGACGCGCGATCCAGGCGCGATGACCGAGCTTCGCGTCCGCGTGCCTGCCACGAGCGCGAACCTCGGACCGGGCTTCGACGCATTCGGCCTCGCGCTGCCGCTCCTCGCCGAGTTCGAGGTCGAGCCGGCCCGCACGTGGTCGGTCACGGTCGAAGGCAACGGGAGTGATGTGCCGACCGGCGAGGACAACCTGTTCGTCGTCGCGGCGCGCGCCGCGGCGAAGAGCCTCGGACATGACCTTGGGCCCCAGCACGTCATCCAGCGCTCTGCCATCCCGGGCAGTCGCGGGCTTGGATCGAGCGCCGCGGCGATCGTTGGTGGCGTCGTCGCCGCGAACGCGCTCGCCGGAGAGCCCCTCGGCAAACGCGCCCTGCTGCGGATCGCGACCGACGTCGAGGGCCACGCCGACAACGTTGCGGCCGCGCTCTACGGCGCGTTCACGATCGCGCTGCCGTCGGCCGACGGGCCGATCGCGGTGCGCTTCGTCTTTCCCAGCGCGTGGCGCGTCTGCCTGTTCGTGCCGACAGCAAGTCTCTCGACCGACGTCGCACGTGGCGTACTGCCGAAGGACGTGTCGCGGACGGACGCCGTGTTCAACCTCGCGCACGCGTCCGCATTGCTCGCCGCGATTCTGAAGTCCGATGGTCAGCTGCTGTCCGTCGCGATGCACGACCGGCTGCATGAATCGGCGCGGATGCAGCTCGTCCCCGCGCTCGCGGAGATCGTCGCTGCGGCGCGGGGGGCCGGCGCCTTCGGGGCCGCCCTGTCCGGGGCTGGGCCGAGCGTCATCGCGTTCGCTCCCGTCCGGCTCGCGCCCCGGGTCACGGCGGCGATGGAAGAGGCCGCGTCGCTCGCCGGGACTCCCGGGCGCGGTCGCGTGGTCCGGGTGCGGGCCGCCGGCGCGCAGCTCGTCCGGAACCAGTGACGCCGGAGGGGCGTCAACGTTGATATGAGCGTGACCCGCGTCTGCGTCCTGGTACTTGCCGTGGCCCTTGCCGCCTGTGGTACCGCGGGCATCGCCGGGACCAGTACCCCGACTCCGACAGTCGCACCCGTGACGAGCGCCCCGAACGCCTCGCCGGTCGTCTCGGCCAAGGGCGGGATCACGCTCAAAACGCCGACCACGAATGCCAAAGTGACCTCGCCCGTGACGATCAGCGGCGACGCGAGCGTCTTCGAGGCCGCGCTCCAGTGGCGGATCACGGACACCGGCGGGCGGGTCATCGTGGAGGGCAACGCCACCGCGAGCCTCGGCGCGCCGGGCCGCGGCACGTACTCCGTGAGCGCGACGTACACCGTCTCCACCGAGACGCTCGCCTTCATCGAGGTCTATTCGCGCAGCGCGAAGGACGGCACCATCGACGAAATCGTCCGCATCCCGGTGACGCTCCACTAGACCGCTAGCCTTCGCGCGTGGACCGACTCGCACTTCTCGCCGACCCCGCCGTGCGCTCCGCGTTCGGGCGCGAGCTCGGCCGCACCGTCGAGTACCACCCCTCGATCGGGTCGACGCAGAACCGCGCGCGGGAGCTCGCCCGGGATGGCGCAACCCGGACCATCGTCGTCGCCGACCAGCAGACCGCAGGGCATGGCCGTGGGGCGAAGTCGTGGCTCTCGGAGCCGGGCGCATCGCTGCTGGCGTCGTGGGTCTTCCGTCCCGCACCGGCCGAACCCGGGCTCTTCACGCTTCTTGCTGGCGTCGCCGTGACGAAGGCCCTCCGCCCGATGGGCGTCGCCGACCTCGGCGTGAAGTGGCCGAACGACGTGTGGCTGACGAACGGGAAGATCGCCGGCGTGCTCGCCAACGGCGACGCCGACCACCTCGTCATCGGCATCGGGATCAACGTCGGCCAGCACGAGCTGCCCACGGATATCGCGCCGATCGCGACATCGCTGCGGCGCGCGGGACACAACATCGATCGTCTCGCGCTCCTGGCGAACCTGTCGAAGGAGCTGGACGCGGTCGCCGATCCCGCGGCCTGGCCCGCCGCACTGACGGAGTGGCGGCACCGCTCGATCACGCTGAACCGCGAGGTCGAGGTGAGCGACGCGGGCGCGCCGGCGTTCCGCGGCCGCGCGGTCAGCCTCGCCGATGATGGCGCGCTGGTGGTGGAAACACCGTATGGTCAGCAGCGGGTCATCGCGGGAGAAGTGAGAGTGTTGGGATGAGTGGGAAGTTCCCGTTCGCCATCATCATCGATGGCACGACCGTGCTGCCTCACGCGATGCGGCGCGAGCTCGATCTCCGCACGCTGCCGCTACACGTGAGCTTCGGCGCGGAGTCGTACACCGCGGACGTCGACCTGGGCGCCGAGCAGTTCTACGAGAAGGTCAAGGACCCGAAGGCGAAGCCGACGACGTCGCAGCCGTCCATCGGCGAATGCCGCGAGGTGTACGAGGCGGCCGTGCGCGACGGGTATACGGACATGCTCGTGCTCACGGTCGCGACGGAGTTCTCGGGCACGTTCTCGGTCGCGACGACGACGGGCCAGCAGATCATCGACTCGAACATCGTCGTCGTGGATTCGCGCTCGACCGCGTGCAGCATCGGCCTCATCGCGACCGCGTGCGCGAAGGCCCGCCGCGAGGGCCGGACGCTCGAGCAGACGGCGCAGCTCGCGCGCGACCTCGCGCCCAAGACGCACCTGCTCGCGCTCATCGACACCCTCGACTTCCTCCGCCGCTCCGGCCGGATCTCGGGCGCCGCTGCGGCGTTCGGCTCGCTGCTCTCGTTGAAGGTCATCCTCGACCTCGCCGACGGCAAGGCCGAGTCGGTCGAGAAGATCCGCACCCGGGAGCGCGGCATGACGACGCTGCAGGGGCTCATTGAGAGCCGGACCGCGCCCGGCGCGCGGATCCACGCGGCACTGCTGCACGCGAACGCGCCCGATCGCGCCCGGCAGCTCGGCGAGTGGGTCCAGGAGCGGTACCACTGCGTCGAGTACTGGGTCGATGAGGCCGGCCCGGTGCTCGCATCGCATGCCGGACCGGGAGCGGTGGCGCTCGGCTGGTACCAAGAGGAACATGGTGCGCAATGAGGCTTCGGATGCCGTTCGGGCGGCAGCGCAAGGAGTTCCCGTCGCAGCTGTGGACGCAGTGTCCGACCTGCGGCGAGATGCTTTTCAACAAGCAGCTCGCCCGGAATCACAACGTCTGCACGAAGTGCGATCACCACTTCCGGCTCGGCGCGCGCGAGCGCATCGAGCTGCTGGTCGATAAGGGCACCTTCACCGAGCACGACATCGATCTCGTGAGCGGCGACCCGCTCGGATTCAGTGACCAGAAGCCGTACCCACAGCGCGTTCTGCAATCGCAGACGAAGAGCGGGGAGAAGGACGCGGCGATCTGCGGGAGCGCGCAGATCGACGACAACCAGATCGAGCTCGCGGTCATGGATTTCGACTTCATGGGCGGCTCGATGGGCAGTGTGGTGGGGGAGAAGCTCACCCGCGCCGCGGAGCGCGCCCTCGCGAATCGCACACCGCTGCTCATCGTGTCGGCGTCCGGCGGCGCGCGGATGCAGGAGGGCACGCTGTCGCTCATGCAAATGGCGAAGATCCTGGGCGCACTGCATCGCCTCGACGAGGCGGGCCTCCCGTACTTCAGCCTCATCACCGATCCGACGACCGGCGGCGTGCTCGCATCGTTCGCGTCCCTGGGTGACATCATCTTCGCCGAGCCGAACGCCTTGATCGGATTCAGCGGGGCGCGCGTGACGAGCGAGACGATCGGCGAGAAGCTGCCCAAGGGCTTCCAGCGCGCTGAGTTCGTCCTCGAGCACGGCTTCGTCGACCAGGTCGTGTCGCGCGCGCAGCTGCGCGAGCGGATCGCGTTCTTCCTGAACGCGTTCCGTCCGGGCGCTCGTGACCTGCGGTGGAGCCTCTAGTGGACGTCGTCGATCGGCTCCTCGGCACCAAGAAGACGACGGAGGGCAACGGCCATCTGCCCGAGGACGCTGGGCTCATCACCGATGCGGCGCTGCTCACGGAGCGCACGCCGTGGCAGTCGGTGCAGCTCGCGCGGGAGTTGAAGCGCCCGCACTCGATCGAGGTCATCGACGGTCTGTTCGAGAGATTCCAGGAGCTCCACGGCGACCGCGGCTACCGCGACGACCCCGCGATCGTCGGCGGCATCGCCGAGCTTGACGGGGTCGGCCCGGTCGTCGTCGTCGCGCAGCAGCGCGGTGCGACGACCGAGGAGAACATCGAGCGGAGCTTCGGGATGCCGTACCCCGAGGGCTACCGCAAGGCGATCCGGCTGTACCGGATGGCCGAGAAGTTCCACCTGCCGCTCGTGACGCTCGTCGACACCCCTGGCGCGTACCCCGGTCCGGAGGCCGAGGAGCGCGGCCAGGCTGAGGCGATCGCGAAGGCGATCCTCGTGATGACCGGCCTGCAGACGCCGATCGTGGCGATCATTCTGGGCGAGGGCGGCTCCGGCGGCGCGCTTGCGCTCGGTGTCGGTGATGTTGTGCTCGCGCTGCAGAACGCGATCTACTCGGTCATCTCACCGGAGGGTGCGGCCGCGATCCTCTGGCGGAGCGCGACGGAGGCGGAGCAGGCTGCGAACGCACTGAAGCTCGCCGCGAGCGACCTCCTGAAGCTCGGCATCGTCGACGGGCTCATCCCAGAGCCGGCAGGCGGCGCGCACACCGATCCGCAGGCCACGATCACGGCCGTCAAATCTGCGCTCATCGTCCAGCTCGATCGCCTGGGCCGCGTGCCGATCGCCGACCTGCTCTCCGCACGCTACGAGCGGTACCGCCACATCGGCGTAATCGTCGAGCCGGTGCCCGGTGTGGTGCCGGTCAAGAAGACCGAGCCATTCTGGAAGCGGATGCTGCGACCCACATGACTGAGGAGAAAGACGAAGTGCTCGCGCTGCTCGACGACCTGCTCCGGCTCGCGGAAGGCTCAGGCGCGAGCGTGATCGAGGTCGAGGCCGAGGGAATGAGCGCTGCGATCGTGCGCGTCCCGTCGGTCATCGCCGCGCCGGCATCTGCCGCCGCGCGCGCCGCCGCGTCCGCGACGAAGGTCCCCGAGCCGTCGCGCGTTCACTCGTCCGGCGTCGGGATCTTCAGCGCATCAAAAGAATGGAGCGCCGGTGACGAGGTGCAGAAGGGAACCGTGCTCGGCGCCGTGCAGTCGCTCGGCGCGATGACCGACGTGCTCGCCCCGATCGACGGCGTGCTGCGCGACATCCTGGTCGCCGGCGGCGCCCCGGTGGAGTACGGCCAGGCGCTCTTCGCGATCGAGAAGAGATAGACCGAAGCGGATGCCATCCCGCGTCGCCTGGTTGTTCCCAGGTCAAGGTTCCCAGAGCGTCGGGATGGGGAAGGCGCTCAGTGCCTCCTTTCCTAACGCCGGGGGCACGTATGACGAGGCGAACGGCGCGGTCGGCTTCGATCTGCGAGCGCTCTGCTGGGACGGACCGGCCTCCGAGCTCGAGCGCACCGCGAACGCGCAGCCGGCCATCCTCGCGACGTCGATCGCGGCGCTCCGCGCCGCGCAAGCAGAGGGACTACCCGCCGACAACCCGATCCTGCTCGGCCACTCCCTCGGTGAGTTCACCGCGCTCGTCGCGGGCGGCGCGCTCGACTTCGGTGATGCGCTCGGGCTCGTCCGCAGGCGCGGCGAGCTGATGCAGGCCGCGGACGCATCGGGTGGCATGGCGGCAGTCATCGGACTCGATGCCGACGCGGTCGCGAGCGCGATCGAGAGCACGGGGATCGTCGTCGCGAACGACAACGCGCCGGGGCAGGTCGTGGTCACCGGGCCGCTCGCGAACATGCTGACGGCGACAGAGAAGCTCAAGGCCGCGGGGGCGAAACGTGTCCTTCCGTTGAAGGTGTCCGGTGCGTTCCACTCGCCCGCGATGAAAGCGGTCGCACCTGCGCTTGCCGAGGCGATCCGGGCGACTCCATTCCGTGAGCTCAAGTACCGCGTCATCGCGAACGTCGATGCGCAGGTGCATGCACATTCCAGCGATTTCCCAGCATTGCTCGAACAGCAGGTGCACTCTCCCGTACAGTGGTTCGCCTCAGTGAGGCGCGCCGCGGCGGAGGGCGCGACGACATTCATCGAGTTCGGCGCGGGCAGCGTGCTCACCGGTCTCGTGAAGCGGATCCTCCCCGAGGCACGGACTGCGAACGTCTCTGACCCGGAAACGTTGAAGGAGGCCCTCTCTCTTGTTCGACAAGATCCTCATCGCGAACCGCGGTGAGATCGCGCTGCGCGTCATTCGCGCGTGCCGCGAGCTCGGGATCCAAAGCGTCGTCGTGTACAGCGAGGCCGACGTGCACACCCTCCCGGTGCACTCGGCGGACGAAGCCATCTGCATCGGGCCGGCGAACTCGCGCGATTCCTATCTGAACATCCCGGCGATCATCTCGGCCGCGCTGATTTCGGGGGCGCAGGCGATCCACCCCGGCTACGGCTTCCTCTCCGAGAACGCCGACTTCTCCGAGGTCTGCAAAGAGCACGGCCTGGTCTTCATCGGCCCGCCGCCGGAAGTGCTCGCGCGGTTCCACGACAAGTCCGCGACCCGCGCGGCGATGAAGCGCGCCGGCCTCCCGGTGATCCCGGGCTCCGAGGGTCCGGTGAAGACGTCGTCGGAGGCGCTGCGCGTCGCGGAGGAGATCGGCTACCCAGTCATGCTCAAGGCGCGCTCCGGTGGTGGCGGGCGCGGCATGCGCAAGGCCGAGTCCGCGAAGGACCTGCAGCGGCTCTGGGAGCAGGCTCGCAGCGAGGCGAAGGCGAGCTTCGGCGACGACGGCATCTACCTCGAGCGCAACCTCGAGGGCGTGCGCCACATCGAGGCGCAGATCCTCGTCGACGATCGCGGCGAAGGCATCTGCGTGGGCGAGCGCGAGTGCTCGATCCAGCGCCGAAACCAGAAGATGCTCGAAGAGGCGCCGTCCATCTCGATCAACGAGGAGCTCCGCCGCCGCATCAAGCGGTACGCGGTCGATGCGGCGACGCGCTTTGGCTACCGCGGCGTCGGCACGTTCGAGTTCCTCGTCGACGCCGCCGGCAACCCGTACTTCATCGAGGTGAACGCGCGCATCCAGGTCGAGCACACCATCACCGAGGCGGTCACCGGGATCGACCTCGTGAAGGAGCAGATCGCGCTCGCCACCGGTCAGCCGCTCAGCTTCTCCGAGGAACAGATCTACGTGAACGGCCACGCCATCGAGTGCCGCATCAACGCCGAGGACGCGGACCAGAACTTCGCGCCCTCCACGGGCACGCTCACGACGTGGCTGCCGCCGGCGGGGCCGGGTATCCGTCTCGATTCGCACTGCTTCCAGGGGTACGAGGTGCCCCCGTTCTACGACTCGCTGCTCGCCAAGGTCATCGCGTGGGGCCGCGACCGGACCGAGGCCGTCGCGCGCATGCAGCGCGCGCTCGACGAGTTCACCGTCGTTGGCGTCACGACGAACATCGACGCGCACAAGAAGATTCTCGGCTCGGAGCTGTTCAAGACCGGCCAGGTGACGACGCATCTCATCGACACCGTCGGCATCGAAGCCCTCAGCGCGTGACCGCCGTCCTCGACCGCACGGGCATCGAGGCCCTCATCCCGCACCGCGACCCGTTCCTGCTCATCGACCGCATCGTCGAGCTCGAGCCGCTCGTCCGGGCCGTCGGGGAGCATGACTTCACCGGCGAGGAGTTCTACCTGAAGGGCCACTTCCCGGGAAACCCGATCGTGCCGGGCGTCATCCTCACCGAATCGATGGCCCAGGTCGCGACGGTGTGCGCGATGGCCCATCCCGACTACCGCGAGGGCCTCGGGCTCTTCGCCGGGATCGAAGAGATGCGGTTCAAGCGGATCGTCCGGCCCGGTGAGACCGGCCGCTTCACTGCGACGTTCGAGAAGATGCGGCGCGGTTTCGGCCGGGCTCGGGTCACGACCCACGTCGGCGAGGAGCTCGCGGCTGAGGGCGTGATCCTGGCGATCTTCCAGCCGGTCGCGAAGGTGGCGCAGTGACGAAGGCCGCGGACATCATCGGAGTCCCCATGGACCTCGGCGGCTTTCGTCGCGGCGTGGACATGGGTCCCTCGGCCATTCGATACGCCGGTCTGCGCGCGCGCATCACCGGGCTTGGGTATCGCGTGCGCGACCGCGGGAACATCCGGGTGCAGGACCGTGATCAGGACGTCGAGATCGAGTACGCCCACGGAGCCCGGCAGGCCCACCACGCCGAGGAGATCGTCCGCGCCGCCGAGGAGCTCGCGACCGCCGTCGCGGAGATCGCGAAGAGCGGCTCCATTCCGATCGTGCTCGGTGGCGACCACTCGATCGGCATGGGCACGATCGCCGGGCTCGCTCGCGCAGGTCATCGGGTTGGCGTCATCTGGGTCGACGCCCACGGCGACATCAATACGCCGGAGACCACGCCATCGGGCAACGTGCACGGTATGCCGTTCGCCGTCGCGCTCGGGCTCGCCGACGATCCGTTCCCGAAGGGCCTCCGCGGCAACACCGACGGCGGCACCGGCGTGCTCCTGGGCATCCGCGATATCGACCCCGGCGAGCGCGCGAACATCAAGCGCTCGGGGGTCACGACGATCACGATGTCGGACATCGACCGCGTCGGCATCGCAGCTTCGATGGAGAATGCGATCGCCGTCGCGTCAAATGGTGATGGCATCCACCTCTCGCTCGACATGGATGCGATCGATCCGGACGAAGCGCCCGGCGTCGGCACGCCGGTCCGAGGAGGCCTCACGTACCGCGAGGCGCAGCTCGCGATGGAGATGCTCGCGGCATGCGGGAAGCTTCGCTCAATCGAGGTGTGCGAGGTGAACCCGATCCTCGACCGCGAGAACCGCACCGCGACCCTCGCGGTCGAGCTCATCGCGAGCGCACTGGGGCAGACGATCCTCTAGAGCGCCCGACCTATTGCCACACGGCCAAGCGGTCTCATGACGGAAGTACCGGGCCCAGCGTTGGCCAGTGGCCTCCGTCTTGCGGCGTCAGGTCAGGTGAGGAATGTGGCGTTCGTGGCCGCGACCGCCGTGGCGACCGTTCTGTTTCTTGGCATCTTGTACGTAGTGCGTGGTCAGTCGCCGATCACGACTGCGTTCGTGCAGCCGGGAGCCAGTGCTCCGGTGACCGCCGCGCCCAGCCTGACGCAGGCCGCATCCGCAACGACGACGGCTGCCGGCACCGCTGCGCCAGCGTCTCCGACGCCAACGCCGACCCAGACCGGCACGTACGTGAACGCCACCTACAAGTACAGCCTGACCCTTCCACTGCCGTACCGGCAGTCCGCCCGACTGTCGGTGTCGAACACCGGCGGCCAGAATCCGGCTGCCGTGGTTGCCCTCGATGCCTTCACGGCGCGCAGTGAATCGGACGAGGCGGGGCTCCCGGCGCAGATCTGCGATGCATCGTGCCCGCTCCGGAGCTACGTGGCGGAGGTCGAGATCTACACCGGCGTGTCCCAGACGCCGCGGCAGTGGTACACGTCCCATGGTGGCCAGTCCGGCGAACGGATCGACGACGTCACAATCGATGGACGGACTGCGATCCGCGTGACGAATGGCGCCCCCGCGTACATGCCGGTGCAGGTCATCCTGAAGGACGGGGACAGGATCCTCCACATCGCCTACGAGATCTGGCCGAACACGCCGGTTCCCACGGGCGGCACGGCTGCGAAGCTCGATCAGATCCTGGCCTCTTTCCGCTTCCTTCCGTAGGCCTGCAGCAAACCGCCCCAGCCGTGACTCTTCCTCTATGAAGCCGTGTATGCCATGACCGCTCGCCCGACCGCCGAGACGCTCGACTGGGAGCGCGTCTTCGACACGCACTACCGCTCCCTGTATCGGGCCCTCGTCGGTGCGACGGGCCGGGTGGAGGGTGTCGACGACGCCATCCAGGACGCGTTCGCCGAAGGGCTGCGCGGCAAGCTGCCGAACGACGCCCGCTCGGTCGAGGGCTGGCTCTTCGTCGTCGCGCTCAACCGGATCAAGCGGAGCCGGCGCCGCGGTCTGCGGTTCGTGCCGCTCCGCCCGCAGGAGAGCTCGGCCGATCCGCTCGATGCGGCGGTCACGCGGGCCGACGTGCTCGCGCGGCTCGCGACGCTCACCGAGCGTGAGCGCGAGCTCCTCGTGGCGAAGTTCTATGTAGGTCTGACGCAAGACGAGCTTGCGAACGCCCTTGGGATCTCCCGAGGCACCGTCTCATCAGCGATCAGTCGCGCCGCGGCACGGTTTCGCGCAGGGGGTATGCAATGAGCGGCACCGAACGATTCGACGACGTGACTCACCAGCTCGTCACCGGGCTCGATGAGATCACCGTGCCACCGGCGGTCCTGCGCGCCTCGGCTGCACCGCGGCGGAGCTTTCCGCTCCTCGCGATCCCGGCGATGGCCGTTGTCGTCGTGCTCACGCTCGCCATCGGTGCAGCCCTCCGGCCGGCGAACAACGGTGCGGCCGGGCCCGGCGCTGTCGCGAGCCCGACGGCTATCCCCACCGCTACCGCATCCCCGGCGCGGTCCGCGACGCCGACGGTCGCGCCGACGCCGACCGCAACGGCCACGCCGAAGCCGACCCCGACCGACATCCGCGCGGCGCGCGCGCTGCCCGAGGCCGAGGCGAAGCGGCAGGTCGAGTCGACCGCTCTCGCCGTGGTCAACGCCCTCAAGGCCAAGGACGGCGCCAAGCTTGCGACCTTCGCGCACCCGGACAAGGGCATCCGGTTCTCGATGTACCCGTTCGTGCATGTGGACACGGATCAGGTGCTGAAGGCCGCGGATCTCGCGGGCGCCTTCACCGATCCAAAGGTCCGCCTGTGGGGCATCAGTGACGGCCAGGGCGCCGAGGTCCGGCTGACGTTCGCCAACTACTACCCGAAGTTCATCTACGACGTCGACTTCGCGAAGGCCCCGCAGGTCTCATACAACCGCGCGATCGGCAGCGGCACCGTGCCTGACAACAGCGCCACCGTCTATCCAGACGCGATCATGGTCGAGTTCCACTACCCAGGCTTCGATCCGCAGTACGGCGGCATGGACTGGCGCAGCCTGCGCCTCCTCTTCGAGCAGAAGAACGGCACCTGGTTCCTCGTGGGCATCGTGCACGGGCAGTGGACCAGCTGAGCTAGGGCGTCGTCCCCGCGAGCCACGACTTGAACGCGCGGAGGTCGCCCGGCCGGCCGAGGAAGTCCTCGACGAGCCGGGCGGCCGGCTTCGTGCCACCGGGTGCGAGGATCTGATCGCGGTAGCGCAGTGACACCGTCGTGTCCATGAGGTCGCCGCCGAACGCGGTGTGCAGATCCTTTGCGATCGTGCTCGACCAGAGGTACGTGTAGTACGCCGCCGAGTAGTGGTCCGTGTTCATGTGCTCCCAGCTCGCCGGATGCGCGGTCCCGTCGAGGCGCTCGAATGGCGAATACGTGTCGAACACCTCGGCGGCGAGCTCACGTGGATCGTCGCCGGTCCGGGTGCCGTTGTGCATCAGCAGCGAGAGCCGCGAGAGCGCGATGGACGACGTCAGGACCCGCAGGGCCTTTCCGAAGTCCCGCGCGCCGCGAAGGCGCTGGACGAGGTCCTCCGAGATCGGCCGACCGGTCTCGATGTGCTTCGCGAAGCGCGTGAGCACCCGGTGATCGGAGATCCACTCTTCCAGGAACTGCGACGGCGCCTCCATGAAGTCGCCCTCGCTCACCCGCGAGAGGCGCACGTATTTGATGTTCGCCCGCGCGAGTCCGTGCGCGAGGTGGCCGAACTCGTGGAAGTACGTCACCACTTGGGCGTGCTCCATGAGAGCCGGACCCTGGACCGTCGCCGGGTCGGGGAAGTTGCAGTTGAGCACGCCGTGGCCGGCCTGCGCGCCGGGGACCGCGACGCGGAGCGGCGCGTTGAAGAACCACTTGTTCTTGCCCTCGCGCGGATGCATGTCCAACGAGATGCGGCCCGCGGGCGCGCCGTCGATCGTCACGTCGAAGCTCTCGACGGAGGGATGCCAGCGCTCCTCGTGGACCACCGGCGTGAATGTCATGTTGAACAGCTCTGCGTTCAGATCGAGGATCGCCTGCCGGACCTTGCGATACTCGAGGTACGGGCGCGCCTCCTGCGCGTCGAAGCGGAACCGATTCGTCTTCACCCGGTTCGTGTAATACAGCTGCTCCCATTCGCCCACGGTCGTCGCGCTCGGGTCGTCCAACCGCTTCTCGGCCAGCAGCATCGCGAACTCGGCCATCGCAGCGGGCCGCGCGATCGCTTCGATCTCCACGAGGAAGCGCTCGAGCTGCTCGGGCGTCCCGACCATCCGCTCCTCGAGGTTGTAGTGGGCCCACGTTGGATAGCCGAGGAGGCGCGCGAGCTCGTCGCGGGTCTTCGTGAGCGCCTGCAGGACCTCGATGTTCGGCCTCGCGCGTTCGAGGCTCTCGCGCTGCAGTGCCTTTCGGGCGCGCTCGCTCGTCGCGTACGTCATGAACGGGGTCATGTCCGGCGGGTTCGTGGTGATCTTGATCGTGCCGTCCGGCCCCGGTCCGTGGGCCTTCACGTAGTCGGCGGGCAGGCCGTCGAGCTCGTGCGGGCCTTCAAGAGTGATGGATCTGGTGTCGTCCCGGATGTTGCGGGCGTGATCCTGGCCCAGCTTCGTGAGCGTCGCGCGCAGCTCGCGGGCCTTCGCCCGGTCGGCATCGGAGAGCTCGATGCCGGCCCGCTTCATGTCCGCGCGTACGAGCTCGATGAACCGCCGATCAAGTGCGTCGCCCGTCCGCACCTTCCGCAGCGCGTTGTAGAGGGGCCCGCTCTGGAGCACCTGCTGGCCAAGGTCGATCGCTTCGCGTTGCAGTCGCTCCGCCGTCTCGCGCACGGCCTTGTCCGGATGCATCGCCGAATAGATGCCGGCCTCCGCCGTCACGTTCGATAGCTCGATGTGAATCTCGTTCAGTGGGACGAGGATCGACGCGACCGTGAAGGTCGCCCGCAGGCCCTCGATCTGCGACAGCAGGGCGACCGCCTTTCCCAGCCGGGATCGGTCGCGCGTCTCGAGCTGGCCGCTGGTGATCGGGGCGGGGGAGACGGTGTGCAACACCGTGGTCGAGCCTAGCCCGATGCGGCGGGCGCGTGCTCCAGGAGCGCTGCGAGCTCGGTGTGCCCTGCCTCGCGCGCGAGGTCGGCCGCGCGCCTTCCGGCGTCGTGGGTGAGCGTCGGGTCGGCACCGGCCGCGAGGAGCGCCGCGATGACGGCACGGTCGCCGGTCTGTGCCGCCGCATGAAGGGGCGTCCAGCCGTGTCGCTGTTTGGCGTTCGGGTCCGCGCCGGCCACGACGAGCGCGAGCGCACTCTCGCTATCTCCCTCATCCGCGACCGCGCTGTGCAGTGCGGTCACCCGCATCGGGTTCCGCGACGGCGCGCTCACGTCGGCACCCGCTTGGATGAGGAATCGCACCACCTCGGGGTGATGGAAGAATGCGGCGAGCCCGAGCGCGTGGAAGCCATCCGCCGCGTACGCCTGGACCAGCGACGGGTCGCCATCGACGAGCTCCCGGATCCGTCGAAGGTCGCCGACGGCAGCCGCCTCGAACACCGTCAGGTCCATGCCCGTGGCGCGAAGCGCGTCCGCCGCCGTCGTGTTGCCGTGATACAGGGCCGTGAGCAGGGCGGAGACGCCGTCAGCGTCGACCGCGCCGGCCATCGCCGGGTCGGCGGCCACGATCCGCTCGACCGTTGTCTGATCGCCGCCCTTGATCGCCGCGAACAGCTCGTCCATCACTGCCCTCGCGTCGGATAGTTAGTTAGGCTAACTAATATACTGCACCCATGGCTCGACGCAGCACCCATGACCTGGCCGACCGGCTGCACGCGGCAGCGATCCACCTGTTGCGCCGCGTCCGGAGCACCGATCCGCAGACGGGCGTGACGCCGGCGCAGC
The DNA here is from genome assembly GCA_030948585.1 of Chloroflexota bacterium. GTDB lineage: Bacteria > Chloroflexota > Limnocylindria > P2-11E > P2-11E > UBA4735. Next base: position 18,205 of record JALZAB010000094.1, read on the forward strand.
TTTCCGCCCTCTCGGTGCTCATGAGCGGGCCGAAGACGCTCGGGCAGGTGGCTGCCGCCGAACAGGTGCGGCCGCCCACCGTGACGCGATTGGCGCGCGACCTCGAGCGCCTTGGACTGGTGCGACGCGAGCTCGACGCGGATGACGCGCGCGTGACGCGGCTGCGGGCGAGCGCCAAGGGCAGCGCGCTGTTGAAACGCGGACGCGAGCTGCGGATCGGCGAGCTCGAACGGAGGCTGCGCACGCTCGAGAGCGCGGAGCTTCGGATCCTCGACGCGGCCGCGGCGATCATCGAACGGGTCGTGCGTGAGTGACTCGGTAGACTCGACCCGATGAACCCCCAGCAGCGGCGCGTCGTCGTCACCGGCCTCGGCCTGATCACGCCGCTCGGAGCGACCCTCGACAAGTCGTGGGCCGCTCTCTCAGCGGGCAAGAGCGGCGTGGGCCCGATCACGCGCTTCGACCCGGCCGATCTCGAGACGAAGATCGCCGGAGAGGTCCACGACTTCGATCCGCTTGACTACATGGAGCGTAAGGAGATCAAGCGTGCGGACCGATTTGCGCAGTTCGCCGTCGCGACCGCCGGTCAGGCGCTGAAGGACGCGAAGCTCGATATCACGAAGGATCTCGCACCACGGATCGGTGTCACGTTCGGGTCCGGCATCGGCGGCGTCGAGACGCTCGTCGACAACATCCTCGCGCACGAGAAGGATCCGCGGCGTGTCTCGCCGTTCATGATCCCGATGATGATCATGGACATGGCCGCCGGCGAGATCGCGATGAAGTACGGCGCGAAGGGTCCCAACCTGGCGACCGTCTCGGCGTGCGCGTCGAGCGCGCACGCGATCGGCGAGGCCACCGACACGATCCGCCGCGGCCAGGCGGACGTCATGCTCGCCGGCGGAAGCGAGGCCGGGATCATCAAGGTGGCCATTGGCGCGTTCAACGCGATGCACGCGCTGTCGCGCCGGAACGACGAGCCCGAGAAGGCCTCTCGGCCGTTCGACAAGGAGCGCGACGGCTTCGTGTTCAGCGAGGCCGCGGCGTGCCTCATTCTCGAGGAGGAAGAGTTCGCAAAGGCCCGCGGCGCGCACATCATCGGCGAGATTGCCGGGTACGGAGCGACCGCGGACGCGTACCACGTGACCGCGCCGCCGGAGGGCGCTGAGGGCGCCGTCCGCGCGATGCGGATGGCCATGGAGGATGCCGGCATCACGCCATCGCAGATCGGCTACGTGAACGCGCACGGCACGTCAACCCAGGCGAATGACGGGGCCGAGACCGCCGCGCTCAAGACCGTGTTCGGCGCGACCGTGCCGCCGGTCTCGTCGACGAAGTCGATGACCGGACACACCCTCGGCGCGGCGGGCGCGATCGAGGCGGTCATCTGTCTCCTTGCGATGCGCGATGGCCTGCTGCCGCCGACGATCAACCAGGAAGTGCCAGATCCCGCGTGCGACCTCGACTACATCCCGAACGTCGCGCGCAAGGCGAAGGTGGACTACGCGCTCTCGAACTCGATGGGCTTCGGCGGCCACAACGTTGCGCTCATCATTCGCCGTCGGAACGGCGCGGGGTAGTGGCCGACCAGAAGAAGCTGCGCGCCGACGCCAACGAGCTGGTGCAGGAGCTCCTCACGCGGCTCGATGCAGCCGATGTGCGTGAGCTCGAGGTGACCCGCGGCGGCATCCGGGTCCGCGTGGCGAAGCACGCGCCGGCGCAGACGGTGGCACCGCTCCCCGCGACGACCGCGGCTGCTGCGCCACCCGCACCGCAGGCCGCCGGGCCGGCGGTGGTGAGCGCGGATCCGGCGGCGGTGGCCGGGAACTCCATCACCGCGCCGCTGACCGGCGTCTTCTACCTCTCACCCTCACCGCAGTCGCCACCGTTCGTGCAGGTCGGCAGTGTCGTCGCGGCGGGGGACGTGATCGGTCTCATCGAGGCGATGAAGCTGTTCAACGAGATCCGCAGCACGAAGAACGGCCGGGTGCGGACGATCCTCGCGACGAACGGCCAGCTCGTGCGCGCGCACGCGCCCCTCATCGAGCTCGACCCGGCGTGATCAGCAAGACCTGCCCCACGTGCCAGGCGCCGCTCGCCGATCCGCCGCCGTTCAAGCTGCGCTACGAGAGCACCCTGTACGCGTTCGATCGCGAGGTCTGCAAGCGGATCTTCCAGGAGAACCCTGATCGCTATCTCGACGCAGACGGGGGCGTGCGCCCGGAACCGCGGTGAGCGATCGCACGACCGACAGCGTCTTCGGCGGGTCGGTCCCGGCGCTGTACGAGACCTATTTGGTCCCGCTGATCTTCGGACCATATGCCGCGGACCTCGCGGAGCGGGTGGCGTCGCGGCGGGTCACGCGCGTGCTCGAGATCGCGGCGGGCACCGGTGTCGCGACCCGCAGGCTCGCGTCCGTGCTGCCCGACGACGTGTCGATCGTCGCCACCGATCTGAATCAGCCGATGCTCGATCAGGCCGCGTCGATCGGTACGGCGCGGCCGGTGGAGTGGCGGCAGGCCGACGCGATGCGGTTGCCATTTCCGGAGCGGTCCTTCGACGCGGTCGTGTGCCAGTTCGGCGTCATGTTCTTCCCCGACAAGCCGATGGCATTCGCGGAGGCGCGTCGCGTGCTCACGCCCGGAGGCGTGTTCATCTTTAGCGTCTGGGATCGGATCGAGGAGAACGAATTCGCCGACACCGTGACGACTGCGCTCGAGTCGCTGTTCCCCGCGGATCCACCGCGTTTCCTGGCGCGCACGCCCCATGGCTACCACGACGTGCGCACCATCGAGCGCAACCTGGCCGCGGGCGGATTCGCTGCACCGACGGAGACGAGCACCGTGGCGACGCGCAGCCGCGCCGCATCGCCGCGGATCCCGGCGGTCGCGTACTGCCAGGGGACACCACTGCGGAATGAGATCGAATCGCGCGACGCCTCGCGACTCGGCGAAGCGACCGACACTGTCACCGCAGCGATCGCCGAACGGTTCGGACCGGCGGCCGTCGAGGGGAAGATGCAGGCCCACGTGGTCACGGTCCAGATGTGACAGGGCACCAACTCCGAGCACTTCGCTAGCAGTACCCTCCTCCGTATGCGTCGGCTGCCGCTCGTCGCCGCCATCACGCTCGGGTTCGCCTGTGTGCCCCCGCCGACCGCGATCGTCCCTAGCTCGAGCCCGCTGACGTCGTTCCACGCGACCGCGACGCCCACCACCGCCACACCTTCGCCGACCCACAGTCCCGGGCCGCTGAACGTGACGACCGCCATCGGGACGGTCCCGCGCTCGTTCCACTACTTCTCGGAGGGGCAGGGTGAATCCTTCCGGATTCTCCTGTTCGATGAGGCGCGTTCGGAAACTCCCGCCGTCGTACTGACCAGCGGCCGCGTTACGGCCTCGTCCGGCCCGGACGTCCGTTCGGAGGCGTTCACAGTCTCAGCGGATGGCCGCGTCGTGGTTCTCATGCGAAGACTTTCGGAGCAGCTGACGACGTACTACGTGCTCCGGCCGGACACCGGTGAGCTGCGCGGGCTGCTCAGTGGCGCCGACCTTGGGCCACCGGTGATCAGTGCGGACGGTCAACGCATCGCCTACGCGCGGCGGTCCGACGACGCCGCGGTGAACGGACTTTGGGTCTTCGCGATCGCGCTTCGCGCACCGTCACCGGCTCGCCTCGTGATCGACGAACCGCAGCGGGTGGGCAGCCCGCCGCGGCCACTGGCGTGGTCGGCCGACGGGAAGTGGCTCGCGATCTCGCCGGTCCTAGGAGAAGGCGGCACGGAGGTGGCGGTCGTGGATCCGGCTGCGGGTGAGACCCGATTCGACGCGGCGACGAACGCGTTCGTGGGAGGACGCGCACGCGTACTCGGCCCCGGGTACGCGGTCGATTGGCGCGGCGGCGAGCGCAACCTCTTGGTCACCAGCTCGCGCGACCTATTCGGCGGACTGACCCAGATCTACACCGCCGATGTCACGACGGGAACGACGCGCGTCCTCTACCGGCCCGCGGCCGCCGATGCGACCCTGGGTCCAGCCGCAATGCATCCGGCGCTCGATCGGTACGCCGTGCGGGAGGGCGCATTGGGGCGCGGGCCAGGTGCCCCGAATACGATGTGGTTGCGCCAGCTCGATGGATCGGCCCGAAGCGTCTCGGACTCCGCGTTCAACTCTGATCCGTGGTGGTCCCTCGATGGAACGAAGCTCTTCTCCATCATCGGAGGCGACGACTCGACCGGCTTCATTTCGAACCTCCTAGGCACCGGCGGAGGCACCCTGTTCTGCAAGCGCGGAGGCGATCTGCCCCGCTGTACGTGACCCCTGCGGACAAGGACGCCCTCGCGCCTAAGCGTTCAGGCGGTTCCGATGCGTTCCCTCGTGTTTGCCGGACATCACACCCGGAACGGTGGGGCGACCTGTACGACGAGCGTTCCAGCAGGTGTACCGCGCGCTCATCGCGGGGACCTTCGATCGGGAGCGCGCGCTCGACCGCTTGCACGATGCCTTTGAGGGGGTCTGCGCCGCCGGGGACACGGAACTGCTCATCGACGTGGGCTGCGGGTTCCCCGCCCGCCATCCGAGCCGGAGGAACTGTCCTCGGCTACATCGCGCTGCGTAGGGCTGCCTACGCGCGACGGCGAAGAGCGCGGAAGGTCACGGCCTGCATGACGATCGCGGTCACGAGCGCCAGCGCGAATGCGACAAGACCGAGCGACTCCAGCGATGCCGCCAGGACGAGGTAGAACGCCCCGAAGCCAAAGAGCCCGAACAGCAGGCCGCGCCACACGTTGATCGCGGCAGCCGGGCCGATCTGCGTGAAGCCGAAGCCGGCGAGGATGCTCGCGTAGAGCGGGATGGTCGCGAGCAGGCCGGACAGGCGCGGGCCGAGCAGCGACGCGGCGCTCGTGATCGCGAGCACGAGGAGCGTGGCCAGGACCATGCGGACTGGCAGGTCCCACCGCGGCGGATGCACGCCGTGGCTCGCGGGCGTCGGGGGCACGAGCCGGATCGCGAAGAGAAGGACGACGGCGCAGATCGCGTAGAGCGGGAGCGGCGCGATGGGCAGCTCCTGCGCGGCCGCGCCGATGAGCCCGAACGCGATGAGCCCGGCGATGAACGACGGCACGATGCGGCCGGAGCGCTTCGCGATCGCCGAGAACTCGACGGCGAACGCTGCGGTCGCGAGCACCCCGATGAGCGACCCGAGCGCGGCATTCGCGGCGAATCCTGCGCCGTGGTCAACGAAAAGGAACAGCGTGATCGGGCCCGAGGTGAACGGGATCCCGACCAGCCATCCGCTGATCGCGTGGCCCCAGCGGCGGCCGGCGAGGCTCGCGGTCGCGATGAGGACCGGCGTGAGGACGAGCTTGAGGACGAGCGCGGGGTCGATGTCGGGCTAGCCGAGCCCGACGAGCGTGACCACGACGTAGGCGATCGACAGGACCGACGCCATGCCCGCGACCCCCCAGCCGATCGCGGTCGTCGTCCGGCCGTTGGCCGACCCCCCCATGATCGAGCGATCCCCCGCGAGCTTCAGGATGAATGCGAGGACGATGGGGAGCAGGAGCCCGTTCACCGCCTGCGACGCCAGGATCAGCTGGATGAGCAGGTGCTGCGGGAAGAGCACCACGACGATGCCGCCGACGACGAGGAGCAGCGTGAACAGCCCCATGAAGACCGGGGCCTCGCGGAAGTTCTTGCTGATGCCGGACTCCCAGCCGAACGCCTCGCAGATCGCGTACGACGTCGAGAGCGGCATGACCGTCGCGGCGAGCAGTGACGCGCCGAGCAGACCCGCGCCGAACAGGATGCCGGCCTGTTCTCCGGCCAGCGGGCTCAGCGCGCGAGCGGCGTCCGCCGCGCTGTCGACCCTGATGCCGGCGGGGAAGAGCACGTGGCCGGCGACGACGATCATGAAGAGCGCGTTCACGCCGGTCAGCACCGAGCCGAGCATGACGTCCAGACGCGCGTAGCCGTACTGCTCCGCGTCGATCCCTTTGTCCACGATGGACGCCTGGATGTAGAACTGCATGTACGGCGTGATCGTCGTGCCGACGAGTGCCAGCGCCGCGATGAGCGCGGCCTGCTCCACCGGCAGGCTCGGGATGACCAGGCCCTTGGCGACCTCGCTCCAGTCGGGCGCCGCGATGACCGCGGTGATCGGGTACGCCACGAACGCGCAGATGATGACGAATAGGGCGCGCTCGACAACCTTGTAGCTAAAGAACACGACGAGCACCCAGATCGCGATGCCCGCGATGGGCACCGAGAGTGTCGAGGGCACGCCGATGAGCGCCAGGCTCGCGGCTATGCCGGCGTACTCGGCGGCCACGTTCGTGCCGTTCGCAACGAGGAGCGCGAGCATCGCGACGAACGTCCAGCGCACGCCGAACTTCTCGCGGATGAGATCCGAGAGGCCTTTCCCCGTGACGGCGCCCATCCGCGCGCACATCTCCTGAATAACCACGAGCCCGGCGGTCGACAGCAGCAGCAGCCACAGCATCGCGAACCCGTAGTGCGCGCCAACGGCGGTGTACGTCGTGACGCCGCCGGCATCGTTGCCCGCGAACCCGGTGATGAGCCCCGGGCCCATGACCGCGAGGAAGGCGGCGAAGGCGGCTTTGCGGGGAACGCGGCGTCGGACGGCGCGAAGCGTCCGGCCTGGCCGGCTCGCGACCGTCATCGCGCGATGGACCGGAGCGACCTCTTCTTCCAGCCGCGCGGCATCATGAGCTCGACCACGTCATCGATCGTGACCGTGCCCAGAAGCACGCGGCGCGCGTCGACGACCGGAAGCGCGAGCAGGTCGTACTTCGCGATGAGCGAAGCGACCTCTTCGCGCGGTACGTCCGCTTCCACGCGCAGGACGTTGGGATTCATGATGTTCGTGAGCGGTGTCTCGGGCTTCGCGACGACGAGGTCGCGGAGCGACAGGTTGCCGTCGAGCCTGCCTTCGGTATCCACCACGTAGAGGTAGTACACGAGCGCCGGATCCGGCTGCAGCTCACGGAGGCGATCGATGGCCTGGCCTGCCGTCAGGTCGCGCGGCAGCGCGAGGAAGTCGGTGGTCATGATGCCGCCCGCGGATTCTTCGGGGTAGGCGAGGAGCTCCTCGACGTCGGCGCCTTCTTCCTCGTCCATGAGCTCGATGAGCTCTTCACGCGTCTGCTCGGGCAGGTCCTGCAGGAGGTCGGCGGCCTCGTCGGGATCCATCTCCTCGAGGATGTCGGCGGCCCGCTCGCCGTCGAGGTCGCCCATGATCGCGGCCTGCATCTCCGGCTCGACCTCGCTCAACGTCTCGGCCGCGGTCTCGACGTCGAGCTGATCGAACACCGCGAGGCGCTCGTCCGCCGTCATCTCCTCGACGATGTCCGCGATGTCGGCCGGAGGCAGGAGCGCGAGCTTCGCGTGCGGCAGCGTGAGGCGGACGTTCTGCTGCCGCGACTCGAGCGGCTCGACGAGGTGCCAGGGGATGATCCCGCGCGGCAGCTTGCGATGGAGCAGGCTCGCGATCCGCTCGGCGGCGCGCTCCCCGCCGACCTGGCGGAGGATGCCGCGCAGCCCGACGTCGGCGCCGACGAGCCGGAGCTGGCCGCCCTTGTCCTCGAGCTGGAGGTCGTTCACACGCACGACCTTGGCCCCGTGGGTGTCGACGATCTGCTTGTCGAGGAGATCGCGGCCCAGGCGCATCGCCTCGGGCGGGAGCTCTCCCGCCGCGGGTGGAACGGCACCCGCGCGGAGGCGGTAACGGCCATCGATCGCCTCAAGGTCGGCCCACCGGACGATGCGTTCCCCGTCCACGCCGCGGACGATGACCCACTGGACCGCCGGGAACTGCTCCTTTGGGATCACGGCGACGTCGGCCAGCCTGCCGATCTCGGTCCCTGCCGGATCGACCACTTTTGCTCGCTTGATCTCCGACAGGTACGGCATGGCTCCGAGCGTAGTCCGCGAGCCGTTAGAATTCACTCATCACC
>JALZAB010000103.1 GCA_030948585.1 Chloroflexota bacterium
ATCGTGTTCACCGCCCGATCGCAGCGGCTCGGCGATCTGGCCGCCGGGACGTTCGTCGTGCGCGCGCCCAAGCCGCAGCTGGACTGGCTCTCGCTCCGCACGGTGACGCGCGCGGCGGTCCCCGTGCCGAGCGGCGGGGTGCGGGCCCTGTCCGGAGAGGCCCAGCGGATCGTGCGGGAGTTCGTGGCCCGCGAAGGCACGCTCGCACCGCGCGATCGGCAGCGCCTGGCCGCCGATATCTCGTCGCGGATCCGTCCGTACACGACCGGGATCGACGCGCCGGATGACGTCGCCTTCCTCCGCGCCGTGGCGGCGACGCTGCGCGAGGCGGGGGAGCGGCGCGCGTGAACGAGCTCCTCGGCGTCGTGATCCTCGTGCTGCTCATCGGCGGCTTCTCGTTGCTGGCCGGGGGCGGCCGCAGCGCCAGCGACCTCCGGATGCGGCGGCGCTGGGAGTCGAGCTTCGAGTCGGAGATCCGCCAGATCCGGCCCACGGACGCTACCGGAGTGCTCATCTGCCGCCGGTGCGGCGCGTCGGCGTCGGAGCGCGCGGGCCGCTGTCCCAGCTGCGGCGCGATACTGTAGGTAGCCCACCCCCACCGGGGAGGGGTATGGCGAAGGAGCATCGAATGACTACACCGAACGCCGAGCGCACGTACTCCGTCCCGGCGATCCATTGCGACGGCTGCGCCGGCACGATCGAGGAGGCCCTCGAGCCCGTCGAGGGCGTCGAGGCGGCCACCGTCGATCTGGGTGCCAAGACCGTGCGCGTCCGCGGCACCGCCGACGACACGGTGGTGCGCAAGGTCCTCACGGCGGCGGGGTATCCACCGGCCTAGGTGACCGCAGCGCTCTCCGCCGAACAGAAGCGCGATCTCGCGATCACGGGCATGACCTGCGCGTCATGCGTGGTGAGCGTCGAGTCGGCGCTGCGATCGGTCAGCGGCGTCGCATCCGCCGACGTGAACCTCGCCACGGAGCGCGCGACCGTGCGCCTGGATCCTGCGATCGACATCGGCGGGCTCGTGCGGGCCGTCGAGCGCGCCGGGTATGGAGCGTTGCCGATCCCGTCCGACGAGCGCGAGCGGTCCGAGCACGCGCAGGCCGAGCGGGCGTTGCGGCTCCGATACGTCGCCGACCTCCGGCGCCGCCTGACCATTGCTGCGGTCCTCGCCGCTGCGACGATGGCCCTCTCGATGGGCGACCTCGTGTTCCCCGAGCTGCAGCACGCTGACTGGCGGGCCTACGCCATGTTCGCCCTCGCCACCCCGGTGCAACTGTGGGCGGCCGCGCCGTTCTACCGCGCCGCATGGAGCGCCGCACGTCACCGCACGACGAACATGAACACGCTCGTCGTCGTTGGGACGACCGCCGCGTACGCGACGTCAGTCGCGGCAACCTTCTTCCCGGGCCTGTTCTTCAGCGCCGGGCTCGAGCCCCACCAGCACCTGTACTACGAGACCGCGACGGCGATCGTGGCGCTCATCCTCGTCGGGCGGTTCCTCGAGGCCCGGGCCCGTGCGCGCACCGGCGATGCGATCCGCGCGCTGCTCGCGCTCGGCGCGAAGACCGCGCGCGTCCGGCGCGCAGGTGGCGCCGAAGAGGACATCGCGATCGGCGCGCTCAAGGCCGGCGACGTCATCGCGGTCCGGCCGGGCGAGACGATCGCGGCGGATGGCCTCGTGATCGGCGGCGCGTCGGCGGTCGACGAGTCAATGGTCACCGGCGAATCGGTCCCGGTCGACAAGGCGGTCGGCGACGACGTCACCGGCGGCACCCTCAATCGCACGGGCGCGCTGCGGGTGCGCGCGACCAAAGTGGGTGGCGACACGGTGCTCGCGTCGATCGTGCGGCTGGTCGAGGCGGCCCAGGGCTCCAAGCCGCCGATCCAGCGGCTCGTCGACCGCGTCGCGTCGATCTTCGTGCCGATCGTGCTCGCGATCGCGCTCGGGACGTTCCTCGTCTGGCTCGCCCTCGGCCCGTCGCCCTCGTTCGGTCCGGCGCTGCGAGCGGCGATCGCCGTCCTGATCATCGCCTGCCCGTGCGCGCTCGGCCTGGCGACGCCGACGGCGCTCACCGTCGGTATGGCTCGCGGCGCTGGGCGGGGCATCCTCATCCGCGACGCCGACGCGCTCGAGCAGGCCCGCGCGATCGATGTCGTCGCCTTCGACAAGACCGGGACGCTCACCGTCGGCCGCCCGCAGCTCGTCGATCTATTGGCCTGCGCGGACTTCGGCGAGGACGAGGTGCTCCGCCTGGCCGCGGCGGCCGAGCGCGGGTCCGAGCATCCGCTCGGGGCAGCCCTCGTCGATGCTGCGCGCGAACGCGCGTTGGACATCCCCGAGCCGGCGACGTTCGAGTCGTTCCCCGGCGCCGGCGTGCATGCGACCGTCGGGGGTCACGATGTCTGGATCGGCAATGCCGAGCTCGCGAAGCTGCACGGTTTCGCGGACCTGCCGGAGGCATCGCTCGCGCGTCAGGCCGACGCCGGCCGCACGTCTCTGGTCATGACCATCGACGGGAAGCCCGGCGCGATGTTCGCGGTCGCGGACACCCCCAAGGCCTCAGCGCGCGCTGCCGTTGCGGCCTTGCGCGCACGCGGCGTCCGCACGATCGTCCTCTCGGGCGACACGCAGCGGACCGTCGCCGCGATCGCCCGCGAGATCGGCGTCGATGAGGCCCGCGGCGGTGTGAAGCCGGGCGAGAAGGCGGCCGTTATCGCCGAGCTGCAGCGCGCGGGTCACCGGGTGGCGATGGTCGGTGACGGGGTCAACGACGCCCCGGCGCTCGCAGCGGCGGACATCGGTGTGGCGATCGGCAGCGGGACGGATGTCGCGATCGCGTCCGCGGGGGTGGTCCTCGTGGGTGGTGATCCGCGGGGCGTGCCGCGGGCCCTTCGCCTCTCGCGCGCGACGGTGAACGCCATCCGCCAGAACCTGTTCTGGGCCTTCTTCTACAACGTGCTGCTGATCCCGCTCGCGGCCGGGGCGTTGTACCCGTTCACGGGATGGGTGCTGTCACCGGTGCTCGC
>JALZAB010000104.1 GCA_030948585.1 Chloroflexota bacterium
ACGAGTACCCAAGGAGCTCGCTCGTACCCGGAGCGAGGACGGTCGGCCCGTTGAGCAGGCCGAGCCCGGACACCGGACCGCTGTAGAGCGCCGTACCGCCGGATGTCGTGACGATGACCTGCAGGCCGTCGCTCGTATCGGTCCAGAGTGCCGTCGAGGCCGTCTGCGCGAGTGACACCGTGTAGCGGAACGCGAGCGACCCGGTGTTCTGCACCGTGATGGTGCGGTCCATGGTGTCGCCCGGGACCAAGTCCCCGACGTTCACGATCGCCGTGGCGCCGCGGTCGGTGGTGATCTGGAGAACGGGCGCAGGCGTTGCCGATGGCGTCGGCGTCGGAGCCGCCGTTGCCACCGGCAGAACTACCGGAGCGGACGTGTTTCGAGGCGTCGTCGGTGATGGCCTGGAGCTGAGGGTCGGAGCAGGCGGAGGCGTCGTTGAGACCGGCAGTTGAGCCGCCGGCAGGCCCGAAACGCTCGGCTGGACGCGCGGAGACGGCGAGTTTGCCGGTCGAGACGGCGCCTCCGCCGGCGCCGCAGGCGGGGGCTCCCCGGCCGCATCAGGCGATGGAGCGAAGAAGTCTGGAGCGACGTCGTGAATGGCCCCGATGATCCCGCCAAGGAACGGGATCCGGCTCACGTCGGGCGCCTCGACCGTGGGCACGATCGCGCGGATCGCGCGCACGCCGTCGACGCCGGCGTAGGACGAATCGGCCGTGACCACGAGGGCGACGGCGAGCAGGCCGGTGAGGCCCATGCCGAGCAGCAGCCAGCCGCGGAGATCGCGCAGTCGGGACGCGACGGTCGGCGCCGGCGCCCGTGGGGCGGGGTCGAGCTCGAACACGTCGCCGGGCAGGCACTGGCTCATGTCCGTAACGATGGCCCCCCGCCACGGCCGCTGGAACGGACGGCAGGGTGGGATTGGCTCCCCCGCAGGTATTAGCTGAGGAGCGTCGCGCTCCGTTCGGGACCCACGCCGACCATGCCGATGGGCGCGCCGACGGTCTCTTCGATGCGCTTCAAATAGGCCCGCGCGGCATCGGGGAGCCGCGATCGCTCGCGGATCGCGCCGATGTCCACCGACCAGCCGCGCAGGTTCTCGTAGTGCGGAGTGACGCGGTCGAGCAGCTTCGTGGGCGGCATGTCCGCGGTGAGATGCCCGTCGAGCTCGTACGAGGTACAGAACGGGATCTCGTCATACGTGCCGAGCATGTCGAGCTTCGTCACCGCGAGCTCGGTGAACGCGTTCAGCCGCTGCGCGTGGCGCGCGGCGACCGCGTCGAACCAGCCAATGCGGCGGGGACGTCCGGTCGTGGCCCCGTATTCCTCCGCGCGCTCGCGCAGGACGCTCGCCGCCTCGCCCTCGAGCTCCGTCGGGAAAGGTCCCTCCCCCACCGCCGTGCTGTACGCCTTCACGACGCCGACGACGCGGGTGATGGACCGGGCCGGAATGCCGGCACCGATCGACGCGAAGCCCGCGAGCGGGTTGCTCGAGGTCACGTACGGGTAGATCCCCCAGTCGAGATCGCGCATCGCGCCGAGCTGACCTTCGAGCAGCACGCGTGCGTCCGTCGCGACGGCGCGCTCGACGATGGGGAGCGTGTCCGTGATGCGATCGCCCAGGTCCGCGGCGGCCGCGAGCACCGAATCGGCGACCATGCGCGCGTCGAGCGGCGCGTCGCCGAACTTCGTGAGGATCACGTTCTTCGTCTCGAGCTCGTGCGCAACGCGCTCGCGAAACCCCGTCTCGTCGCGGACCTCGTACAACTGGATCCCGTGACGCGCGACCTTGTCCGCGTACGCGGGCCCGACGCCCTGGCCGGTGGTGCCGAGCTTGCGCCGGCCGCGCTCGCGCTCATCGAGCCGGTCGAGCGCGACGTGCCAGGGCATGAGCAGATGGGCTCGGTCGGAGATGCGCAGATTGGACGTCGAGACGCCCCGGCCCTCGAGCATCCGGATCTCATCGCGGAGCACGGCGAGGTCGATGACCATGCCCGTGCCGAGCAGGCACATCGCATTGGGGTTGAAGATGCCGGACGGGACGAGGTGCAGCTTGAAGGTGCCGTGCTCGTTGACGACGGTATGGCCGGCGTTGTTGCCGCCCTGGTAGCGGATGACGAGATCCGCCTCCTGGGCGAGGAGGTCCGTGATCTTGCCCTTGCCCTCGTCGCCCCACTGCGCTCCGACGATGGCGGTCACCGGCACGTGACGGAATGCTAGTGGAAGATCGCGCTCGCGATCTCCACCGAGAGCTTCACGAGCTCCACTGCGGTGAGGGTGCGTGCGGGGTCATGGAGGAACCAGGTGTTCGGATCCCACTGCGGATCGCGAGCTGGGTAGTTCGTGAACGCCAGGCTCGCCGGCGCGAACTCGGCGGCTAATAAATTCGCCGCGCGCCGCTGGTGATAGGGACTCGTGACGAGGATCGCGGACGTCAGGCCGCGGGTCTTCATCAGATCCGCGACAAGCCGCGCGTTCTCCTGCGTCGTGGTCGACGCCGGCTCCACGAGGATCGCGGCCTCCGGCACGCCAAGCGCGACGGCCTCGCGCTTCATCAGCTCGCCGCTCGCCACGGAGTTCGGATCCTCCGACGCGCCGGCGAAGATGATGAACGGCGCGACCTTGCGATCCCACAGGTCGACCGCCGTGCGCGTGCGGGGCCCGTTGTCACCGGAGAGGGCGACGATCGCATCGGCGGGCCGCAGCGGATCCTCCACATCGAGCGTGTGCCCGATGCCCACCAGGACCGCGCACGTCACGGCGACACCGGCGAGGAATCCCCCCAGGAAGCGACGCATCTATGCGGCCACGGTGCGCTGAAGGCCGTCGGCCAGCGGCACCGACGGGTGCCAGAGGCCATCGTGCGCGGCCTTCCCGGCATCCAGGCAGCTGCGCTGGATCTCGCCCTCGCGCGCCGCCGCACGGACGACGCCTGCAGGCGGCCCAAGGAGCGCGGCCATGCGCTCGAGCAGATCGTTCACCGAGGTCGCGACACCGGTGCCGATGTTGTACGTCCCACCCGTGGGATGACCGAGGGCGGCGAGCACCGCGCCGACGGCGTCGGCCACGTACAGGTAATCGCGCTCCGCCGTGCCATCCCCGTAGACGGTGATCGGCACCTGCCGCTTCCAGCACCCGGCGAAGATCGCGATGACGCCGCCTTCGAGATCCGTGCGCTGGCGAGGTCCGTAGATGTTGGCCAGACGCAGGGTCACGCTGCGCAGCCCGGGAGTCGAGGCCACGAGCCGCTCGGCCTCGGCCTTGTAGCGACCGTACGGAGACGGCGCGTCGATCGGCGTGTCCTCGGTCGCGCACGCCGGCGTCTCTCCGTAGAGCGCGCCTCCCGTGGAGATGTTCACGAAGGCCGAGGCTCCGGAGAGCTGCGCGACATCGAGCGCGTTCGATGTGCCATCCACGATCACGCTGTGATACAGGGCGGGCTGGGAGATCGACTCGACGACCTTCGTCTTGGCAGCGGCGTGCACGACCGCGTCGAACCGCTCGCCGGAGACCCGGTCGCGCACCGCGTCGCGGTCACTGATATCGGTGACGACGAGCCGGACCGCGGGATCGAGGTTCGCGCGGGCGCCCGTCGAGAGGTCGTCCAGCACGACCACGTCATCGCCACGCGCACGCAGCGCGTCGACGATGTGCGATCCAAGGAAGCCCGCCCCACCGGTCACCAACGCTCGCATCTCGACTTATCCCCCTTCGCTGTGGACAACAGTGTGGAAGGCACGGGGCGGGCCATGGATAACCGGAGCGAATCTGGGGGTTGGCGAGGCACTGGTCGTGGGTAAGGCGCTCGCCGGTGGGCGACCAGGCCCGTAGCGTTCGTCCGCGATGGGACCCCTTGACACCACTCGAACAAACGTTCTAACTGTCTAAATGAGCCTGGAGCAGGCAGCCGAGCGCGCCACGCCGCACGACCTCGCCGCCGAGCAGCGCGTCCTCGGGGCGCTGCTCATCGACCGCGACGCCATCTTCAAGGTGGCGGACCTGCTCCGGGCCGAGGACTTCTATCAGGGCAAGCACCAGCGGGTCTACCGGGCGGCCCAGGCGCTCCTCGAGCGACGGGAGCGGATCGACCCGCTGACGATGCAGGTCGAGCTCGCGCGCAACGAGCAGCTCGACCAGGTCGGGGGCGCCGCGTACCTGCGCGAGCTGGTCAACGCGACGCCGACCGCGGTCGACGTCGAGCGGCACGCGCGCATCGTGCGCGACCGCTCGCTGCTGCGGCGGCTACTCAACGCGGCGAAGGACATCGCGGCCGACGCCTACGACGAGCCGGCGGATGTCACCTTGACCCTGGATCGCGCTGAGCAGCGGATCTTCAGCCTGCGCGACGACGCGATCAACGCCCAGCTGCGGCACATCCAGATGGCCCTCATGCAGAACTACGACCACATCACCGAGCGGATGGAGCACCCCTTCGAAGTGAGCGGCATCCCCTCGGGGTTCCGCGAGATCGATGCTTACACCGAGGGCTTCACCCGCGGAGACCTCGTGATCATCGCGGCGCGGCCGTCGGTCGGGAAGACCAGCCTGGGGTTGGCGATCGCGCACCACGTCGCGAAGCGCGGCACCGGCGTCCTCGTGTTCTCGCTCGAGATGGATTCCAAGCAGATCGTCGCGCGATTCCTCGGACTCAACTCGCGCACCGATCTGCTCGCGCTGCGCACCGGCAACATCCGCGACACGGATGCCGCGAGCGCCCTCGCGGGCCTGCCGATCCTCATCGACGACACGCCGGGCATCTCGATCATGGAGCTGCGCACGAAGGCCCGCCGCGCGATCGCCCAGGCGCCCGGCGGTCTCGGGATCATCGTCGTCGATTACCTGCAGCTCATTCGCACCGGCGAGCATGAGGAGAACCGCGTCCAGGAGCTCGCCACGATCACGCGCAACCTGAAGTCGCTCGCGCGCGAGCTCGATGTGACCATCGTCGCGCTCTCACAGCTCTCGCGAGCCGCGGGCGATGGCGGCAGCGAGCCGAAGCTCTCGACCCTTC
>JALZAB010000110.1 GCA_030948585.1 Chloroflexota bacterium
CCGTTCGCGACGGCCTCGGTGCCCGACAGGCCGACGGATCCGGATGAGAACGCTCGCAGGATGAGGAATGCAGCGAGCGCCTCGCTCGGCGGCACCGCTTCCGGCGGCGCGACCGGCGCAGGGATATCGCCGGTGAGCACCCTGAACAGGCCGATGCCGAGCACCCCGAGCACGCTGATCAGATAGAAATACGTGGGCCCGGCGAAGATCACCCCGGCCTCGCGGATCCCACGCAAGTTACCGATCGTGATCAGGACGATGAAGGCCACGCCGATGGCGACCTTCGCGGGCTCCCAGGCCGGTAATGCCGTCGAGATCGCGAGAACGCCGCCGGCCACCGAGACCGATACGGTCAGCACGTAGTCGACGAGCAGCGCGGCCGCTGCAGTCAGACCGGCAAGCGTCCCGAGGTTCTGGCTGGCCACGATGTAGCTGCCGCCGCCGCTCGGGTACGCGCGAACGACCTGGAGATACGACGTCACGACGATGGCGAGGATGACGACGATCGCGATCGTGATCGGCATGGTCAACGCAAGCCCCGCGGCGCCGGCGAACGCAAGGGCGCGCATCGTTTCCTCTGTCGCGTAGGCGGAGGACGAGATGTTGTCCGACGCGAAGATCGCGAGTCCCGTCACCTTGGTGACGCGCTCGCCCCCTTCCTCGTCCGAAGGGATTCGGTTGCCGAAGAGGATCTGGCGGAGGCGGTCCAGGACGCGGCCGGCCGCGCTTTCGGGCTCGAACACCTCCTCCGTTGCGACGACGTAACCCTTTCGGCGCCGAAGCTCGGTGCTCCTCACGATCTTGACCCGGGCATCGCCCGGACGCCGCCCCCGGGCGCGCTCGACCCGCTCGAGGCGGTGCTCCGGGCGTGACGGCTCGGGCGGCTCGTCACCGCCTGACTGGTCGGTCAATCGGCGCATCTTACGGCGAGGTGGCTCACAGGCCGAAGGTCAATCGGTCCGCCAGCATCTCCGGCAGCTTGCGCTCGCGCATCCGGCGCTGCGTCTCCTTGACGTCGTAGTCGACGCGCCGGAAGTCGACCGTGGCGGTGGCGAGGTCGAGCAGCGCGAAGGCGGCGCGCGGATCGCCGTCGCGCGGCTGGCCCACGCTGCCCGGATTGATCATGACCTTCGCATCGCCGATCCGGAAGGTCGCCGGCACGTGGGTGTGCCCGACGCAGAACCGGGCGGCGTCGAGCCCGCTCACGGTCGCCGCGGCGGTGCGCGCGTCGAAGACGTACTCCCAGAGCGGGTCCCGCGGGCTGCCGTGACACAGGCTGTACCCGTCGATCTCGAGGGTCACCGGGAGCTCGGCGAGCGCATCGCGCTCAGCGGCGCTCAGCCACGCGCGGTGGCGCTCCGCGGCCGTGCGTGCGGCGGGGTTGAAGAGCTCGACGCCCTCCCCGGTCGCGACCGCCCGATCGTGATTCCCCGCGACCATGATGGCCCTCCGCTCGCGCAGGCGCGCCAACGTCTCGCTCGGATTCGGCCCGTAGCCCACGGTGTCGCCCATGACCCAGATGGCCTCGACCGCAGGCAGCTCGGCGAGGACAGCGTCGAGGGCGACGATGTTCGCGTGGATGTCCGAGAGCAAGGCGACGCTCACGCGGCGGCCGCCTTCGCATCCGCGAGGGTGAACGCCCGAGTGGCGAGGGCACGACCAACGACGACCGACGCGGCGCCGAAGCGCGCGAGGCTTGAGATGTCGCCGAGGTCGCGCACTCCGCCGCCAGTGTGGAGCGACATGCCGGCCGCACGCCGTCCGAGTCCGCTCCGGATCGCGGCCAGCAGTGCCACGGCAGGCCCGCGCGGGGTACCTTCGCCGGCGAGGTCGATCACGTAGAGGGCGCGTACCCCGGCGTCGGCGGCGGCCTGGGCGGCGGCGATGCTGTCGCGGCCCGTCGCGCGGGACACGAGCGCCGCATCGCCGCCTCGCGGTGCGAGGCCCCCGTCCTTCGATTCGATCTCGACGATCGCCTGCCCGCCCAGTGTCGCGATGGAGCGGAGGAGGACGTCGTCACCGAACACGGCTGAGGAGAACAGGACTCCGGTGAAGCCGGCGGAGAGCGCATCGGTCGCGCGCTCCAGGCTCGACAGCCCGCCGGCCAGCCGGCACGGAACGCCGCTCGCTCGCGCGATCTCGCCGAGCAGCGGAAGGTTCGCGTACGCGCCACGCTCCGCGCCATCCAGGTCGACGAGGTGCAGCTCCTCCGCGCCTTCCGCGACGAACGTTGCCGCCAGGGCCCGCGGATCGAGATCCAGCGTCGCTTCTGAGCGGAACTGCACGCGACCAGCACGCACGTCGACAGAGGGCACGATCACCATGGGCGACGGCGGGCCTCGGCCGCGGCGCGGGGGTATCGCTCTGGTGTGGCGCGCAGCTTCCGCATCACGACGAGATTGCGTCCGGGCAGCACATCCGCGACGCCGAGCTCGGTCGTCGACACGATCGACACGATCTCGCCGCCGAGCAGCGTGAGCGCCGTACGGGCGGCGGCCAGCTCCGGGTCGACCTTCCCCTTCCACACGATCGCGTCACCGCCGATGCGTAGGAACGGCAGCAGGTACTCGGCGCACGCGGCGAGCGGCCCCACGGCGCGAGCGGTGCCGACGTCATACGTTGCGCGTCGATCGGCCGAGTGGGCGAGCGTCTCGGCGCGCTCGTTCCGGACCTCGATCCGATCGAGGC
>JALZAB010000112.1 GCA_030948585.1 Chloroflexota bacterium
CCGCGCCGACCGAGGGCGGGCTGGAGACCGCCGCATGGGGCGTCCCCGAGACGCCTGAGGGCTGGGTCGTGCGCTACGCCGACAAGATCGCGTATCTCCATCACGACACCGACGATGCGATGCGCGCCGGGATCATCGGCGAAGACGATCTGCCGAAGAACGTCCGCGACGCACTCGGCCACGATCGGTCGGAGCGCCTGGACACGATGGTCTACGACGTGATCGTCCACTCCTTTGGCAAGCCGGAGGTCGGGCTGTCACCCGAGGTGCTCGAGGCAACGAACGCGATGCGGGACTGGATGTTCGAGAATGTGTATCTGGCCGGCCCGGCGAAGACCGAGGACGAGAAAGCGCAGGGCGTCTTGCTTGGACTGCTGCATTATTTCGAGGCCCATCCGGATCGGATGCCCCCGGAGTACCAGCGGATCGCCGACGAGGACGGCGTGAAGCGCGCCGTCGCCGACTACGTTGCCGGCATGACCGACGCCTACGCCCTCGACACCTATGAAAGCCTGTTCATTCCAGCGGCGTGGAGCCGGCGCTAGGTCCGACCAGCCAGGGAAGCGAGCCCTAGACGGCACAGAAACTGCAAGTGCGTCAGGACGCACATGTCGCTGGAAAGCCAGACCCCCTTCGCCACCCCCCAGCCGGTCCTCACCCCGAACGCCGTTGCCCAGCCGGCGCCGGGCGGGTCGCACCTGGTGCGCTACTACGAAAGTGACGACGCGCTCGTGGACGAGGTGGGTCGGTTCGTGTTCACCGGCCTCTCACATGGCGCACCCGCGGTCGTGATCGCGACGCCGACGCACCGCGACGGGCTCGAGCGCCGCCTGAAGGCGATGCGCATCGACGTCGGCGAGGCGCGCCGCGCGGGACGGTACCTGCCCCTTGACGCCGCCGAGACGCTCGCCCGCATCACCGCGGATGGCTGGCCCGATCCGGTGCGCTTCGGCGAGGTCATCGGTGGGACCGTGGGCCGCGCAGCCGCCGGCTCGCCGGGTCCCGTCCGGGCGTTCGGTGAGATGGTCGCGCTGCTCTGGGCGGATGGTCGTCGCGACGCCGCGTTGCGGCTCGAAGAGCTGTGGAACGAGCTCGCGACCTGCCACACCTTCGACCTCGTCTGCGCCTACCCGATGACCGCGTTCGGCACCCACGGCGACAGCGACCAGTTCGCCTCGGTCTCGGGCCTCCACACGGAGGTGTTCCCGACGGAGGCGTACACGACCATCACGGAGTCGGACGCGCGGCTTCGCGCCGTCGCCGCACTCCAGCAGAAGGCGGTGGCGCTCGAGGCCGAGGTGATCCGCGGCCGGGTCCTCGAGGCCGAGCTCAAAGCGAAGGTCGAGCAGCTGGCCGACGTCGATCGCCGCAAGGACGAATTCCTCGCGATGCTCGGGCACGAGCTGCGGAACCCGCTCGCGCCCGTGAGCGCGGCGCTCGAAGTGATGCGTCTGCGGGCGGACGATCCGCAGCGGGTCGGGAACGCGCGGGCGGTCGTCGAGCGTCAGATCGCGCAGATGACGCGGCTGGTCGATGACCTGCTGGATGTCTCGCGGATCACCCGCGGCCAGATCGAGCTGCGAGAGGAGTCGGTCACCCTGACGGCGCTCGTGGAGCGCGCGGTCGAGGTCGCGCGCCCGCTCATCGACGAGCGCGGCCACCGCCTGAGCCTCGAGCTGCCCGAGTCGCCGGTCGTGTTCCGCGGCGACCACTCCCGCCTTGAGCAGGTCGCCGCGAACCTGTTGTCGAACGCGGCGAAGTACACCGATGTGGGCGGCCGGATCTCGCTCCGCGCCGCGGTCGAGGGCGACTGCGTGGTCTTGTCGGTGCGCGACAACGGCGAAGGGCTTACGGCCGATCTTCGTGACCGGGTCTTCGACCTCTTCGTCCAAGGCCCCGACACGCGGTCGATGGCCCGCGGCGGCCTGGGCCTCGGGCTCAGCCTGGTGCGGCAGCTCGTGCAGCTGCACGGTGGCACGATCGAAGCGCTCAGCGACGGGCCGGGGCTCGGAAGCGAGTTCGTCGTGCGGCTGCCATATGTCCCCGCGACGCACACGCCGGCGGCAGGCGCGCCGGCCCTCGAAGCGGCCGGCCGCCAGCGGCGCATCCTCGTGGTCGACGACAACGTGGATGCCGCGGAGGCACTTGCGGAGCTCCTGCGCGAGTACGGACACAACGTGCGGACGGCCCACGGCGCCGGTGCCGGGGTGAACGAGGCGCTGCGGATGCGTCCAGAGATCGTGCTGCTCGACATCAGCATGCCCGACGCGGACGGCTACGACGTCGCCCGCCGGCTGCGGTCCGAGCTCCCGGGCACGACCGTGCTCGTCGCCCTCACCGGCTACGGCGAGCGGCGGCACCGCGAGCGGTCACGCGCCGCGGGCTTCGACCACCACCTCACGAAGCCAGTCGACATGCACGAGCTGGAGACGCTGCTCTCTCCCGAAAGCTGACCGGAACGCGGGCCGAAAGGCCGCGGCGATACCGTGGTAGTCATGCCGGGCGATTTCGACAACGTCAAAGAGCGGGTGGATATCGTCCAGCTGATCGGTGAGCGCGTGCAGCTCCGCAAGGCCGGTCGGGCCTACAAGGGCCTCTGCCCGTTCCACGCCGAGAAGACCCCGTCGTTCACGGTCGACCCCGATCGGCGCACCTTCAAGTGCTTTGGATGCTCGGAAGGCGGTGACGTCTTCGACTGGCTCATCAAGACCGATGGTGTCGACAAGGCCGAAGCGCTGAAGATCCTCGCCGAGCGCGCGGGCGTCGAGCTCACCGGTGGCCGCCCGCCCGCCGAGCGTGAGCGCGAGAAGCGCCTGCTCGCCGCGCACGAGACCGCGCACTTCTACTTCCGTCAGGCGCTCCGGGGAACGCCGAAAG
>JALZAB010000118.1 GCA_030948585.1 Chloroflexota bacterium
ACGACGAGCGGCAGGCGCCAGCGGCCATGGAGCACGTCGGCGACGAGGCTGATCCACGTGCGCGCGAAGTACAGGAGAACGGCGAGGGCGGTGCCGAGATGGAGCGCGACGTCGAAGCTCAGACCGAACTTCTCGGCATCGAGCTTGAGGACGTTCGAGATGAGGATGAGGTGCGCCGTCGAGCTGACCGGGAGGAACTCGGTCAGCCCTTGCACCAGGCCGAGGATCACCGCCGCGAGCTGGTCGGTCACGTTCTAGCGGATGGTCGCACGACCGGCCCGCAGCGCGTCGTGCGCCTCCTTCTCGTGGCCGAGGACGGCGTCGAGTGACTTCGCGATCCCCCGCCGGTGGCCCGGATCGAGGAACCGCATGGCCACCGACGCGTCGAACGGCTTCGTGCCGAGCTTCTCGAGCAGCTCCACGACGTAGCCGTACGACTCGGCGGCGCGGAGCAGATCGCCGCCCGGCGTCGTGAAGAGGGAGCGGAGACCGCGCAGGAAGCGCGCGGCCGCGCGGCGCTTGTCGGCGAGGACGCCGCGCATCGCGTGTTCGGCGAAGGCTGCGGTGCCCGCATGTTTGGTGTCGGTCCAGCGCGCGTCGTCGCGCAGGGCGGCCGCCCACTCCGCGAGCATGGCTTCCGATCCCGGAGCGCGCGCGATGGCGGCGTCCAGGCCGTCCGTCGCCACCTGCGTGCGATCGGCCGCGACGGAGCGATCGAGGAACACCGGCCCGCCGTGCTCGGCGTCCATGAAGTCCTCCCACCCGATCTCGGTGGGCTTGTCGGTCTTGTCGAAGAACGTCCGCACAAGGAACCGGTCGGCGTCGGTGTATCCGACCACGAGCCCGTAGTCGGGCGGGCCGACCGCGCCGCGGATCAGCGGCGGAAGCGTGTCGTCGATGGCCTCGCGGATGCGGGCGCCGACGAGGGCCCGGAGATCCTCGTCGTACGGCGGCGGGACGTCGTCGAGCCGGACACCCGCCGCGCGCGCCGCGAGCGCGCGCGTGTCGGGATCGCGCGGGGTCGCCGCGAGCGGGTCGAAGCCGGCCAAATCCGCGGTCACGTCGAAGGCCGCACCGGATGCGCCCATGAGCCAGTCGTACTCGGTCTTCGTCGCGTCGGCGAGAACGGCGGGGAACGTGCATTCGCGACCGGCGCCGAAGCGCAGGGGCCCGATGTCGCGGAGGAGCTTCGTCAGCTCACGCGCCGCCGATGGAAAGCGCGGAGATGACGAACGTCGGACTGCCGAGGCCCGAGGATCCAAAGGTCAGATCGTTCGCGACGCCGGTGATGGACGAGAGCAGCGTCGTGAGGTTGCCGGCGATGGTGATCCCCTGCACCGGGTACTGCCGGTCGCCGTTCTCGAGGTAGTCGCCGGTCGCGCCGAGGGAGAACTCGCCGGAGATGGGGTCGATCGTGTGCAGGTTCAAGAGTGACGTGATGCGGAGCGAGCGGTCGAGCCCACCGACGAGCGAGTCGGGATCGCTCGTCCCCGCGTCGAGATGGAAGTTCGCGGCGCCGATGCGGCTCGGGGACGCGTACGACCCGCGGCGCGCGTTGCCGGTCGGCTCCTGCCCCAGCTTCTTGGACGTCTTCAGCGACGAGAGGTAGCCCCGCAGGACGCCCCGGTCCACGAGCGTGCGCGTGGACGTCGCGACCCCTTCGCCGTCGAACGGAGCCGTCCGCAGGGCGCCGGGTGTGCGCGCGTCATCCACGATGGTCACCTGGTCGCTCGCGACCGCCTCGCCGATCTTCCCGGCGAAGAGGCTCTTCCCCTTGATCACCGAATCCGCGGAGAACAGCGGCACGAGCGCGCCGAGGAGCGATATGCCCATGTACGGGTCGAGCACGATCGGGAGGGTCTGGGTCTTGAAGGCCCGCGCCCCGAGCTTGCCGACCGCGAGCTCCGCGGAGCGCCGGCCGACGGCCTCCGCGTCGACGCCGGCGAATTGGCGCCTCGCGGCGCCGTGATAGCCGATCTGCCGGTCCTCGCCCTCCGTCGCCACCGCGGACGTGCCCACGCTGAAGTACGTCTCGCGGTAGCTGCCGCGGACGTCCGCGGTGGTCGCGACGATCGTGGTCATGGTGCCGTCGCTGTAGGTGGTCTTGCGGAACCCGCTGATCCGCGGGTCGACCTTCTTCGCCGCGCGCTCGACGGCGAGAGCGACCTCGGTGCGCTGGGCGACGGACCGGTCGTTGATCCCGGACTCGTAGAGGCCAAGGTCGGGGCTCTCGATCGTGCGCGTGGCGATGGCCACGTCCGGGTCCGGCTCGGTGACCGCCGCGATGTCGCGGGCCGCGTCGACGCACAGCTCGATCCCGCCCGGGGAGAGGTCGCTCGAGTACGCGAACCCGACGTGCCCGCCGCGGAGGATGCGCACGCCGATACCCCGCTCACCCCGGGTGATGGCGTTCTCGATTTCGCCGTCACGCACCTCGATCGACGTGGACTGCCCGTCACGGAGGAACACCTCGCCTCCGTCCACGCGCATCGCCTTGATCGACGCGATCACCCGGTCGACGACAGCCTCGTTGCCAAGCTTCTCGGCCATCAGGTCGCTTTGACCTTGCCGCCCACGACGACGCTCGGGATCCGAAGCGTCGGCTGCGCGTCCGCGACGGGCGCGCCCTGGCCATCCTTGCCGCACGTTCCGACCGAGTAGCCAAGGTCGGAGCCGACCATGTCGATCTCGCTCATGAGCGTGGGTCCCTGGCCCACGAGGGTCGCCCCGCGCAGCGGCTCGGCCTGCTTCCCGTCACGGATGCGGTAGCACTCGGTGATCTCGAACGCGAAGTTGCCGCTCACGACATCGACCTGACCGCCGCCCATGCCCTTCACGAAGATGCCGTCGGTGACCGACGCGAGGATCGCGGCGGGATCGCTCGTGCCCGGAGCGATCATCGTGGTGGTCATCCGGCAGATCGGCAGGTGGCGGAAGGATTCGCGCCGCCCGTTGCCGCTCTCGGGGATCCCCAGCTTGCGGGCGTGCTTCTTGTCGCTCAGATACGTCTTCAGGATCCCGTTCTCGATCAGCACCGTGCGCTGCGTCTGGGTCCCCTCGTCGTCCATCGCCTGCGTCCCGCGCTTGCCGGGGTCGGTGCCATCGTCGAGGACGGTGATGAGCTCGCTCGCGACCTTCTGCCCGAGCCTGCCCGAGTACACCGACATGCCCTTCAGATTGAGGTCCGCCTCGAGGCCGTGACCCACGGACTCGTGGATGAGCGTGCCGCCGGCGTCGCTCGCGAGCACGACGGTGTACGTCCCCGCGGGTGCCGGCTCGGCCGCGACGTTCTGCACGGCCAGGCGCGCCGCGGTGTCCGTGGTCTCCAGGACGGCCTCTTCGGTGAGCATCTCGAAGCCCTCGGTGCCGGCCTTCGCCTTGTAGCCGGACTCGAGCACCTCGCCCTGCTTCGCCGTCACGAGCACGCCGAATACAAGGCGCGTGCGCGAGTCCGTGCGGAACCGGCCGTCGCTGTTGGCGAGGGTGACGTCCTGCACGCTCTCGCGATACAGCACCGTGACCTGGTGCACGCGCGGATCGGCGGCTCGGGCGCGCTCGTTCGCGAGCTTCATGAGCGCGACCTTCCGCTCGATGGGCACCGTTCGCGGATCGATGCGGACCGTCGACGGGCGGGGGAGCGTATCGGCCGAGATCGCGGTGACCTCACGCACGCCGCCGTCGTCGGCGATGGCCGCGGCCGCGCGCCCGGCGATCGCGAGCAGGTCGTCGCCATCGTTCACGTTGCCGTTCGCGTAGACGCCCCGATCGCCGGAGGCGACGCGGATCCCGGCTCCCTGGTCCACACCGGTGATCGCGTCCTCGAGCTTGTCGTTGTCCAGGGTGAGCGTGACCACGGTGTGCCGCTCCCAGAACAGCTCGGCCCAGTCACCGCCCCGCGACAGCGCGGTGCGCAGGGCGCGCGCGGCGTCCGTTTCGGTGACGGTCATCGTGCGAGGCCGGGTGGCGGTCGAGATGGTCGCTTCCTCCCCCTAGAAGGCTCGGAGTTTATGCGCGGTCGCCGATGACGGTGACCGTCGCGCTCCGGGTCCGCGGCCCGTCGAACTCGGCGAAGTAGATGCCCTGCCAGCGGCCGAGGTCCAGGCCACCGTCGGTGACGGGGATGGTGACCGAACCGCCCACAAGCACCGACTTGATGTGGGCCGGTCCATTGCCTTCGGCATGACGGTAGTCACCCTGGTCGGGGACCAGCCGCGCGAGCGTGGTCAGCAGATCGCGCTGCACGTCCGGATCGGCGTTCTCGTTGACGAAGATCCCCGCGGTCGTGTGGGCGACCGTCACGACGCAGATCCCGTCGCGCACCGTGGACGCCTTCACCTTTTCGGCGACGCGCGCCGTGATGTCGATCGTCTCCGCGCGCTTCGTTGTCTCGATGCGGAGCCCGAGCGTGGCGGTGGTCACGCCAGTGCGGCCTTGGACGCGTGCTCGGCGAGGATGCGCGCGAGGACCCGGGTGTCGGCGTTGCCGCCACTGACGACCAGGACCGTCCGACCCGTGGCCCGCACCGCGCCCGACCGCACGGCAGCGAGCGTCGCGGCGCCCGAGGGCTCGACGAGGAGCGAGAGCCGCTCGAGGTAGTCGTACGTCGCCGATCCGAGCGCCTCGTCGGTCACCGTGACGATCTCGTCCACGTACGTGCGGATGAGCTCGACGTTGAGCTGATCGGTGCTCTTGGCGACGAGCTTGTCGGCGACGCTGTGCGGATGGTCGAGGATGACCGGATGACCAGCGTCGCGCGAACGGCGCACCGCATCGGCGCCCTCCGGCTCGACGCCGATGATGCGCACCGCCGGCCGTCGCTCCTTTAGCGCCAGCGCGACGCCGGCGATCAGCCCGCCGCCGCCTACGGGCACGATCACCGTGTCCACATCCGGGACGTCGTCGAGGATCTCGAGCCCGATCGTCCCCTGGCCGGCGATGATCAGCGGGTCCGCGTACGGATGGACGAAGGTCTTTCCCTGATCGCGCTCGATCTGGTGCGCGAGGGCCAGCGTGTCGTCATACATCGCGCCCTCGAGCTGCACGACGGCGCCGTACGCGCGGCAGACGCCGACGATCGTGTCGGACACGCCGCGCGGCATGACGACCGTCGCCGGCGCGCCGAGCCGGTACGCCGCGTACGACACGCCCTGGGCGTGGCTGCCGGCCGATGCGGCGACCACGCCCCGCGAACGGTGCTCATCGTCGAGCGAGGCGATCTTGTTCAGCGCACCCCGCACCTTGAAGGTGCGCGTCGGCTTGAAGGTCTCGATCTTGAGCAGGATCTCGGCGCCGAGCAGCTCGGAGAGGTATGGCGATCGTTCGATCGGCGCGCGGGGCAGGTACCGGTCCACGATGCGGCGCGCTGCTTCGACATCGCCAAGGCCGAGCACCGCGCGACGATACTTCCAACGTGGTCACCCGCGGCGAAGCCCGTGCCCGCGCCGCCGACGCCCTGCGCCGCGCCGGCGCGCCCACCCCTGCCCTCGACGCCGACATCCTGCTTGCGCACGTGCTCGACGTTCCAAAGGAGGATCTGGTCGCGCATCCCGAGGTCCAGCTTCCACCCGGCGGGGCGGCGCGCTTCGAGATGCTGGTCGCGAAGCGCGCCGAGGGCGTACCGGTCGCGTACCTCCGCGGGTTCAAGGAGTTCTACGGACTGCGGTTCGCGGTCGATCCGCGGGTCCTGGTGCCGCGGCCCGAGACCGAGGTGCTGGTCGATGCGGTCCGCGCGCACGCCGCTGAACGCGAGCTCACCGTCGTCGACGTCGGCACCGGATCGGGAGCCATCGCCGTCGCGCTCGCGGTGACCGCGCCCCGGCTGCGGGTCATCGCCACCGACGTGTCCACCGCCGCCCTTGCAGTCGCGCGCGCGAACGCGGTGGCGCATGGCGCACACGTGGACTTCCGCCAGGGCGACCTGCTCGCGCCGGTGACCGAGCGCGTCGACGTCGTGGCGGCGAACCTGCCGTACCTCCGCGACGACGTGCTCGAGGAGCTCGTCGGCGAACGGACCTCCCTCGCGTTCGAGCCGCGCATCGCCACGGCCGCCGGACCCGACGGGCTCGCCCTCGTCCGCCACGCTATCGCCGACCTGCCGCGAGTGCTCGCGCCGGACGGTGCCGCCTTCTTCGAGTGCGACCCGCCGCAGGCGGAGCCGGTCGCCGCACTCATGCGTCCGCTCGGCCGCGTGGATCTGCTGCAGGATCTGGCGGGCCTCGACCGGGTCGTGCGGCTGCGCCGATGACCGGGCCGACGCCGAAAGCGGCGCTCGCCGCGATCCGAACGCACGCGCTCTCGTATCCCGCAGCCGTCGAGGATCACCCGTGGGGTGATCAGGTGATCAA
>JALZAB010000117.1 GCA_030948585.1 Chloroflexota bacterium
GCGCGACGGTCACATATAGAAGGACAGTGAGCAGGGGAGCGGGCACCGCGCACTACCGTAGCGGCGGCTAGCATCCGAGCGTGCCCACACGTGTCCTGCTGACCGGCATCACGGGGTTCATCGGCTCTCATCTGGCGGAGCGCCTCGTGGCCGACGGCCTGGAGGTCCACGGCATCGTGTTCGAGCCGCCACCGCATCCGAATCTCGCGGCGATCGCCTCGAAGGTGACGATCCACAAGGCGGACCTCTCCGATCCTGCGAGCCTGCGCGCCGCGGTATCCGATGCCCGGCCCGACGCCGTCGTGCACCTGGCCGGCCAGGCGATCCCCTCTCAGGCGCAGCGCGACGCGGGCGGCACGGTGAAGGTGAACGTCATCGGCACCGCCAACATCTTGGCGGCGATGGAGGGGGCCGAGGGCGCGCACCTCGTCTATGCCTCCAGCGCCGACGTGTACGGCCTGCCCGAGTCGGTGCCGGTGACGGAGGACGCACCGCTGCGGCCGACGAACGTGTATGCGGCGTCGAAGGCGGCCGCCGAGGCGATCGTCCGAGAATTCGGCGATCGCGGGGGGCACCCCACGGTCATCCTGCGGCCCGCCAACACGAACGGCCCACGCCAGCACCCCGATCTCGCCGCCTCGGGATTCGCGAAGCAGATCGCCGAAGCCGAGGCCGGGCTCGCGGAGCCGGTCATCCGGCACGGCCGCCTGGACGCGCAGCGCGACTTCGTGGACGTGCGCGATATCGCGGCCGCGTACGCCGCCGCGATCGCCCTCGAGCCCGATCGCACGGAGACATACAACGTCGGCAGTGGTGATGCGGTGAGCGTCGAGCGCATCCTGCAGACCCTCGTGGGCCTCGCGCGGGTCACCGTGCGTACGGAGCTCGATCCCGCCCGCGTTCGCGCTGGCGACCCGAGCGCACTCTCCCTCGATGCGTCACGGTTCCGCGCGCGCACGGGCTGGTCTCCCAAGATCGCGCTCGACCGCTCGCTCGAGGACCTGCTCGACCACTGGCGCTCCGTCACCGCACGACCGACCGTTCCGGCGCGTTAGCGCCGACGCTCCTATCGTCAGCGTCAGCATCTAAGGGGGGCTCCCACCACATGCCCAAGATCGTCTTCGGGACCGATGGCTGGCGCGCTCGCATCGCCGAGGAATACACGTACGACGCTGTGCGCGTCTGCGCGAATGGCGTCGCCGAGTGGGTGAAGAGCACCGGCGAGCAGTCAAAGGGCGTCGTGATCGGGTTCGACCGCCGGTTCTCATCCGAGTTCTTCGCGGACGCGGCCGCGGAGGTCATCACGGCGCACGGGATCCCGGTGCATCTCGCGACGACCGCCTCGCCGACGCAGTCGTTCTCGTGGGCCACGATGCGCAAGAAGGCGAAGGCCGGCATCGTCATCACCGCGAGCCACAACCCGTGGATGGACAACGGCTTCAAGGTGAAGGCCGAGACCGGTGCCGCCGCGGGCCCGGACATGCTCAAGGCCATCGAGGGCTTCATCCATCCCCTCGAGAACACGCCCGAGAAGATCCAGCGCCGCACGCTCGACGACGCGGACAAGGCCGGCCTCATCGACCGGTTCGACCCCGCGCCCGATTACCTCTCGCACGTCGCCGAGTTGTTCGACCTTGAAGCGTTCAAGGCCGCCGGCTACACGCTCGTGTGCGAGCCGCTGTTCGGATCCGCGGGTGGCTACTTCACGCGCCTCCTCGGAGGCGGCAAGACGAAGGTCATCGAGCTGCACAGCGAGCGCAACCCGTTCTTCGGAGGCGTGAATCCCGAGCCGATCCCGCCGAACATCAACGAGTTCCTCGCGCGCATTCCCATGGAGAAGGCGAACGTCGGTCTGGCCGTCGATGGCGACGCGGATCGCGCAGGGCTCGGGGACGAGAACGGCAAGTTCGTCACGACACTCACGCTGTACGCGCTCCTCATGTGGTACCTCATCGAGGTGCGCGGGCTGAAGCAGCCGGTGGTCAAGACCGTGAACATGACGTCGATGGCCGACCGCCTCGGCGAGCGCTTCGGCGTGAAGGTCTACGAAGTGCCCGTGGGGTTCAAGTACATCGGACCGAAGATGCAGGAGACCGGGGCGATGTTCGGCGGCGAGGAATCAGGCGGCTACGGCTTCGCGATGCACCTTCCGGAGCGCGATGGCATCGTCGCCGACCTGTTCATCCTCGACTTCATGCTGAAGACGAAGAAGACGCCGTCGCAGCTCATCAACGAGCTCATGGCGATGGCCGGGCCGTCCTTCTACCTGCGGCGCGACCTGCACTTCGATGCCGCGTCGTACCCCGATGTGAAGAAGCGGGTCATGGCGACGCTCGACCGCGAACAACCGACGGATCTCGCCAGCCGCGCGGTCGCGCGCATCGTGCACCTGGACACGAAGGACGGCACGAAGTTCTTCCTGGATGACGGGTCGTGGCTCCTCCTCCGCCTGTCGGGGACCGAGCCGCTCGTTCGCGTCTACGCGGAGACGACATCAGAACGCGAGCTCGCGCCGCTGCTCGACGCGGGCGAGACGATGGTGCGGGAGGCCAAATAGTGGACACAGCGGCGATCGAAAGCGTCGAGGCGATCAAGAAGGCCGATCCAGGAGACATGCTCACGAAGATCAAGGACCTGCCGCTGCAGATAAAGGACGCCTGGAAGATCGTGCAGGCCGCGACCCTGCCGCCGGCGTACGCGGACGTGCGCAACATCACCGTCTTGGGCATGGGCGGCTCCGCGATCGGCGGTGAGTTCGCTGCCGCGCTGCTCGCCGACGAGCTGAAGGTCCCGATGTCGGTCCATCGCGACTACGGGCTGCCCGCGTACGTCGGCCGCGACTCGCTCGTCATCGCATCGTCGTTCTCCGGCAACACCGAGGAGACCCTGTCTGGCTTCGACGAGGCGAAGAAGCGCGGCGCCAAGATCATGGCGATCACCACCGGCGGCCGGCTCGCCACCGAGGCGAAGGCCAAGGGCATGCCGCTCATCACGTTCGGCTACCACGCCCAGCCGCGTGCCGCGCTCGGGTACTCGCTCACCCTCGTGATGGGGGCGCTGACCACGCTGGGCTTCGTGCGGGACATGGGAAAGGACATCGACCAGGCCCTGGCC
The DNA here is from genome assembly GCA_030948585.1 of Chloroflexota bacterium. Classification (GTDB taxonomy): domain Bacteria; phylum Chloroflexota; class Limnocylindria; order P2-11E; family P2-11E; genus UBA4735. The sequence goes on from JALZAB010000117.1 coordinate 3,115, forward strand.
GATGTCGCGAAGCTCGAGGAGCGCGTGCACGAGGGCGCTCGGTCGAACGACGCGAAGAAGATGGCCATCGAGCTCGCCGGCAAGATCCCGGTGTTCTACGGCGCGGGCGTCATGGGCGTGATGGCCCGCCGGGCGAAGGATCAGTGGAACGAGAACGCCAAGAACTGGGCGCACTACGACGTGATGAGCGAGCTCAACCACAACGCCGTGGTCGGCTTCCCGCACCCGCCCGCCGCCAAGGACACCCAGGTCGTGCTGCTGCTGCGGAGCAAGCGTGACAACGCACGCCACCGTGTCCGATTCGACGTGACGAAGGAGCTGCTCGACCGCTCGCAGATCCCGCACAAGGACCTCGAGTTCGACGGAGCATCGATGCTCTCCGAGGTCCTGCAGATGACCTACTTCACCGACTACGTGTCCTTCTATGTCGCGCTGCTGAACGGCGCGGATCCGTCGCCGGTCACGTCGATCGACTTCCTGAAGGACCGTCTGGCGAAGGCTTAGTGCCGGCGAGCACCTTTGCGTTCTGCCCACGGGACGGGTCGAAGCTCACGCTGACCCGCATCGACGGCCGCGACCGCCCGACGTGCACGACGTGCGGTTTCGCCGACTTCATGCACGTGCAGATCGGCTCGAACGCCATCATCGAGCGCGATGGGGCCGTGCTGTTGGTCCGCCTCAACTACGGGCCGCGCGACGGGCACTGGGCGCTGCCCGGCGGGCTGGTCGAGAACGACGAGACCACCGAGCAGGCCGCGACCCGCGAGGCGAAGGAGGAGACCGGCTTCGACGTGGCGCTCGATGGGCTCCTTGCGACGTGGATGCGGCCCGGATTCCCGATCCTCGTGGTCATCTACCGCGCGCACATCACCGGCGGCATGCTGCAGGTCGCGCCCGACGAAGCCTCCGACGCTCGGTTCTTCGCCAAAGCCGATCTGCCTCCGCTGGAGGAGATCGCGTGGCCATCCGCCGCGTACGGCCTCGAGGCCTGGCGCGCGTACGAGCCGCCGCGGCCATGACGCAGACGTGGGAGATCTACTACCCGGAGGCGGCCGCGACGGGCGTGCAGATCGCGCGTGCGCGGATCGATCCGACGGATGTCGTCTGGCTTCATGCCGCGGCGCCCGTCTTGGCGGTCACGGTCCGTGAAGCCGACGATCGCGTGATCGCGCGCGGCGAGCCCGTCGCACGCGTCGGGCCGTATCTGCCGATGACCCGCCTGGTCCGGCGAGGCGGGGTCGTCATCCGCGAGGACCGCTGGCCGACCGACACGGACGTCGGCGCGGTCGTCATCCTCCCCGGCGGAGAGGCCGGGATCCTCCGCAGCTGGTGGAACGCGAAGGACGGCCGCGAGTGGCGCTGGACCGTGGAGTTCTCTAACCGGCGCGGCTGACCGCCTCGACCGCCTGCCACAGTCCCGCCCAGACCGCGCGTCGCTCCTCCTCCGTCGCCGGCCGTCCGGCGAGCTCCTTGAATGCGACCACGCCGGCTGCCGCGAGCGTGCCCCACGCCTTTGGCGTGCCCGCGGCGGTCGCCCGGACGAGCGCCACCTCCCGCGTGACCGTCAAGGAAACGGCCCGTTCGATCACCCGGCCAGCGTAGGCAGCCGCCGGCTAAACCATTTGATGTAGGTCGCCGTACGGCATTTGGACTACGAGTTCGCTATCCTGCGCGGCAGTGAGGATGCGGGTGCCGAGCGACGATCGCTCACTGGTGGTGCTCGCATTCGTGCTCCTCGGTCTGGCCTTCGCCCTCGACCTCCTGACGCCCTCGGATTTCGAATGGGCCGAGCTCTACCTGCTGGCCGTCGGGGTCATGGCCTGGGCCGGGGGCCGACGCAGAGCACTCGTCTTCTCCGGGGCCGCCGTGCTGATCGCACTGGCCGTCGACGCCGGAGCCTTCAGATCGACCGAGCCTCGGCCCGGGACGCCGGCGCTCCTCTGGAACGCGATAACGGAGCTCCTGATCTACGTCGTCGTCGCGGCGGCGACCGATCGCGTACGGCGCGGACACCGTCGCCAGCAGACCGAGATCGGCGAGCAGGCCCGGCTGCTCCGGCTTCTGGAGCGTGAGTTCCCTCGCCCGTTGCGGGCCGTGTACTGGTTCGCGCTCAAGTTCGATGAGACATTCGGGCCCGAGGCCGCCCTGACGGAGAACATGGCCACGCAGCTCGCGAGCCTCCGTCATCACGTGCGCGAGATCAACTTCCTCGCAACGGACCTGCTGCGCATCGGGCGTCTGCAGATCGATGGCCTGCGGTTCGGTCAGGAGTCGGTCGATCTGAAGCGGACGGTCGCCGACGCGGTGAGCGAATCGCTCGACCGGCGGCGCGTGGTGCTGTCGACCGCTGCCGACGACCTGATCGTCCGCGCGGATCCGGCATCGCTGCAGCACGCGATCGCCTCGATCATCGGCCGCCTGTTGGAGGGTGCGCCGGTGCACGAGGTCGTCTATATCTTCGTCCGTGGATCCGCGGGAGAAGGGATCGTCGAGTTCGCCAGTCGCGGGGACGGCTTCGCAGCCGAGCACTTCGAGCTCGCCGACCTCTTGACGAAAGCGAACGGTGGGCGCCTTTCGGTTATCCCGCGCGGTGGCGACCTGGGCATCCGGGTGAACCTGCACGTCGGTCGTACGACGCCGGCGCTCGCTACTCCGCCCGCTTCACCTTCCGTCGCATGACCTCGCCCATCGAGAGCGCGTCGTCCGGACGCGAGACGATCGTGACCGGGTCTCCCGCGCCGAGATCGCCCTCGGTCACGATGCGGAGGTAGGCGCCGGGGCGTCCGCCCTCGATGAACTCCTCGGTGAAGCCGGGCCGATCCATCCGGGCCTCGAGCTTGAAGCACGGAAACCGTGGCTGGGTGACCTCCAGGAGCACGCTGCCGATCTGCCAGCGCTCGCCGATCCGCGCGCCCGTCACATCGACGGCCTCGGTGGTGAGGTTCTCGCCGAAGGTGCCGGCCGCGAGGACCTGGCCGAGTCGCGCGCCCCACCAGTCGAGATCCTCCCGCGCGTAGGCGTAGACGGCCTTGGTGTCGCCGCCATGGACGCGCCGGTCGGACTGGTCGTCGCCGATCAGGTTCACGCCGCGCACCGCAATGCGTCCGCCGACCGGCTCCTTCCAGATGCTCGTGCGCACGATCCGATCGCCAACGCGGATCTCACGCGGCCGCCCAACGTTCACGGACACGACGCGGCTGTTCGGCATGGCCATCTGCAGACCGGAGGCTAGTACGCTCGGTCCGATGCTGATCAGGAAGCACGACGCGGCGATCTCCGAGGACGAGTGGCGCGGCTTCCTCGCCTCGCGTGATTTCGGCGAGCTCATCGCGAGCGGTCGTGGCCGTGACGTGCCGATCGTCGTGCCGACGCACTTCATCTACGACGGTGCCGAGACGATCCGGCTGCATCTGGCCGCGCCGAATCCGGCCTGGGAGGCGCTCGCCGAGAACCCGCTCGCGCTCATCTCGGTCTACGGCGACTACGCGTACATCCCGACGCAGTGGAATGCGAACCCTGGCGCGGCGATCGAGTACGGCGTGCCGACGTCGTACTACGCCGCCGTGCAGGCGATCGTGCGCACGCGCGTGGTGGACGACCCCGGGGAGCTCGCGGGCATCCTCACCGCGCAGCTCGGACACTTCCAGCCCGAAGGTGGCCACGCGCCGGTCGAGCCTGGCAACGACTATGGCAAGTACTTCGGCGGGATCCGCGGGATCGTTGGCGTCATCGAAGAGGTCCGCGCGAAGTTCAAGTACGGCGGCAACAAGACCGTCGAGCACCGCCTGCAGATCGCCGGACGCCTTGCGGAGCGCAACGAGGCCTATGACGCGGCAGCACGCGCGCAGCTCCTGCGACGGACGAAGAGCTAGCTGATCCGCTCGGAATAGGCGGAAAATCGGCCTTCCTATACTCGCTTCGACGCCGGAGCGTTCCCCGACGCCGCCCGGAATTACGGAGCGGGAGGAACTCATGAACTCGAGCCTCATCTCCAAGATCGAGAAGGCGAAACGGTACGCAGAAGAGCCCCACCGGGTCCAGTTCCAAGCCCTCGAAGCAACCTTCCGCGGTGATAACGGCACCCATACGATCCGCCTCTCCGGAGATGACTGGTCCTGCAACTGCGATCACTTCGTCGTCCACGGTTTTTGCTCCCACGTCATGACCCTGCAGCGTCTGTACGCCGCGAACCTCTCTGACGACGCCCGCTTCACGCAAGAGCGAGTGCCCGCGACCGCCTGACCCGGCGCCCGTCCTTTTCCGACGGGCACAACTGAATACGCGGATCACCAGCGAAGCCGGTGCGATTCCGGCAGGGTCCCGCCACCG
>JALZAB010000134.1 GCA_030948585.1 Chloroflexota bacterium
GCTTGCCGGTACCCCCGCGCGGACTCGAACCGCGGCTTCAGGCTTCGGAGGCCTGCGCTCTATCCACTGAGCTACGGGGGCGGGGTGGAGCGCGCCGCCAAATGCCCTGCTCCGATGGTGATTCTAACCTTGCGTGGTGAGCCAAAGCCTCCCGGAGCGCGACAAAGAGCTGTCCCTGATGCAGCACCTCGGGGAGCTGCGGAGCCGGCTGATGGTCGCCGCGTTCGCGGTCCTGGTCACGACCGCGCTCGGCTTCTACTTCGCGAAGGACATCATCCTGGCGCTCGAGGCCCCGGCGCACCTTGGGAAGCCGCTGCAGATCATCAGCCCCACCGAAGGCTTCACCACGTACATGCGCGTCGCCTTGTTCGCGGGGATCGCGCTCGCGATGCCGATCATCCTGTATGAGATCTACGCGTATGTGGACCCGGCACTCCGGCCGGGCGAGCGGAAGTTCATCCTGCTGCTCGGTCCGTTCATCCTCGGGCTATTCGTCGGCGGCATGGCGTTCTGCTACTTCATCCTGCTGCCGAGCGCGATTAACTTCCTGTTCACCTTCGGCGCAGACGTCTTCGAGGCGTCGCCCCGGGCCAGCGAGTACATCTCGTTCGTGACGACGTTCATCCTCGGGGTGGGTCTTGTCGCCGAGATGCCGGTGATCATCTTCGCGCTCACCCGCATCGGCCTCGTGTCCCGCAGCTGGCTCGCCAAGCGGCGCGGCTACGTCCTCATCTTGTGTTTCATCATCGGCGCCGTCATCACGCCCACGCCCGACCCGTTCAACCAGACGCTCGTGTCGGTCCCGATGTACCTGCTGTTCGAGCTCGGGCTGCTGCTCTCGCGCATCGGCGGAGGCCGCAAGCCCGCGACCGCTTAGCTCGGCTGTCGGGGACCGGTATCGCGGGCCGCGTCGGCCACGCTCCGGCGTAGCTCCTCGACCCGGGACTTGAGGGCCGCCTCGGCGCCCAGGTCGGTCGGCTCGTAGTAGCGCCGGCCGCGCAAGGAGTCGGGCAGGAACGTCGCCTCTGGATCGAAATGCTCGGGCGCGTCGTGCGCGTACCGGTAGCCCTTCCCGTAGCCGAGCCCGCGCATCAGGCCGGTCACGGCGTTCCGCAGATGCAGCGGGACCGGGTCGGCGCGGGTGCCCTCGACGTCGGCCATCAACGCGCCGTGCGCGCGCTTGATTGAGTCCGACTTCGGGGCGAGGGCGAGGTACACGGCCGCCTCGGCGAGCGGGTAGTAGCCCTCCGGCATGCCGATGAGATGGACGGCCTGCTGCGCGGCCGACGCGAGCACGAGGGCCTGGGGATCGGCCAAGCCGACGTCCTCGCCGGCGAGGATGACGAGCCGCCGCGCGATGAACATCGGATCCTCGCCGGCATCGATCATCCGCACGAGCCAGTACAGCGCGCCGTCCGGGTCCGAGCCGCGCAGGCTCTTGATGAACGCCGAGATCGTGTCGTAATGCGAGTCACCCACCCGGTCGTATACGAGCGATCGGCGTTGCAGCGCGTCCTTCACGGCGGCCAGATCCACATGACGAAGGCCATTCGGATCGGGCGCGGCGGCGTCCGAGGCGAGCTCGAGCGTGTTCAGCGCGACGCGAGCGTCGCCGTTCGCGACGACGACGAGCGAGCCGAGCGCGTCCGGCGCGACGGCGACGGTCCGGTTGAGCCCGCGCGGATCGGCGATCGCGCGCTCCACGATGAGCCGCACGTCATCTTCCGACAGCGGCTGGAGGACGAAGACCCGCGACCGCGACAGCAGCGCCGAGATGACCTCGAACGACGGGTTCTCAGTGGTCGCACCGATGAGCGTCACGTCGCCCTCTTCGACGTACGGCAGCACGGCGTCCTGCTGGGCCTTGTTGAAGCGGTGGATCTCGTCGATGAACAGCACGGTTCGCTCGCCCGTCGCCCGCCGCAGCTCACGGGCTTCCTCGATCACCCGGCGCAGGTCGGCCACGCCCGCGGAGACCGCCGAGAGCGCGACGAAGTGCGCCTTCGACCGGCGGGCCGCGATCGCCGCGAGCGTGGTCTTCCCGGTGCCGGGCGGACCCCAGAGGATCATCGACGGCAACTGGCCCGCGTCGATGGCCTTTCGCAGGACCCGACCCGGACCGACCAGGTGCGGCTGACCGACGTACTCATCGAGATCGCGCGGCCGCACCCGGGCCGCGAGCGGCTTGCCGGCCGCCTGGGCCGCGTCATCGGCGATGTCGGCGGTGAACAGCGGCGACACGCCGGTGGGTCGCTGGGATCGGCGAGGATGTGGCACCACCCGAGTATGGCTGGTCCGTGGTACCCCTCCCCCCACCCCCGGGGTACGATGACGCCGTGAAACCCGACACCAAAAAGGACGTGGCCGCCCGGCTGCGCTCCATCGCTGGACACCTCAAAGCCGTCGAGCGCATGGTCGAGGAGGACACGTACTGCGTCGACGTGATGAAGCAGACGATGGCGATCGAGAAGGCCCTCGAACGAGTGGACTCGATGATCCTGGGCTCGCACCTCGAGACCTGCGTCGCCGACGCGTTCCGCGAGGGTCGCGCCGAAAAGACGGTCCAGGAGCTCTCCGAGATCTTCAACACCGCGCGCAAGTAGCGCCGGATTGGTCGGTTGACAGCAATTTCCTCGGCGCGTAGACATATAAGCGGAACTTGAATTGATGGCACCGCCCCAGCGCGAGTGGGCGGAGACAGCGGGGAGCGAGCCATAAGCATGCTGACCGAGTCATCCGTCCGCGACCTTCGCCAGTACTACAAGGCCCTCGGCGACGACACGCGCCTGCGGATCCTGCAGCTGCTGGCGACGCGCGGGGAGCACACCGTGACCGAGCTCGCCGAGCGGCTCGAGCTCTCCCAGCCGCTCCTGTCGTGGCACCTTCGCCGGCTTCGGCGAGCCGGGGTCGTGAAGACCGTCCGGGTCGGGCGCGAGGTGCGCTGCACGTTCGATCGGGATCGCTTCGCGGCGTTGCACGAGCGCGGGTATCGCACCCTCATGAACCCGGGGAGCGCCCGGTGAGCCACGGTCTCATGCCCAACGAGGTCGCCGAGGGAACGCGGATCGGCCTGGCGCCGCTCGCTCGAGGCTTGCACCGGATCGGCATCACCGCGAACACGGTGACGGTGCTCGGCGTGTTCATCACCTTCGCGGGCGCGGCGCTGCTGGTGGCGGAGCAGCCCCTGGCTGCTCTCGTGGTCCTGCTCGCCGGCGCGTTGTCCGACACGCTGGACGGCCAGCTCGCCAAGGCCGCCGGCGGAGGCACGCGGTTCGGCGCGTTCCTCGACTCGACGCTCGACCGGGTGTCCGACGCCGCCCTGGCGCTCGGTGCCGCGGCCCTCGGCGCGAACCGCGGCGACAGCGTGCTCTTCTGGTCGGCTCTCATTGGTCTCGTCGCGTCATTTCTCGTCAGCTACGTCCGCGCCAAGGCCGAGTCGATGGGCACGAAGGCGGCCGTTGGCCTGATGCCGCGCGAGGCGCGCCTGCTCATCCTGCTGATCGGCGTCGGGCTGTGGGGCGTGCTTGGCCTCTATCAGCTCTTCGTCGTGGCCTTCGCCGCGGTCGCGTTGCTATCCGTCATCACGCTGCTGCAGCGCATCGTGTTCGTCGCTCGCGAGCTCAACTCCAACACCGAAGGGGACCGATGACCATGGCTGCTTCCACCAAGACCACCTCGACCAAGATCTCGCGTCCGCGATCCAGGACGACCAAGCCGGCGGGCCGGCGGGTCGGTCGCCCGACCACGCGCCGGCGGCCGATCCGCGTCGCGATCATCGGGGTCGGCAACTGCGCGAGCTCGCTCGTGCAGGGCGTTCACTACTACCGGAACGCCAAGGCCGGCGACAAGATCCCGGGTCTCATGCACGTGGATCTCGGCGGCTATCACCTGAGGGACGTCGAGTTCGTGGCCGCGTTCGACGTCGATCGCAATAAGGTTGGGAAGGACCTGGCCGAGGCGATCTATGCGGCCCCGAACAACACGTATCGCTTCGCCGACGTGCCGAAGACCGGCGTGAAGGTCTCGCGAGGCATGACCCACGACGGCATCGGCAAATACCTCTCGGCGGTCGTCAAGAAGGCCGACGGGCCTACCGACGACATCGTCGCCATCCTCAAGGACCGCAAGGTCGACGTCGTCGTCTCCTATCTGCCGGTGGGCAGCGAGGAGGCCACCAAGTGGTACGTCGAGCAGATCCTCGACGCCGGCTGCGCATTCATCAACTGCGTGCCGGTATTTATCGGACGCGAGCCGTACTGGCAGAAGCGCTTCGCCGATCGGCAGCTGCCGATCATCGGTGACGACATCAAGTCCCAGGTGGGGGCGACGATCACCCACCGCGTGCTCACCCGGCTGTTCATGGACCGCGGGGTGCGCCTGGACCGCACGTATCAGCTCAACTTCGGCGGCAACACCGACTTCCTGAATATGCTCGAACGGGAACGGCTCGAGTCGAAGAAGATCAGCAAGACGAACGCGGTCACCAGCATGCTCGACTACGAGATGGACCCGAACGATGTCCACGTCGGGCCGTCCGACTACGTGCCGTGGCTGCTCGACCGCAAGTGGTGCTACATCCGCATGGAGGGGACGACCTTCGGTGACGTTCCGTTGAACGCGGAGGTCAAGCTCGAGGTGTGGGATTCGCCGAACAGCGCGGGCGTCGTGATCGACGCCATCCGGTGCTGCAAGCTCGCGCTCGATCGCGGGCTTGGCGGCACCATCGTCGCGCCGGCGTCGTACTTCATGAAGTCGCCTCCGAAGCAGATCCACGATGACCGCGCGCGCGTCCGCGTCGAGGACTTCATCGCCGGCCGCGACAATGAGACCCTGGTGGGCAGAAAGGGCTCGTGATCGAGCGCATCGCACAGGGGATCAGCTATTGGGGCTGGCGGATCGGTGCGCGGATCGCCCAGCGCCTGCCGGCGGGCCTGTTGTACGCGTTCGCGGTGGCCCTGGGTGAGGTCGGGTATCTCGGCTGGACGACCAAGCGACGCATCGCGAAGCGCAATTTCGCCATCGTGCTCGGGCGTCCGTCGACGGACCGGGAGGTGGCCCAGGTGGCGCGGCGGTCCTTCCGCAACTTCGCGAAGTACGTGGTCGAGATCATGCGGTTCCCGATGCTCGATGTCGCGGACTTCGAGCGGCTCGTCACCGTCGAAGGCTGGGAGCACCTCCGGGGCGCGCTCGCCCTGGGGAAGGGCGTCATCTTCGTGTCGATCCATTTCGGGAACTTCGAGCTCGGCGGTGCACGCATCTCGGACGAGATCCCGCTCAACGTCATCGCCGATGAGCTCGAGAACCAGCGCCTCATGGACCTGTTGGTCGGCAACCGCGCGCACAAGAACATCACCCTGTTGAGCCCCGACGGCGCGGCGAAGAAGGTCCTGCATGCCCTCCGCCGCAACGAGATGGTCGGGCTGATGATGGACCTCGGTCCGCGGGCCCAGGCCTTCGACACCGTGGATGCCGAGTTCTTCGGTACCTCGACGTCGTTCCCCGCGGTCGCCGCGAGCCTGGCGCGGGTCTCGGGGGCACCGATCGTCGTATCGGCGTGCGTCCGGCATCACGACAACACCTTCACCGGCATCGCGCTCCCGCCGATCTTCGTCGCGCGGACGAAGCAGGCCGCGGAGGACATCCAGCGAGCCACGCAGTCGATCGCGCATGGGCTCGAGGGGTTCGTGAGCCGTTGGCCGGACCAGTGGTACATCTTCCGCCCGATGTGGCCGCTGCCGGTCGTCGCGCCCGCCACATGATCGCCGGCGCGGCCGTGCGCCTGGCCGAACGCGCCATACCCCGCCTGCCGGCGGCCATCGACTATCCGATCGCCGTCGCCGCCGGGACCGTCGCATATCGCCTGTCCGGCGCCGCACGCGTTGCCGTGCGCGACAACATCGCGCACGTCGCGCCCGGCAGATCCGACCGCGAGCGGCTCGTGCGGGCGACCTTCATCGAGCAGGTCCGGCACTACATCGAGATCTTCCGCTTGGCCCGGCTCGATCACGAGGCCGTGCGCCGGACCGTCGACGTATCCGGATGGGAGCACGTGGTCCGGGCCTATGAACGCGGGACCGGCGTCGTGTTCGCGAGCGCGCATCTCGGACCCATCTCCGTGTGCGGCCAGATCTTCGTCGCCCACGGCTATGAGGTCACGCTGCCGGTGGAGAAGGAGACCGGCGAGCTCTCGAGATCGATCAACCGCGCCCGACGGGCCATGGGGCTGACCTTGGTGCAGACCGACTCGGCGCTCGGCATCCATCGCGTCCTCAAACGGGGTGGCGCGCTCGGGCTGCTCGCGGACCGCGCGATCACCGGCGTCGGCGAGCGCGTGCCGTTCTTCGGCGCGGAGGCCCTGCTCCCGTCGGCGCACGTCGCGCTCGCACTTCGCGCCGGCGCTGCGCTGGTCCCCGGCTTCGCTCAGCGCGATGGGAACACCATGCGTGCGATGTTCGAGCCCGAGCTCGTGCTCCGCCGTACGGACGATCACGCCGCCGATGTTCGCGACGGCGTGCGCCGGTGGGCGGAGATCCTCGAGCGCCACATCCGCGTGGCGCCGGAGCAATGGTCGGTCTTCGAGGCGGTATGGCGGCGATAGGGACGCCGGCGTACGGTCGCGTCCGTGGGTAGGGCGGATCTGCAGCTGCATTCCGATCTGGGCGATGGCTTGAATTCGCCCGAGCAGATCCTCACTGCGGCCGAGGCCGCCGGACTCGACATCATCGCCCTGACCGACCACGACGACATCCGGGGCTCGTTCCTGATGCGCGATCTGGCGGCCCGCGGGAAGTCCCCCGTCACGGTGGTCACGGGCATTGAGGTGACGACGCGGTCCGGCCATCTGCTCGCGCTCTTCGTGGAGGACGAGATCCCGATGTTCCGGCCACTGGCCGAGACGATCGAGGCGATCCATCGCGCCGGCGGGATCGCCATCGTCCCGCATCCCCTCTCCTACCTCACGTTCTCCGTCGGCGAGCGCGCGCTTCGCACCCTCGCCGCGCGAGGGGATCGCGCGTCATTCATCGACGGGATCGAGGTGCGGAACCCAAGCTATGCGGGACGGGTGCGCGGCCAGAAGGCCCGGCAGCTGAACGCACACGTGCTGCGCGTGGCCGAGACGGGCTCGAGCGACGCGCATCATGCGAAGCTCGTCGGCAGTGCCTGGACGGACTTCCCAGGCGACGGCGTGGACGCGCTCCGGACGGCGATCCTCGCGAAGACGACGCGGGCGCAGGGCCGCTCGTGGACGCTGCGCGAGCACCTCGACGGCGTCGCGACGCAGCAGTGGCGCTCGATGGTCCGTGACCCGTACAAGCGCGCGCGTCGCGGCATCGGCCGGAAGCGGAAGCCCGTGTCGTGAAGATCGGCATCGTCAGCCCGTACGCGTACCCCCGGCCCGGCGGGGCCAACGACAACATCCGCGAGACGTACGAGAACCTCCGGCGGCGGGGCCACGAGGTCCGGATCATCACCGCTCCGTGGGGCGACGACCCTCCGGCGCAGGATGTCATCCAGATCGGTCAGGCCATCGCGGTGCCCTACAACGGGAGCGTCGGCCGGATCACGCTCTCGGCGCGGCTCGAATACCTGGTGACGAGGATCCTCGACCGAGAGCGGTTCGACATCATCCACCACCACGAGCCGCTCGTCCCGCTGCTGTCCGCGCAGATCCTCGACCGAAAGTCCTGCCCGCAGGTCGCGACCTTCCACGCGTTCGGCGGGTTCTCGTTCAGCTACTGGCTGGGCCGGCCCATCGGGCGCCGCTACATGAACAAGCTCGACGGGCGGATCGCGGTCTCGAGCGCGGCCCGGCATTTCATCTCGCGCTACTTCCCCGGCGACTACGAGATCATCCCGAACGGCGTCGAGGTCGACTTCTTCGCGAAGGCGAAGCCATTCCCCGAATACAGGGATGGCAAGACGAACATCCTCTTCGTTGGCCGGGTCGAGCCGCGCAAGGGCGCCCAGTACCTGGTGCGCGCGTACGCGAAGCTCAAGCAGCGCCACCCCGACACCCGGCTCATCATCTGCGGCCGCGGACCGGAGCTCGGCGACCTTCGACGGTTCGTCCGCGACGAGCACGTCGGCGACGTCCTGTTCGCTGGTCGGGTGAGCGAGACGGACAAGGCGCGCTTCTACAAGACGGCGGACATCTTCTGCGCCCCGTCGACCGGTCAGGAGTCGTTCGGGATCGTCCTGCTCGAGGCGATGGCTGCCGGCACGGCGGCGATCGCCAGCGACATCCATGGCTACAAGAAGGTCATTCAGCGCAACGTCTCGGGGCTGCTGGTCGAGCCGAAGGACGCCGACGCGCTGTGCGACGCGCTCGAGCGTCTCGTCACCGAGCCCGAGCTGCGACGGCGGCTCGGCGTCAGCGGGTCGATCCGGGCCCAGGAGTTCGACTGGTCCCACGTGACGGATCAGCTGCTCGCGTTCTACGACCGGGTGATCAGTGGCTACCGGCGCGCTTGATGGGGTCCGCGTCCTCGAGCTCGGGAACTACATGGCCGGACCGTACGCCGGGACGATGCTCGCGGACATGGGTGCCGACGTGGTCAAGATCGAGTCTCCGGCCGGCGGCGACTACTCGCGGGGCCTCGGGCCGTTCGCGCCCGGCAGCCCCGACGGCGCCGGATTCCTGCGCCTCGACCGCAACAAGCGGAGCGTCGCCCTCGATCTGAAGTCGGCGGTCGGCGCGCGCATGTTCCGCACCCTCGTCTCGACCGCCGACGTGATCATCGAGAACCTCCGCGCCGGGACGCTCGATGCCCTCCGGCTCGGGTATGACGCGCTAGCCGGCGACCATCCGCGCCTCATCTACTGCTCGATCACCGGCTTCGGTCGCACCGGCCCGTACCGCGACCGGGCCGGTCTCGATCTCATCCTTCAGGCCGAGAGCGGCCTGATGAGCGTGACCGGCGAGCCCGGGCGCGCGCCGGTGAAGGTCGGGGTGCCTGCGGTGGACCTGACCTCGGCCCTGTACGGCGCGTTCGCCATCGTCACCGCGCTCATCGCGCGTGACCGGACGGGCCGCGGCCAGCTCATCGACCTCTCGCTGCTGGAGAGCGGGGTGTCGCTCGCGATCTGGGAGTCGGGCGTGTACCTCACCACCGGCGAGATTCCCGGCCCGCTCGGGTCAGCGCACCGGGTGAGCGCGCCGTATCAGGCCTTCAAGACCGCCGACGGATACATCGCCATCGGCGCGACGAGCCCGCCGACGTGGACGGCGTTCTGCCGGGTGACCGGGCTCGGGCGGCTCGAGTCGGACCCGGCGTGGCACGACGCGACCGCGCGCCGCCTGCGCGCCGGCGAGCTGGCGTCCATCATCGAGGCGGTGACCATGACCCGGACCACGGATGGCTGGATGCGGGACCTCGCCGTCGCGGGCGTGCCGTGCGGTCGGATCAACGACCTCGCCACCGTGTTCGCCGACCCGCATCTTGCGGAGCGCGGGCTGTTCGTCGACCTTCCGCATCCGGTGCTCGGCACCGTCCGCGCGATCGGCTCCCCGCTCCATCTGTCGGACACGCCGCCGGTCATGCGCCGGGCCGCGCCGCTCCTCGGCGAGCACACCCGCGAGGTGCTCGCGGAGGCCGGGATCCCCGCGGCGGACATCGACGCGCTGTGACCGTACGGCTCGAGAAGCGCGAGGCCACCGCGTGGGTGACGTTCGACCGCCCGGAGGCCCGCAACGCCTTCACCCAGGACATGTACACGCGACTTGCCGAGATCTGCGCGGAGCTCACCTCCGATGACGCGATCCGCGTGGTCGTCCTGCAAGGCCAGGGTGACGAGGCCTTCGTCTCGGGCAGCGACATCCGGACGGTCGGCGAGATCCGCGGGCTGGACGACGCCCTCGTCTACGAGAAGCACGTGGAGCGCACCATCGAGGCCGTCGAGACCCTGCCCAAGCCGACCATCGCGCTGATCCGCGGCGTCGCGGCAGGCGGCGGCGCCGCGCTCGCCCTCGCCTGCGACATCCGGATCGCGGCCGACAACGCGCGGTTCGGCGTTCCGATCGCGCGCACGGTCGGCAACACGCTCTCGCTGCGGAACATCGCGCGCCTTGTGCAGATCGTCGGTCCGGCGGTCACCAAGGAGCTCCTGTTCACCGGCCGCCTCGCCACCGCTCCGGAGGCTCAGGCCGCGGGGGCGTTCAACGACGTCGTGCCCCTCGCGCGCATCGAGGCCCACGTGGCCGCGCTCGCGGAACGCATCGGCAAGAACGCGCCGCTCACGATCCGCGCAACGAAGATCGCGGTGCAGCGCGTGCTCGAGGCCGAGCGCGCGCGTCTTGGCGCGGGCGAGGACATCGTCGAGCTCGCGTACGGGTCGGAGGACTTTCGCGAGGGTGTGGCCGCGTTCCTCGAGAAGCGCGCGCCGGTCTGGAAGGGTCGCTAGCCCGCGATCTCCGTCTCGTCGATCGCTTCGGTGACGCCCGAGACCGCGCTCGCCACGGCTTCCGCGTTCTCGCCGTCCTCGATGCTGTCGACGGTCCCACGGAGCCGCACGACAGCGCCCGCAACGTCCACCGTCAGCGTGAGATCGGCCGTCGAGGCATCGAGGGCCAGCGCATCGCGAACGGCGTCGGCGATCGCCTCGTCACCGATTCGACCGTCGGACGAGCGGGCCGGCTCGGGGATGTCCGCCGTCGGTGAGAATCCGCCGAGCACTTCGGGCTGACCATCCGCCCCGGCCCGCAGGACCGGATCGGTCGGCGCGAAGAACACGTCGCCGCCGTCGCTGTTCTCGACGATCTCGATGGCGTCCGTCGAGAGCGGCTGGTCGGTGAAGTCGATCTCATCGTCGACGACCACATCGCCCGACTCGGGATCGGTGCGCGTCTCCATGGCGTCTTCGACCGGCCGGAGCGGCGTGTCGTCTTCGTGTTCGGGTTCCATGGTCACGTTGGCCGGGGGTGCACGTGGAGTGCCATGGCCTACCCGGCGATCGAACGGCCGGCCGGACCGGGAGCAGCGTCTCGATCGGTGCGCCGGGCCACGCCGTCCGCGCGCGCCGCTGCGCTCACGGCCTTCGCGATCGCCGGCACGACCGTCGCGTCGAACACCGAAGGCAGGATGTACTCCGCTGAGCGCAGCGCCGCCGGCACGCTGTCGGCGAGGGCCGCGGCCGCCGCCAGCTCCATGTTGGTCGTGACGGTGCTCGCGCGGGCGTCGAGCAGTCCCCGGAACACGCCCGGGAAGGCGAGCACGTTGTTCACCTGATTCGGGAAGTCACTGCGGCCGGTCGCCATGACGTCGACCTCGCCGGCGACGGCGACCGGATCGACCTCCGGATCGGGGTTGGCCATCGCGAACACGATCCGTGGTCGGGCCATCGTCCGGATCATCTCGACGCTCACGAGCCGGGGTCCGGACAGGCCGATGAGCACGTTCGCACCCTCGAGGGCCGCCGCGAGGGGACGCGACGCGGCGTCATCGCCGAGCTCGCTCGCGAGCGCGCGCTTCTCCGCGTTGAGGTCGGCACGCGCCGTCGTGATCGTGCCGTGGCGGTCCGCGACGACCACATGCTTCGCCCCCGCGGTCCGGAGGAGCCGGGTCGTCGCGATCCCGGCGGCACCGGCGCCGAGCACGACGACCCGCAGCTCGTTGAGCGAGGTCTTGCATACCGCGGCCGCGTTGCGCAGCCCCGCCAGCACCGCGATCGCGGTGCCGTGCTGGTCGTCGTGGAACACCGGGATGTCCAGGCGCTCGCGGAGCTGTCGCTCGATCTCGAAGCACGCCGGCGCGGCGATGTCCTCGAGATTGATCCCGCCGAACCCGACCGAGATGCGCGCGACCGCGTCGACGGTCTGCTCCACGGTCCCGGGCTGGATGACGATGGGGAACGCTGACACGCCCGCGAGATCCGCGAAGAGGAGCGACTTCCCCTCCATGACCGGCAGTGCCGCGAGCGGCCCGACGTTCCCGAGGCCGAGGACCGCCGTCCCGTCGGAGATGATGGCGATCGCGTTCGCGCGCTGGGTGAGGGCCCACGACACCTCGGGGTCCGCCGCGATGGCGCGCGATACCCGCGCGACGCCGGGCGTGTACACGAGCGAGAGGTCGTCGCGGTTGCGCACCGCGACGCGGCCGGCCATCGCCACCTTGCCACCCAGATGCATGAGGAACGTGCGGTCGGACACCGAACGGACCACGACGCCCTTCACTGCCTTGAGATCGTCCGCGAGCTGCTCGCCGGTGGCCTCGTCGGGGACGTCGACCGTGACGTCCCGAACGTGCTTCGATGGCGTCGCTTCGACGAGATCGATCGCGCCGAGACTGGCGCCGCGCGCCCCGATGGTGCGCGCGACCTCGGCGAACATGCCCGGCCGGTTGTCGATCTCCAATCGCATGACGAGCCGGTACGCCGGGGACAGGACGGGGGGCACGTCGGTCACCGCGATCGAGGATAGCCAGTGTCGCGTGAACGATGATCCGTGACCGCCGGTGGCTCGAACAGCTTCCAATTCCCTTCGGACACGACCTCGGCGGCGCCGTCCACCACCCTGACCGCGGTCTGGTCGTCGATCGCGTACGTCGGCGCAGGGATCCGTGCCGCCCACCGCTCCGCGTTGGCCACGGAAGCGTCGGGGTGATCGGCGTGCTCGAAGTGCGGGATCACCGCGAAGTCAACGAGTCCCGCTCCCTGTCCCGTGACCAGGATCCTGTCGACATCACCCTGCGGTGTGGCAAAGACGATGTGCTCCGACGTCAGCGGTCCGTCGTGCCAGCGGGGCGGCTCGGTGTAGGTCTCGACGAAGGTGGAGGTGGCAGCGATGCTCCCGGCGCTCACCCCGACGTAGACTGCCTCGGCACGCAGCGTCGGCAGGAGCGCGGTCAATCCGGAGCGCCGCATCCAGGTGGCGAGGAACAACGGGTCGCCGCCCCATACCAGCAGTGCGTCGGCATCGCGGACCGTTGGCACCCAGGCGGCCTCCTCGATGCTCGGCAGGGCCGTCAGCTCCAGGATCCCCAACGACTTCCAACCCAATTCGGACAACGGCGATGAGGACTTGCCGGAGATCGCCCGCCACGCCATGCCCGGGCCACCAGGGAAGGGGTAGATCGCGGTGGGGATGAAGAGGGCGTTGGACTCGGCGATGGGTTTCCCCAGCAGGTCGCCCAGCGCGTCGTGGATGCTGCGGTTCTTGATCCCGGCCGATGTAAGGAGCGCTCTCATGTGCCTACCTCCTGAGTTGCGATCTAGAGACCGAGGTAGGCGCTCCGCACGCTGGGGTCGCTCGCCATCTCGCTCGCCGACTTCGACAGTACGACCCGTCCGTTCTCGATGACGCTCGCGGTGGCCGCGACCTCGAGCGCCCGGTGGACGTTCTGCTCGACGAGCAGCACGGTGACGCCGCGGGTGCCGATGTCCGTGATCACCCGGAACACCTCGTCCACCAGGATGGGCGCGAGACCGAGCGACGGCTCGTCGAGCATCAGGACCTCGGGCTTGCCCATCAGACCGCGCCCGATGGCGGCCATCTGCTGCTCGCCCCCTGACAGCGTGCCCGTGAGCTGGGCGCGGCGCTCGGCCAGGCGGGGGAACAGGGCGTACACGCTGGCGAGCGTCTTGGCCCGATCCGGCCGGGCCCGCGAGCTGTACGCGCCGAGGAGCAGATTGTCCTCGACGCTCATGTTCGGCCAGAGGTGGCGGCCCTCAGGGACCTGGATGACGCCGAGCTCGACGATGCGATGTGGCGACAGGCCGCTGATGCGCTCGCCGCGCAGCAGGACCTCGCCCTCGAGCGCAGGGAGCAACCCGGATACGACCCGCAGCGAGGTCGTCTTGCCGGCGCCGTTGCTGCCAAGGAGCGTGGCGACCGTGGCCTCAGTGACGCTGAAGCTGACGTCCCAGAGGGCCTGGACATCGCCGTACGCCGCGGCGATGTTGCGCACCTCGAGCACCGGGGCCATCAGGACGCCACCGCGCGCTCTCCGAGATACGCCTTGATCACCGCCGGGTCGTTCGCGATCTCCGCGGGCGTGCCGAGCGCGATCTTCCGCCCGAGGTCCATGACCATGATCCGGTCCGAGAGCGACATGATCGCCTTCATCACGTGCTCGACCATCACGATGCTGACGCCCGAGTCTCGGATCCGCCGGATGAGCTCCACGATGCGCGCACTCTCGGTCGGATTCAGCCCCGCGGCGACCTCGTCCAGCAGGAGCACCTCCGGCTTCGTGCCGAGGCCGCGGGCGACCTCCAGCCGCTTGCGGCGCGCGAGCGTGAGCGAACGCCCCATGGTGTTGCGATGCGGTGCGAGCTCGGTCAGCTCGAGGATCCGATCCACCTCCGCGTCGGCCGCGCTGCCGCGCAGTCCGCTTCGCCCGTACAGCACGCCGACGAGCACGTTCTTCTCGACGGTCATGTCGGGGAATGGCCGGACGATCTGGTGGGTGGTGGCAATGCCCGACGAGTTAATCGCGTGGGCCGATCGTCCGCCGATCGGCCGGCCGCGGAGGGTGATCGTTCCGCCGCTCGGGGCGTAGACGCCTGAGAGGAGGCGGAAGAGCGTGGTCTTGCCCGCGCCGTTCGGTCCGATGAGCCCGAAGATCTCGCGCTCGTTCACCTCGAGATCGACGGCGTTCACGGCGACGAGGCCACCGAAGCGCTTCGTGACCGCGCGCCCGACGAGGATCGGCTCCCCGGTCATGGCTCACCATCCGACGGGCGCAGGAACGCGCGTGCGTACTTCGTGCCGCGTCCCAAGAGGCCGGCGATGCCGAGGGGCTCGAACATGACGATCACGATCAGCAGCACGCCGTACAAGAGCGACGGGAGGTATGGGTCCGACACGATGCGCGTCAGCTGGTCCTGCACTGGGAAGTACAGGAGCGCGCCGAAGATCGGGCCCCAGACGGTGGCGAGACCGCCGACCACCGGTATGAGCACCAGGGCGATCGATTTGTCGAAGCCGAACATGGACGCCGGGTCGAGGAATTGTTGGCGCATGGCGTAGAGCGCGCCCGCGCTCCCCGCGAAGAACGCCGATATCGCCAACGCGAGCACCTGCAGGCGCGCGGTCGGCACGCCCGCGGTCTCCGCCGCGTCCCGATCCATGTTGATCGCGAACAGTCCGAGGCCGAAGCGGCCGGCGCGGATCCACATCGTCGTGAACATCGTGAGGACGAACAGCACGATCGTCGCGTAATGCACGGTCACGGGCTCGATGGTCGGCAGCGAGCCGCCGCCCAAGGAGATGCCGGTGACGCCCTTCGTGAGCGTGACGCCAAAGATGTCGTCGAAGTTGGTGAAGAAGAGCCGGGTCGCCTCGCCGACGCCGATCGTCGCGATCGCGAAGTACGGCCCGCGAAGGCGCAGGGTCGGCACGCCGACGAGGACCGCGTACGCGGCCGCGACGAGCCCGGCGACGGGCAGGGTCACGAGCGGCGGCCACTTCGCCTGCGACCACAGGATGCCGGTGACGTACGCGCCCATGCCGAGGAAGGCGGCGTGGCCGAACGAGATCTGCCCCGCGTAGCCGCCGATGATGTTCCAGGACGATGCGAGGATCGCGTACCACAGCAGGAAGAACGTGATCCGCTGCAGATTGAACGATCGCTCGTCCAGCGTCGGGATGAGCGCCGTGATCGCGGCCGCGGCGAGAATGATCACGACCTGCGCGATGAGAAGCCCGCGTCGGGAGAAGCGCGCCATGAACGCGGTCATGCGACGCGCCGGCGCCGGATGAGCGCGGCGAGCCCGCCTGGCATGACGACGAGCACGACCACCAGCAGCACGAAGGACACGAGGTTCTCGAGCTGGGGCTTGGACAGCGTGACCGTGAGATTCTCGGCCGCGGCGAGCACGAATGCCGCGGCCGCCACGCCGGGGATCGACTCGAGCCCGCCGAGCACGATGATGGTGAAGCTCTTGAGCTGGAGCACGCTGAAGGGTGTGACCGGGTCGAACGCGAAGACGAGGGTCAGCAGCGATCCGGCAACGCCGGCGAGGGAGCTCCCGAGGCCGAAGGCGATCATCGACACGCGTTGCACGTCGACGCCCGCGAGCCGGCAGGCGTCGCGGTCCTGTGACAGCGCACGAATGGCCCGTCCGAGGAACGTGCGGCGGAGGAACACTTCGAGCCCCACCAGGATGATCACGCCGGCGACGAACACCGCGAGGCGCGTCCAGGCGAGGGTGATGTCACCGACGTGGATGACCTCCTGCACGTACACGGGCCGCACCGAGCGGACATCGCCGCCATGGAACGCGAAACTCGCGCCCTGCTGCATGACCAGCAGGATGCCGAACAGCAGGAGCAGCGAGATGACCGGCTTCTCGCCTAGCACGCGCCGCACGAACAACCGCTCGATCACCGCCCCGACGATGAAGAACAACGGCGCGGTCACGACGACCGACAGGAGCGGGTCCAAGCCGAACGATTGCCAAAGGACGAACGTCGTGAAGGCCCCGAGCATCATCACGCCGGCGTTGGCGAGATTGATGATCTTCATCACGCCATAGATGAGGGCGAGCCCGTACGACATCGTCGCGTACAGGCCCGCCACCAACAGCGCGCTGATGAGCGCCTCGATGAGGCGCATCTAGTCGCTTACTTCTTGGGCACCGGCATCGTCGCAGGGCCGGTGGCGATGTCCTTGGGCCAGATGAGGATCCGGTTGCCGCCCGGCGTGTTCTGGGTCATGACGTAGTTGTTGTCGGCCTGCCCGGTCGGTCCGAACTTGATCGATCCGCCGGGGAACAGCGATCCGTCCCACGTCGTCGCGAACAGGGTGTCCCGGATCTTCTGCTTGTCCACGGTGAGGGCCTTCTGGATCGCGCCGGTGAGGATGCGCGCGCACTCCCACGCGGAGGCCGCGTACCACTCGGGCGAGTCGCCGGTGGCCTTGAACGTGTCGAGCCACTTCTTCACGTTGTCGCCCGGCATGAGGCTGTCGAACCACGTGGCCGCGGTGATGTAGTCGCTCGAGTCCTTCAGCGCGTCGCGCGCGGCCTTCTCCGGGCCGCGGGGTCCGTAGGTGAGGTACTGGTGGTACATGCCGAGCTGCTTGTACTGGGTCTGCATGGTGATGTAGTCGGCGACGCGGGCGTCGATCATGAACGCATCCGCACTCGCGTCCTTCACCTTGTTGAGGAGCGAGGTGTAATCCTTGCCGTTGAGGTCGAAGGTCTCGTTGAACACGACCTTGAACCGGTCGGATGCGGCCTTCTCGCCGTCCTGGATCCCCTTCAGGAACTCCTTGCCGTGCGAGCTGTTCTCGTACGCGACCGCGATCTTGAGGGGCTTGGGCAGCTTGCCCGTGTCCTGCTGGGTCTTGATGTAGTCCAGCTGCGTCGCGGCGAGCTTCTCGATCGAGGCCAGCACGCCGACAGCCCAGACGTTGTCGACGTAGATGGACGACGATGCGCCGCCCCCACCGACGTACGGGATCTTGTAGCGATTGGCGACCTTCACCTCCTGGGTGACGATCGTCGTGTTGTATCCGCCGAGCAGAAGGTCCACGTTGTCCTGGGTGACGAACTTCTCGTAGAGCTGGCCGCTCGTCGCGGCGTCGCCCTTGTTGTCCTCGATCTTCAGGTCGAATTTGACCTTCTTGTTGCCGACCGCAAGACCGCCGGAGTCGTTGAGCTGCTTGAAGTACAGCTCATAGCTGTCCTTCATGATCTTCGCGATCGAGGCGTCGGCGCCCGTGAGCGGCAGCGACGCCGCGAGGTGCACCGTATCCGGCACGTTCACCGTGACCGCTCCGCTGGCGGCGCCGCCGCCGGTGCCCGCTCCACCGCAGGCCGCGATCACGGAGGCCGCGACGAGCGCGACCGCCGATAGCTTGCCCATCTTTGATCCTCCCGCCCATGGGCTCGTGCCCGTCGCGATTATGCGCCGCTCCCGCCGTGCGCTACGGGCATTGCCCCCAGTGGAATGTGCCGGCCGGCCCGATGCGCCAAACGGCCGAGCGAGCGCCATCAGCGCCGATGACCCAAAGGTCCCCGGCGGCGCGGAAGAGCGCGCGGAGCGAGCAGGTCGTGCCGAGGTTGAGCTGTGCGAACACCGGCGCGGCCGGGTCGCCGCTCAACCGCAGCAGCGTCCCCCGGTCACCGGCGATGTAGGTGCCGTTGTCCATCCGCAGCGCGGCGCGGAAGGTGGCCTGGACCGGCGCGGCGACCTTCACCCACGCGCCGCGCCACACGAGGATGGTCGCATCGTCGCCGACGACAACCACGTCGTCCACGGCCGCGGCGGCGATCGCGCGGAGCGTCGCGGTGACCCCCGTCGCGACGGGCCGCCACCCCCCGGACTCGAGGCGGTAGCTCGCGCCGCCGGCGCCGACGACCCAGGCCGACGTCGAGCCGAACGCCGCGACGCCGTAGAGATCCTCGTCCAGGCCCTGCGCGTACACGTTCCACCCGGCTGCGGTCTGCAGCTGCACCGAGCCGCTGCGGCCCACGGCGAGCAGCCCGCCACCGAGAGGCGCGACGCCGAGGAAGTCATCGAGCTGGACCGCATCTGAACGGATGGTCTGCTGCGTGGCGTCGATGGTGACCACCCTCCCCCCGCCGCCGACCGCGACGAGCTGGTCGCCGCGGCAGATCGCGGCCCCGAGCGATCGCGCGATCGGGTCGATGAGCTGCCAGTGGTCGAACGCGAACCGGCCGATGCCGCCACCGTCGGACACGACATAGACCGCGTCCCCGGCCGCGCATCCGGCGGACAGCGGCTGGATGAAGACCAACGGCTCGGTATCGGGCGGCTCGGTCGGCGATGGACGCGCGAGCGGCGTCGCCGTGGGCGATGGCGACGGCGTCGGACGGTTCACGAGCCGCGACGCCGCGACGCCGCCACCGGCGGCGAGCACGACGAGGAGGATGGCTGCGGCGACGGCGAGGAGGATGGTCCGGTCAGGTGCAGCGGGCGGTGGCGGCTCCGCGCTCACGCCATCGCTTCGAGCCGCCTGATGCGCTCCTCGATCGGCGGATGCGTGTCGAAGAGCCGGTCGAACTGGAACGGGTGGTCCTTGAGGGGGTTCGCGATGTAGAGCGACGCGGTCGCCTTGTTGGCGACGGTCAGCACGTCGCGGTCCGCTGAGATCTTCCGGAGCGCGCTCGCGAGCCCCTGCGGATAGCGCGTGAGGAACGCGCCCGACGCATCGGCCAGGTACTCGCGCTGGCGCGACACCGCGAGCTGGATGAGCGTCGCCACCACCGGCGTGAGGATCGCGAGCACCACGCCGACGATGAGCAGGATGCCTCCGGCCCCGCCGCGATCGCGGTCGCGGGACCGTCCACCCCACCACATCGATCGCATCAGCCAGTCGGACAGCAGCGCGACGGTGCCCACAAGGACGGTCACCAGGAGCATCACGCGGATGTCCCGGTTGCCGACGTGGGAGAGCTCGTGCGCGATGACGCCCTCGAGCTCGGAGCGATCGAGCTTCTCGAGCAGTCCACGGGTCACCGCGACGGACGCGTGCTTCGGGTCGCGGCCGGTCGCGAACGCGTTGGGCGCGGGATCCTCGATCACGTAGAGCTTCGGCATCGGGATCCCAAGACCGATGGCGAGCGTCTCGACGACGTCGCGGAGCACCGGCTCCCCGCCCTCAGGGACTTCGCCGGCCTTGCTCTGCGCGAGCACGAGTTTGTCGCCCGCGAAGTACGAGACCAACGACGACGCGCCCGAGAACGCGACGGCCAGCGGGATGAACGCGACGCCGGCGCTCGTGGTGCCCCCGAGGATGTCACCCGCGACGAACGCGATGACGACGACGAGGCCCGTGAACGCGGCGATGAGCAGGACCGTGCGCCAGCGGTTCTGCGCTTGCGCGTCATACATCGAGACGCGGGGAACGAACGCCTGGCCGCGTTGCTCAGTCATCGCGCTAGCTGAACTTCACCTGCGGAACGTCGCGCTCGGCCTGATCCGCGAGCTCGAAGTACTGCTCGGCGGTGAACCCGAACATGCCGGCCAGGATGTTCGTGGGGAACGTCTGCAGCGCGGTGTTGTAGTCGCGCACGTTGCCGTTGTAGAAGCGGCGAGCGAACGCGATCTTGTCCTCGGTCGCGGTGAGGTTCTCCGACAGGTCCTTGAACTCCTGCACGGCCTGCAGCTGGGGGTACGCCTCGGCGACCGCGAACAGCGAGCGCAGGGCACCGGTCAGGACGTTCTCGGCCTGGGCCATCTGCTGCGGCGAGCCAGAGGCGCCGGCCGCGACGGCATTCGCGCGAGCCGTGGTGACCTCGTCGAACGTCCCGCGCTCGTGGGCCGCGTAGCCCTTCACCGTCTCAACCAGGTTCGGGATCAGGTCGTGGCGACGCTTCAGCTGGATGTCGATGTCCGACCACGCCTCTTTCACCCGCTGGCGCAGCGTGACAAGGCGGTTGTAGGTCGTCATGAGGAACAGCACGAGGATGACGACGATGACGATGAGAACGATGATCGAAGTGTCCACGGGACCTCCCCTTCGCGACCTCCATGATGCCAGACGACCGGGGCGAGGCGGTTACCCCACGAGATCCTTCACCGCGGCGGCGATATGCGCCGCGTCGATGCCCGCGGCCGCGAGCAGCTCCGCCGGCTTTCCCGACCCGGGCATCTCGCGCGGGGCCAGGTGGACGAAGTGCACCAGCTCGCCGGCGACGCCAGCCTCCGCCAGCGCGGCCAGCACCGCATCGCCGATGCCCCCTTCTGGCCAGTGGTCCTCGACCACGATCAACGACCCCCCGGTGGTCTGCACGGCGTCCACGAGGGCGTCCGTGTCGATCGGCTTCACCGAGTACGCGTCGATCAGCCGGACCTTCACGCTGCCGTTCAGCGAATCGATCGCGTTGACCGCCTCGTGCACCGTGATGCCTGCGGCGATGACGGCGACCTGATCGTCCGCTCCGCCGCCGCGCACGATGCGCGAACCGCCGATCCGGAACTCATCGAGCCGGTCCGGGTAGAGGATCGGTGTCTTCTCGCGGGTCGTGCGGATGTAGCTGATGCCCTTCTGATCGGCCATGAGCGCCACGAGGCGCGCGGTCTGATTCGCGTCGCAGGGGTAGAGGACCGTGCTCCCGAATACGGCGCGCATCATCGCCAGATCTTCAAGGGCCATCTGCGAGGGTCCGTCCTCGCCGATGGACACGCCGGCGTGCGACCCCGAAAGCCGGATATTCGCCTGCGAGATCGCGGCCATCCGGATGAAGTCGTAGGCCCGGCTCATGAACGCCGCGAACGTGGAGGCGAACGGCACGAGTCCGAGCACCTGCATGCCGACCGCGGCCGCGATCATCTGCTGCTCGGCGATGTACATCTCGAAGAATCGATCCGGTGCGACCTTCTTGAAGTCTTCCGCGTGTGTCGAGTTGCTCACCTCGGCATCGAGGACGACAACGTCGGAGCGCGCGGCGCCCAATGCCGCGAGCGCTTCGCCGTAGGCCTTGCGCGTCGCGAGCGGCTCGGTGTAGATCGCAAGGTCGGGCGTCTTCGCAGGCTGGGTCGCCGCCGGCGTCCATGGATCGGGCTTCAGCGTGGGGAACGTGCGTGATGCGACCGCGCCGAGCTCCGCCAGGGCCTGCTTGGCCTGCTCCGCATCGAGTGCCTTGCCGTGCCAGCCCTCCTTGTCCTCGAGGAACGACACCCCCGCGCCCTTCTTCGTCTTCGCGACAATGACCGTCGGCCGTTCCGCGCGACGCGCGCGGCCGAGCGCGTCATCGATGGCCGCGACGTCCTGGCCGTCGATCACGATGGGATCGCAGCCGAACGCCTTCACCCGGGCGGCGTACGCATCGACGTTCCACTCGAGCTCCGTGGGGCCGCGCTGCCCGAGCCGGTTGATGTCGAAGATCGCGGTGAAGTTCGAGAGGCCCTCGTGGCCGGCGTGGTCGAGACCCTCCCAGATGGAACCCTCGGCGAGCTCGCTGTCGCCGGTGAGGGTCCAGACGTGGAACGGCGCGTTCAGGGGCCGCTTCGCGGCGAGCGCCTCGCCGACCGCGATCGGGAGACCCTGACCAAGCGAACCGGTCGCCACATCGGTCCATGGGAGGATCGGTGTGGGGTGCCCCTCGAGGCGGCTGCCCATCTTCCGGAACGTCATGAGCTCGGCGTCGTCGATGGCACCCGCTGCGCGGAGCATCGCGTAATACAGCGGCGACGCGTGGCCCTTGCTGAAGATCAGATGATCGTTCGCCGGCGTCTTCGGCTTCGACCAGTCGTAGCGAAGGTGGCTCGCGAGCAGCACGGCGATGAGATCGGCCGCTGAGAGCGAGGACGTCGGATGCCCGGAGCCGGCGGCGGTCGAGCAGCGGATCGAGTCCGCTCGAAGCTGCCGCGCGAGCTCGCGGTGGAGGTCGACCTTCGGGGGTGTCTGGCTGGCCGTGGCCATGGAATTACCCTACGCCTGTCGCGACACGCGACGGTGGCACGCCTGCGGCTGCGGCGGATTGCCGAAGGCCGCACCGATAAGGGGGATGTGGGCATGGAGATCGGCATCTACGGCCTCGGTCGGATGGGTGGCAACATGGCGACCCGCCTCGCGCAGGGCGGCCATCGGGTCGTCGCCTCGAACCGCAGCAAGGAGCCGGTCGACGAAGCGGTGACGCACGGTGCGACCGCCGCATACACGATCGAGGAGATGGTCTCCAAGCTGAAGGCCCCCCGGGTGCTCTGGTCGATGGTCCCCGCCGGCGCGGTGACCGATGAGACGCTCGAGGAGTTCGCGAAATTCGCGAGCCCGGGCGACATCTTCGTGGACGGCGGCAACTCGAACTTCCACGACTCGCAGCGGCGGGCCGCGGCGTACAGCGCGCGGGGATTCCGGTATCTCGACATCGGCGTGTCCGGCGGGATCTGGGGACTGCAGATCGGCTACTGCATGATGGTCGGCGGGCCGGCCGACGCGGTGGCCATCGTCACGCCCCTCCTCGACACGCTCGCGCCGCCGAACGGGTGGGCCCACTTCGGCGCGAGCGGCGCGGGCCACTTCACGAAGATGGTCCACAACGGGATCGAGTACGGGATGATGCAGTCCTACGGCGAGGGCTTCGAGCTGCTGCACGCCAGCGAGTTCAAGCTCGACCTCAAGAAGGTCGCGCAGGTCTGGAACCAGGGCAGCGTCGTCCGATCCTGGCTCCTTGAGCTCGCGGAGCGCGCGTTCGAGGCCGACGGCAGCGACCTCGAGCACATCAAGGGCTACGTCGCCGATTCGGGCGAGGGCCGCTGGACGATCCAGGAGGCCATCGCCCACGACGTGCCGATGACCGTCCTTGCGCACTCGCTGTTCGCCCGGTTCACCTCGCGGCAGGAGGACAGCTACGCGATGAAGGTCGCCGCCGCGCTGCGCAATCAGTTCGGCGGGCACGAAGTGAAGGCGGAGTGAGCTCGTGACGGTCGCCCCGCCGCTGGCGAACCCGCTGCGGGCCGGGCCGCGGATCGCCCGCACCCCGCAGCCCTGCGCGCTCGTGATCTTCGGCGCGACCGGCGACCTCACTGCGCGCAAGATCGTTCCCGCCCTGTACAACCTAGCGCTCCAGCGGCTGCTGCCGGCGGCATTCGCGGTCGTCGGCGCGGCCCGGCAGCCGCTCAGCGCCGAGCAGTTCCGCGCGAACCTCCACGCCGACCTCGTGCAGTTCTCCCGGACGAAGCCGATCAACGAAGACGTGTGGGCGAGCTTCGCCGAGCAAGTGCAGTACGTGTCGACGCAGGAGGCGACCGGCTACGACACCCTGCGGCAGACGCTCGCTGACCTCGACGTTCACGCCGGGACGAATGGCAATCGACTCTTCTACCTCGCGACGCCGCCCTCGGCGTATGGACCGATCATCGACCTGCTCAAGGAGCATCACCTCACCGATAACGTGAACGCCCGCGTGGTCGTCGAGAAGCCGTTCGGGCATGACCTGGCGAGCGCCACGGAGCTATCGCAGAAGCTGCAGGGCGTGTTCACCGAGGACGAGATCTTCCGCATCGATCACTACCTCGGTAAGGAGACGGTGCAGAACATCCTCGTCCTGCGCTTCGCGAACGGCATCTTCGAGCCCATCTGGAACCGGCAGTACGTCGACCACGTGCAGATCACCGTGGCCGAGTCCCTGGGGATCGAGGAGCGCGGCGCGTACTACGAGCAGGCCGGCGCCCTGCGGGACATCGTCCAGAACCATCTGCTCCAGCTCGTCGCGCTCGTCGGCATGGAGCCGCCGGCCTCCTTCGACGCGAAGTCCGTCCGCGACGAGAAGCTGAAGGTGCTGCGCGCGATCCGGCCGATCACCGAGGACGAGACCGAGAACCACGTCGTCCGGGGCCAGTACGGGTCCGGATTCATCGAGGGCGCGCCGGTGCGCGCGTATCGCGAGGAAGACGGCATCAAGTCCGACTCCGCCACGGAGACCTTCCTCGCCATCCGCGCGTATATCGACAACTGGCGGTGGGAAGGCACGCCGTTCTACCTTCGCACCGGGAAACGGCTCCCGAAGCGCACGACCGAGATCGCGATCCAGTTCCGCGCCGCGCCACATGCGGTGTTCTCGCGCGAAGCCGCCGAGGGCATGGAGCCGAACGCGCTCGTGCTGCGCATCCAGCCGGACGAGGGCATCTCGCTCAAGTTCGGAGCGAAGGTGCCGGTCCAGGGCATCCGCATCCGGTCGGTGAACATGGACTTCGTCTATGGGGCGTCGTTCATGGTGGACGCGCCGGACGCCTACGAGACGCTCATCCTCGACGCGCTACGCGGCGACGCCACGCTGTTCACGCGCCAGGACGAGGTCGAGCAGCAATGGCGGTTCGTCGATCCCATCGCCCGCGCGTGGGCCGACGGCCATCGCGACCCGCCGATCTACCCCGCGGGCACCTGGGGTCCGACCGAGGCCGACCTGTTGATCGCGCGCGATGGGCGGACCTGGCGTAAGCCGTGACGGTCACCGACATCGATGAGGCGGTCTGGGGGGCCCGGGCCGAAGGGGTCGCTGAGCTCGAACGGGAGCTCGGCCGGATGCGCCGCTCGATGGGCGCGCACGCGAAGGAGCAGGGCGTTCCGGTCGCCCGCGCGTCGGTGCTCAATCTGGTCGTGTTCGCGACGCGCGACGCGCACGCGCGGCGTGCGGCGGCGACCGTCGACGAGCTCGCCACCCGCCATCCGTCGCGGGCGATCGTGGTGCTCGCCGACCGCCGGCGCCTGGGCACCGCAGCCAGTCTCGAGATGCACTGTCACCTCAGCCACCCGAGCGGCCTGCAGCAGGTCAGCTACGAGCAGATCCTGATCCGCGCGCGCGGCGATGCCGACCAGCGACTTGCGAGCGCGGTCATCCCGCTGCTGCTGCCGGACCTCCCCGTGTTCCTTTGGTGGACCGAGACCCCGCCCCTTGATGCCGAGTACTTCGACGAGCTGCTTCGGCTCGCGGACCGCCTCATCGTCGATTCCGGTGACTTCGCGCGCCCCGACCGCACGCTGCCGCGACTGCACGCCGTCGCGCAGTCGGGCCACGGCCGCTACGGGCTGACGGACTTCAACTGGACGCGCATCACGCCGTGGCGCGAGCTGGTGAGCCAGTTCTTCGACGTGCCGGCGTGGCGGCCGTTCCTCGATGGCATCACCGGCGTGCGCGTCGGCTTCTCGGTCGACGCCGACGGGCGCGAGGTCCATCCGTCGCAGGCGCTGCTGCTCATCGGGTGGCTCGCGTCGCGGCTCGGCTGGCACGCGGTCGAGTCGCTCGCGCCGTCGGAGGCGGGCGGCCTGCTGTTCGCGATGGAGCGCGCCGATGGCACGGAGATCCAGACGCGCGTCCGGCCGCGGTACATGCGCGGCATCGACGAAGGCAACCTCTCGGGCCTGCGCATCCAGGCCACGGACGGGTCGAGGCAGGCGCAGTTCGTGGTGAAGCGGGTCGAGGACTCGGCGCACGCGTCCACGACGGTGTCCATCGACGGCGTGACCGTGGCCCAGCGGATCGTGCCGCTGGGCAAGCCGGGCGTGAGCGAGCTCCTCGGCGAGGAGCTCACCATCGCGCGTAGCGACGCCATCTACGAGGACGCCCTCGCGGCGCTGGTCGCGCTCGCCTGACCGGCCAGGCACCGGAGTTGCCATCCGTGTCGACATGACCGGCCGCACCGACGACCTGACCGGCCGGCTCATCGCGGGCCGGTACCGCCTCACCGACCGCATCGACCGCGGGGGGACGGCCGAGGTGTGGCGCGCGCGAGACGAACGGCTCGACCGCGACGTCGCGGTGAAGATCCTTGGGGCCCAGGCCGAGCCAGCGTTCCGCGAACGCTTCACGATGGAGGCCCGGCGTGCCGCCGCGGTGAGCCACCCGCACATCGTGACGGTGTTCGACGAGGGTCAGGACGGCGACGTCGCGTTCATCGTGATGGAGGAGATCCGCGGCCGGTCGCTGCGCGACATCGTCACGGAGCGTGGCGCCCTGCCCGCGGCCGAGGTCACGGCGCTCGTGCGCCAGCTCGGCGGCGCGCTCGACGCGACCCATGCCGCGGGTCTCGTGCATCTGGACGTGAAGCCGGCGAACGTGATCGTCGATGGGGCGGGCAACGCGAAGCTCACCGACTTCGGGATCGCCCGCGCGGCGCGGGACAGCGACGAGCGCGAGCTCGTCGGCACCGCCCGGTACATCGCGCCGGAGCGCGTGGAGGGCAAGCCCGTGACGGCGCGGAGCGACGTGTACGGGCTCGCGCTCGTTGCGTATGAGCTGCTCACCGGGCAGCCGGCGTTCGCCGGCGCCGAGAACGAGGATCTGCTGCGGGATCGTCTCGACCGCGGCGCGCCGCACATCCGGTCGGTCGACCCTCGCCTGTCGGAGACGGCCGATGGCGTCGTCGCGCGCGGGCTCGCGCGCGACCCCGAACGCCGGTATGGGTCGGCGGGCGCGTTCGCCCTCGCCCTCTCGGACGCGATCAACGATCCGGTCACGCGGGTCCTGCGACCGATCATCGCCTCATCGTCGCGGCGGTGGCCGCGGTTCGACACGCTGCTCGCGCTCGGGGTCGTGCTCGCGATCCTCGTGGGCGTCGTCCTGTTCTTCGCGAAGTTCCCCGCGACCCCGATCGGTGGCGCTACCACGACGACCGCTCCGACCACCGGCGCGGCGCGCACGACGCCGAACGTCGTCGGCCAGGACGTGAACGACGCCGCGAGCGCGCTCATCGCGGCG
Organism: Chloroflexota bacterium; assembly: GCA_030948585.1. Classification (GTDB taxonomy): domain Bacteria; phylum Chloroflexota; class Limnocylindria; order P2-11E; family P2-11E; genus UBA4735. The sequence goes on from JALZAB010000134.1 coordinate 27,106, forward strand.
GGCTTCCGCGGACCGATCCCGTGGACCATGGATGGACAGGCAAAGGGGAAGGCCTGCGCGGTCGTCAGTCAGCAACCGGCGCCCGGGACCGGCGTGCAGCCGGGCTCGGCCGCGACGCTGGTGATCGTCTCGGGCAAGGACTGTTCGAAGAAGAGTGACTGACGTCGCGGCCCGGACCGATCCGGGGCTCGTCCGCGAGAGCAATGAGGACCGCTGGCTGACCCGCACGTACGGCGGCGGGGTCACGCTCATTGCCGTCGCCGATGGCGTCGGCGGTGAGGCCGGCGGGGAGATCGCGAGCACCGCCGCGGTCGAGGCGCTCTCGCGCTCGTTCGCGCCGCCGTCCTTCCGGGAGAGCGCGCGCGTCGCACTGGGCAGTGCCGTGCAGGACGCGAATGCCGCCGTGCTCAAGGCGGCGGCCGACGAGCGGTTCGCGCGCGCCGCGACGACACTGGTGGCAGCGGCCATCCGCGGTCGCGAGGCGGCGGTCGCGAATCTCGGCGATTCGCGCGCGTACCTGGTCCGCGGCCGGACGGTGCGGCAGCTCACCACCGATCACAGCGGCGACACGGCGCACGGCATCACCCGATTCCTCGGTGACGCCCGCGGGGTGCAACCGGACATCTTCGTGGAGACGCTGCAGCCGGGTGACCGGCTCGTGCTCTGCTCCGACGGCCTGACCCGACACGTCGCGGATGACGAGATCGCCGCGGCGATGCGCGACGCGCCGGCCAAGGCCGCGGATGCGCTGGTGGCGCTGGCGAAGGCCCGGGGGGGCCTCGACAACGTGACGGTGGTCATCTACGCGGCGCGGCGTCCGGCGGTGTCCCGGGCCCTCGCGGGCACGCTCATCCTCGCGCTGCTGATCCTCGTGGGCATCGTCGGCGCCATGGGCGCGCTCCTTGCGACACCGGTGCCGGTCCCGCCTGCCGCGAGCGCGTCGCCGAGCGCGTCGCCATTGCCGAGCCCGACCGCAGCTCCCACCCCCACGGACTCACCCAGCGTCGCTCCCACTCCGAGCGCGTCGCCCTAGCACGCTCCGCGCGCCCGCGAGGGCGCGGTCCGGCGCCCGCAGCACGAAGAATGCCCCTGCGCCGATCGCCGCCAGGCCCGCCGCTGTCCCGACGCGCAGCGCGACCGCCGCGATGGGGACGTCGGCCGGTGCGTTCAGCGGGCACACGAAGCTCGGGTAGAACTGGCAGTCGTACTGCCACGTCGGCAGCACGAAGAACATCGCAGCCTGCGATCCGGGCACCGGCTGGCCCGATACGAACGGATAGAAGTAGAGGAACGCGGCGGCAGCCACGCCCAGGTAGCCGACGACGAAGCCCCTGCGCCCGGTCTCCCAGAGATACGCGAGCCAGAGCGAGAGCAGCAGCAGGTAGAACGGCAGCGCGGTGAAGAAGTGGTAGAAGAACAGCACTCGCGAGATCGGGATCCAGGCCACGTATTGCACGAGCATCGCGAACACCACGGACCCAAGGACGACGGAGCGCGCACGGATCGCGGCGATCGCGCACCAGACGGTCCCGACGAGCGCGGCCCAGAAGAGCGCGATGTTCCCCGCGTCGTAGATGTACGCGTTGTTGCCGTTGTCCGACTGCCCGAAATACCAGTACACCGGCTTCAGCACGACCGGCCAGCTCCACCACGGCGAGGCCGCGGGATGCGGAGAGGTGAGGCCGGAGTGGTACCAGTACATCTGCTTGGTGAGCTCCACGAGGTCCCAGCCGTACGGCGCGGTCGGGCCGCCGAACCAGTGCACGTAGCTCCCGAGGTAGATGCCGACGGGAATGACCGCGAAGGACAGGAACAGGAACGCGGCGTTCCTCCCCTTGCCGGCGAGCAGATCGAGCGGCCCGCCCCGGCCGGCCCGCCCGTTCGCGTACGCGTGCGCGGTCACGGCGAGCGCCGCGACGAGGACCCCGGCGAGCGTGTAGAACGCGGCCCACTTCGATGCCGCGCCGAGGCCGAGCAGCACGCCGGCGATCAGGATGTCCGCGCGGGCCGAGAGGCGCGGCCGGTGAGCGGCCACGATGAAATACCAGCCGGCGACGATGAACAGGGCCACGTACACGTCGTTCATCCCGATGCGGGCCTGGGCGAACATCGATCCGTCCAGCAGGACCGCGAGCCCCACGACCGCCGGCAGGATCCGTGACGCGAACAGGCGTCGCGCGAGCAGCACGAGCACGAACGCGAGCAGCGCCGCGGCGATGACCCCCGGCAGCCGCCACGACAGCGCCAGCCGGCCGGTGTCGATCCGGTCGGCCGTGCC